>NCIH01000008.1:0-50048 GCA_002281975.1 Hydrogenophilales bacterium 17-64-11 | reverse complement strand
CAACCAGTCTGAATGCTGCGGAACCCGCAGCAGGCTTGAGTTTCGCGTTACTCAATAGAGTGCTATATCAGGACTTGCTAATATACATTATGCGAAGTATTCGGGGCGAAGAGGCAATCCGTGCCGCCTCCGGAACCCGCATTCCTGCGTCGGCAAAACCGCCCCATTTCAGGCACGTCACAGGCGCCGTTTCAATCATAGCCAGCATATTCCCCACTCAACATCTCCAGAACCAGGCTGCGGATCATGCTTTCTTCGTCGGCCGGGATGCGCAACACCGGCTTGGCCGTCCGCTCGTTGAGCCAGGTATCGTGACGCAAGTTGGCTTCATGATCGAGCCGAAATCCCATGAAGCCCAAGGGCTCGCAGATCGCGGCGCGAACCTGCGCGGCGTGTTCGCCGATGCCGCCGCTGAATGCCAGAGCGTCGACGCCTCCCGCCTTGGCCGCATAGGCGCCGATGGCGGCGCGCACCTGTCTGCTGAAATAATCCACCGCAAAGCGGGCGGCGGGTGTGGCGCTGGCCAGAAGTCGGGCCATGTCGCTGCTTTCACCGTCCGACAGGGCGAGCAGTCCCATGCGGCGGTAGACCAGGTCGGTCAGTTCGCCATCGCCGAGGCGTCGAGCCAACTCCAGCATGACGCCGGGGTCGAGGTCGCCGCTGCGCGTGCCCATGGGAATGCCGCCCGCCGGGGTGTAGCCCATGCTGGTATCCACGGATTGAAGGTTTTCCAGCAGACACAGGCTGGCCCCGTTGCCGAGATGAGCCACCACCACCCGGCCGCGGGCGGCATCGCCGAGCAACCCGGGTAACTGGCGCGCGACATGGGCGTAATTGAGCCCGTGAAAACCATAGCGGCGCAGGCCGAGCGATTGCGGAATCGGCAGGCGCCGGGCGAGCTCCGGCAGGGTGACGTGGAAAGCGGTGTCGAAGCAGGCGATTTGCGGCACGTCGAAGCGTTCCCTGCACAAATCCACACCCAGCAGATTGCCTGGCAGATGCAGCGGCGCGAGCGCGACGACGGATTCCAGGCGCATTCGTTCGGCATCGTCGATCAGGCGGGCCGCCTCGGTGATTTCACCGCCGTGTACCAGACGGTGGCCCACCGCCGCCGGCGTCTCCGCGCCCAACTCGTGCATCAGGGCGGCGAACGCGGCGCGGTGATCGGGCAAACGGCCCAGGCCGATATGCTCGAAACGGAAATCCCGCCTGCCGCCGCCCGCCGTGAAGAGGCTGGCCTTGAGCGAGGACGAGCCGCTGTTGACGACAAGAATGGACATCAATAGGGCCACTTCCAGTTGCGGATCTCCGGCATGTCTTCCCCGTAACGCTCGATGTATTGTTTATGCTCGACCAGGCGGTCGCGCATGGCCTGCCTGATATGGGCGGCACGGGCCCGCATCTTCGGCACCCGATGCATCACGTCCACGACCAGGTGAAAGCGGTCCAGATCGTTCAGCACCACCATGTCGAAAGGCGTGGTGGTGGTGCCCTCCTCCTTGTAGCCGCGCACATGCAGGTTGTCATGGTTGGTGCGCCGGTAGGTCAGGCGGTGGATCAGCCAGGGATAGCCGTGATAGGCAAAGATGACGGGTTTGTCCACGGTGAACAGGGCGTCGAAATCCCTGTCCGGCAGGCCGTGCGGATGCTCCTCTTTCGGCTGCAGGGTCATCAGGTCCACCACATTGACTACGCGCACCTTCAATTCAGGGACGAGCCGGCGCAGCAGATCGACCGCAGCCAGGGTTTCCAGCGTCGGCACATCGCCGCAGCAGGCCATCACCACATCCGGCTCGCCGCCTTCGTCGCTGCTCGCCCATTCCCAGATGCCGATGCCGCTGCTGCAGTGTTTCACTGCCGCATCCATCGTCAGCCACTGCGGCGCTGGCTGCTTGCCGGCGACGATCACGTTGATGTCGTTGCGGCTTCTCAGGCAATGATCCGTCACCGACAGCAGGGTATTGGCGTCGGGCGGCAGATAGACGCGGATGATGTCCGCCTTCTTGTTCACCACGTGGTCGATGAAACCGGGGTCCTGATGGGAAAAACCATTGTGGTCCTGGCGCCAGACGTGCGAGGTGAGCAGGTAGTTGAGCGAGGCGATCGGCCGCCGCCAGGGAATTTCCATGCGGGTGACCTTGAGCCACTTGGCGTGCTGGTTGAACATGGAATCCACGAGATGGATGAAGGCTTCGTAGCAGGAAAAGAAACCATGTCGCCCGGTCAGCAGATAGCCTTCGAGCCAGCCCTGGCAGGTATGCTCGGAAAGAATTTCCATGACCCGGCCATCCGCTGCGAGGTGGTCGTCGTAGTCGAAGCGTTCCGCCATCCAGGTGCGGTCGGTGACCTCGAACAGGGCATCGAGGCGGTTGGACGCGGTTTCGTCCGGGCCGAAGACGCGGAAGGTCTTCATGTTGCCGGCCATCACGTCGCGCAGAAAGCCCCCCAGCACGCGCGTGGCCTCGGCGTCGGCATGGCCCGGCCGTTCCACCGTCACCGCGTAATTGCGGAAATCCGGCAGGCGCAATTCGCGCAACAGGATGCCGCCGTTGGCGTGCGGGTTGGCCCCCATGCGGCTCGCCCCTTTGGGCGCCAGCACCGCCAGTTGCGGAATCGGGGCGCCGCGCGCGTCGAACAGCTCGTCCGGGCGGTAGCTCTGCATCCAGGATTCCAGCAATTTCACGTGCTCGGGCTTGCTCGCCATCTCGGACAGCGGAACCTGATGCGAGCGCCAGTACCCCTCGGTCTTCAGCCCATCCACTTCCTTCGGCCCGGTCCAGCCTTTGGGGGTGCGCAGGATGATCATGGGCCAGCGCGGCCGCGTCAGATCGCCCTCTTCCCTCGCCTTGCGCTGGATTTCCTTGATCTCGGCCAGCACCGTGTCGAGCGTGGCGGCCATCTTCTGATGCATGGTTTCGGAGTCGTCGCCTTCGACGAAATAAGGCGTGTAGCCATAACCGACAAACAGTTTTTCCAGTTCGTCAGGGCTGATGCGGGCCAGCACTGCCGGGTTGGCGATCTTGTAGCCGTTGAGATGCAGAATCGGCAGCACCGCGCCATCGGTTCCCGGGTTGAGGAATTTGTTGGAATGCCAGGCCGCCGCCAGCGGCCCTGTTTCCGCCTCGCCATCACCCACCACGCAGCAGGCGATCAGATCAGGGTTGTCGAATACCGCGCCGTAGGCGTGAGACACGGCGTAGCCCAGCTCCCCGCCTTCGTGAATCGAGCCCGGCGTTTCCGGGGCAACGTGACTGGGGATGCCGCCGGGAAAGGAAAACTGCCGGAACAGACGTCCCATCCCTGTCGCATCCTGGGAAACGTTGGGATAAAACTCGCTGTAGCTGCCTTCCAGCCAGGTGTTGGCCACCATTGCCGGCCCGCCGTGGCCGGGGCCGGCAATGTAGATCATGTTCAGATCATCGCGCTGGATGACCCGGTTCATGTGCGCATAGATGAAATTGAGGCCGGGCGTGGTACCCCAATGGCCAAGCAGGCGCGGCTTGATGTGTTCCAGGGCGAGCGGCTGTTTCAGCAGCGGATTGTCGAGCAAATAGATCTGTCCGACGGAAAGGTAGTTGGCGGCGCGCCAGTAGGCATCGAGCTGCCCCAACGCTTCGGCGGAAAGCGGATTCGCTTGCATCGTGTACTCCTTCGCGCGCTGGATATGGCCGGGAAACTGCCTGGAAACCGCTTGACACGAAAAAACATGCTGCATGGCCGCCTCATCGAGCCAGAGGGAGCCCGATCCGGCTTGTCCGCTGCTCAACGCCCGAGCAATCTGCGCCCGAACCGCCACGCGCCCCAGACGAGGCCGAGGCCTCGGCCCAGGCGCTGCGGGCGCAACGCTGCGATCGTGAGCGTGGCGACCACCAGCAAGGCGGGGTGGCGTCTGACGTAACGCAGCGCGGCCACGCCCTTGTCCGCCCACGCCAGCGGCGCGCGCCAGGGCGCCAGGTTTTGCGCCAGCGCCGTACGCTGAGCGGCAGCCTGCGCCACCAGGCGTTCACGGCGTTCTGCCAGCCGGGCTGATTTTCCGTTCATGAGGGATGGCTAAGCTGCTGCCGGTCTTTCGATAATTCAGCCAGGCTTGCAGCGAACAATTTCGGTTTGGTTTTCAGCTTGTGCCGCGCAACGCCAAGAGCCGCCGCGCCGCCCGCCAGGAAAATTCCGCCAAGCCCGCCCAATGCCAGGAACCGGTGGCTGTCCCAGAATGCGGCCGCCACCAGGATCGCCAGCAGCAGTACGCCCACGCCCAGACAGAACAGCGCGACCAGCAGCATCGCCAGCACGGACATCAGCCGTGCCCGCTCTTCCTCCAGATCCATGGACAGCAGATCGAGCCGGGTATGGACAATAGCGATCAGGCTTGCGGCAAGTCCCTTCAGCGAGTCGAACAGTCCTTTGCTTCCTCCTCGCGTTTCTTCGCTCATGACCGGTCGGCTAGCGGCGGCCCATGAGGAAACCGATCAACAGTCCGAGGCCGGCCGATATGCCGATCGCTTTCCAGGGGTTCTCGTGAACATAGACGTCGGTCGCCTTGGCTGCCGCCTTGGCCCGCACGAGCAGCGCCGCTTCGGCATCGGCCATCCTGGTCTTCGCCGCGGCGAGCGACGCTTCCGCTTTGGCGCGCACCGTTGCCAGCGCCTCGCCGCCCTGGTTGGCCGTGGCCTTGACCAGAGCCTCCGCATCCGACATCACCGTCTTGAAATCGGAAATCAACTGCTCTTTGGTCACGTCGGGAGAATCGGTTTCGCCCACTGCATTTTGAGTGCTCATTGTTATTTCTCCATAAGATGCTGATGCGATGAAGAGTGCTGCCCTTGAATGCAAGACAAGCTCACCTCGTTTCTGTATAGCTCAATACAGCCGCCGTGTCTGAAACCGCAAACGGCCATGAATCCAAGGCCAAGCCGGCGGGCTTGGCGCGCAGCTCCCGTATGCCGGCCAGACGATTGCTATATTGAGAAGCTGGCTGGAAATTATGTCGACAGGCCTGAGCATCGAAAATGCAACCCGCTACGGAGGAACCGAAATGGTTGGAAAGACAAGTACGCCCGCGATGCAGGAAGCCCACTCCGACATGGCAAGGAGGCGCAATCTCGAACGCGAGGAACGCCTGAACATGATTCGCGAGGCCGCCTATTACCGGTTTATGCGGCGAGGTTATGCCCATGGCTTCGATCTTGAAGACTGGCTTGCCGCCGAGGCGGAACTGTTTTCAGGACATCCCGAACCAGGGGCGACCGCTACGGCCGCACCGCCTGAACCCGGAATGCAGCAGCGCAGCACCCATAGCCCGAGGGAAGACGAGGTGCTGAAGCGGATCATCAAGAAGCACCCGCAAAGGGACATCCCGCAGATTGAAGGCATCGATCCGCAGGAAGCGCCGCTGCGGGAATGAGAGCGCCGCCTCCGGCGCTTCGGGACCGACGCGCGCTAATGCAGTTCTTCATCCTGATCGTGATGGAAGACCAGTTCCCTCAGTTCGACCCCGACCGGCTTGCCCACCGGCTTGCCGTGCACATCCACCGCCTGAAACAGCCACCGTCCATCCGACAGCCAGCAGTAGCCGAACTGCTCCTGATAAAAACATTCCTTGGGTTCCATGCTGCCTGCCTTTCTGCCGGGCCGTCGTTGTTTTTGAGTCTGGCATATTATGAAAACGATGCCAGCACCCGGAGCAGCCCGCTCGATGGCCGGCGAAGCGCCTTGCCTGTTCGCGCTTGACGCCAGCCGCCCCTACGGCGAACGGGTGGCCGCCGCGCTCGGCGTGGCGCTTGCCCGCCACGAAGAACGCGAATTCGAGGACGGCGAGCACAAGGCGCGGCCGCTGGAAAGCGTGCGCGGCCGCGACGCCTACGTGATCCATTCGCTCTACGGCGAACCGGGCATGAGCGCCAACGACAAGCTGGTCCGCCTGCTGTTCTTCATCGGCGCCTTGAAGGACGCCTCGGCCGCCCGCGTCACCGCCGTCTGCCCCTATCTCGCCTATTCCCGCAAGGACCGCCGGACCAAGCCGCGCGACCCGGTCGGCAGCCGTTATGTCGCCCAGCTGTTCGAGGCGGTGGGATGCGACCGCATGGTGACGCTCGACGTGCACAACCTGGCCGCCTACCAGAATGCCTTCCGCATCCCGGCCGAGCATCTCGAAGCGCGCGGCCTGTTCGTCGCCTGGTTCGCGGCCCGGCTGCAGGACGAGCCCGTCGTGGTGGTGTCGCCGGACGCGGGCGGCGCCAAGCGGGCGGATGCCTTTCGCGATTCGCTCGCCCGTGCCCTTGGCCGCCCCGTCGGCTCCGCCTTCATGGAGAAGCGCCGCAGCGAGGGCGTGGTGTCCGGCGAAGCGGTGGTGGGCGAAGTCGGCGGCATGACCGCCCTCATCGTCGACGACCTCATCGGCAGCGGCACCACCCTCGCGCGCGCGGCCGCCTCCTGCAAAGCGCTGGGGGCGGCACGGGTGTTGGCCGTCGCCAGCCACGGCCTCTTCATCGGCGCGGCAGCCAGCGTGCTGGCCGACCCGGCGCTGGAAAAGGTGCTGATCACCGACTCGGTGGCGCCCTTCCGGCTGCCGCCAGCACTGCCGGGAAACCGGGTGGAGGTGCTGGAGACGGCCGCCCTGTTCGCCGAGGCCATCCACCGCCTGAACGCCGGCGGTTCGCTGGTCGAACTACTGCCATCCTGAGCCGTTCAGCTTGCCGCCGCAGCGGCATGCCGCTGCGCCAGTTCGAGATAGTCGCTGGCCATTGCGGTCCACTTGCCGGGCGGATGCCTGCCGTCGTCCCGCAGGTGCCACAAGGCGAGCTTGGCGCGCAGGGAGGCCCGGCAACACTGATAGAAATGCAGCAGGGAAACCGGCGCCGCATCGCCGCTCGCCATGCGATAGCTTTGCAGCAGCCAGCGCCCCACCTGCGGGGCGTGCAGCCGTTCGCATTCCAGCGCCAGGTAGCCCAGTTCATCAAGCGGATCGAGAATGCGGAATTCGCGGTTGAATTCCAGGCAATCGATGACGACCGGCTCCGACAGCAGGCACACGTGCTCCGGCCGCAGGTCGCCGTGGCCCTCGACGATGCGGCCCTGCCGCACGCGGCGCTCGAACCAGGCCGCATGATCATGCAAAAAGCCGAGCTGGAAACGGGCAAGGCATTCCGTCGTCGCCCGGGGCAGGCCGAATTCAGGGCGGGCAAGCTCGCGCCGGTTGTCTTCGATCCCTGCGGCCAGGCTTTGCCGATAGGCGGCCGGCGTGATGGCCTCCGCAACAGTTGCAGCGTAGAAACGGGCAAGCCGGCAAGCCAGCCGGCCGATCTCCGCGCGGGTGACCGTCCCGCTCGACAGCAGATGATCGAGCATGCGATCCGCCGGCAGCCGCCGCATCTGCACCAGCCAATCCACCGTCTCCCCTGCCCCGCCCAGCTGCAGGCGCCCTGCCGCATCGAGCGCCAGCGGCACTACGCCCAGGTAGATCCCGGGTGCAAGGCGGCGGTTGAGCCGCACTTCCTCCTCGCAATCCAGACGCCGTGCCTCGATCGAACCGAAGTCGAGATAGGCATAGCGCACCGGCTTCTTCAGCTTGTAGGCACAGGTATCGGTGAGGAAGACCCAGGACATATGGGTCTCCACCGCATCCACCCGCGAGGTCGTCCCCGGATAGGCGCCCGGCTGCCCGAGGAAATCAAGCTTGGCCGCAAGCGTGACTGCCTGCGCCCACGGATCGGAGACGTGCATGGTATGGCTTGTGTCCATCGATACCCATCGATACCCGTCGAGTTCCATCGCGCGATACGGCGATGTTCGGCGCGAGGCCCGAAAACCTTCTGCTATACCTTGATATAGGCAGTGAGATTGAAAAATACACGATCCGCCCCTGTGGCCCCGGACATGCAGGAAAAGCCATGACCCGAAACCCCATCGATGTTGCCAGTCGCGTCAGCCCGCATCTGTCGGCACTGCTCAGAAGCCGGATCAACAACCCGGAGTGCGAACAGCCCGTCACGCTGATGGCGGTGCGCCGCTTTCTCGGCGGCCTGCTGCCTGCCGATTTCAGCGAGGCCGAACGAATGCACCACTTCGACGCCGGCGAATCGCTGCTCGACGAACTGGACGCGCTCATCGAGGAGTTCGGGGCAAGCGCGCTTGCCTTCGATTTCACGCAGGCCGCCGCCAGCGAATCGCTCTCGCGCGCGATCGAGGCGGTGATCAACGACGAAAACCGCGAAAACCCGCCCACGCTTGCGGCGATCCGCGATGCCATCCTGGCCGGGCTGGGCGCCAGGATGGTGGGGGACGGCGCACTGGAAGACGACGAGGGCGACACGCTGCTGTCGGAAATCGAGGCGCTGATCGAGCAATTCGGCGCCGACACCCTCGCTGAAGATTTTCTGCGCTACGAGTAGCCGGTCCAAGGCCGGAGGGACAGCAGCATGTTGAATAAGCGGCAATCGAGACGTGTTCTGGCGGGGGTGCTGGTGGGGCTGGGCGGCGTGCTGATGGTGCTCGCACCCGAAATATGGGCCGGCCTGCTGGTGCTTGCTCTGGGTGTGGTCATCGAGCTGGCTGGAATCGCGCTGGAACGCCAATCCTAGCCTGCCACTGCGATGGATGCCTGCCCGGCTGCATGCCGCAGGCAGCGGGGATTTTCATGAAGGCGCCTGCTCATCTTCATCGACGACCCGGCTCCGCAACGCTGCGCAAGGAGCAGCCGCGGTCCGCCCTGCCTGGATTTTTCGTCTTCACCGAAGGAGCGCAATATGAAAGATCGATTCGCTGGATTTCAACCCGTCCGTCGCGACCGCCTGGTCCAGGAAACGCGCCACGACGCCTACCAGGCCAAGCACAAGCTGCCGGAGCCCACGGTTTGCCCGCAATGCGGCGCGGTATTCCACGATGGGCGCTGGCAATGGCTGGCAAGGCCGGCCGCGGCCCATGAGGAAAGCTGCCCGGCATGCCGCCGCATTCACGACGAATTTCCGGCCGGCTATGTGACCGTGAACGGACCGTTCTTCGCGGATCATCGCGAGGAACTGCTCCAGCTGGCCAGGAACGAGGAGGCCCGCGCCAAGGCGGAGCATCCCCTGAAGCGGATCATGAAGATCGAGGATCGGGATGACGGCATCCAGATCACCACCACCGACATCCATCTCGCCCGCGGAATCGGCGAAGCGCTGCACCATGCCTACCAGGGTGAACTGGAGTACCACTACAACGAACGGGAAAACCTGCTGCGCGTGGTGTGGGAACGCTAGGGAAGGACGGCATTCATGCATCCGAGCGTCTTGCGTCTGCCGGTCAGGATGCTGCCGCAACCGGACGAGACAACCTGCGGCCCCACCTGCCTGCAGGCCGTCTACAGCTACTGGGGCGGGGATGCGCCGCTTGCCGAGGTGATCGACCGCACCCACAAGATGGAGCGCGGCGGCACCTTCGCAATTTTCCTGGCCTGCGATGCCCTGCGCCAGGGTTATCAGGCCACCATTTACACCTATAACCTGACGGTGTTCGATCCCACCTGGTTTGCGCCGAATACGAACATCGCGGAGCGGCTGCAGCGGCAGCGCGAGGTGAAAAAAAACGACGCGAAACTGCAGCAGGTCACCGAGGGCTATCTGGAGTTTCTGCGCCTGGGCGGCCGCCTGCGCCTGACCGATCTCTCGCGCCCGCTGGTTCGCGGCCTGCTGCGCCGCAACCTGCCCATCATCACCGGCCTGAGTTCCACCTATCTGTACCGCACGGCACGCGAATACGGGCCGAACGACGACCCCGACGACCTGCGTGGCCTGCCTGCCGGCCATTTCGTCGTGATCGCAGGCTATGACCGAAAAAAGTGCAACGTGCTGGTGGCCGATCCCTACGGGCGCCATCCCTACGGTCCATCGCACGCATACTGGCTCAGCATCGATCGCGTCATCGGCGCGGTGCTGCTGGGCATCGTCACCCACGATGCCAATCTGCTGCTGGTTTACCCGCCCCGGGCGGCGCCGTGAGCATCCTCATCGTCGTCGACGCCCCGCGCGACTGGCCGCTCGACATCGCAGGCGTGAGCGTCGTTTCGTCCCGCGCCTACCTGACCGATCCCGCCTATGGCGAGGGACGTTCCGCCAAGGTATTCAATCTGTGCCGCTCCTATCGCTACCAGAGCCTGGGCTACTACGTCTCTTTGCTGGCCGAGGCCCGCGGCCACAAGCCGCTGCCCAGGGTGGGCACGATGGAGGACTTGAAATCGCAGAACCTGGTGAGACTGCTCACCGAGGGTCTGGACGAACTGGTGAAGAAATCGCTGGCGCCGATCAAAGCGGACGCATTCGAACTCAGCATCTACTTCGGCCGCAACATGGCGATCCGCTACGATGCGCTCAGCCATCAGCTCTTCGGCTTGCTGCAGGCGCCCTTGCTGCGCGCCCATTTCGAGCGCCAGCGCGGGCAATGGAGCCTGCGCAGCGTGCGCGCCATTGCCGCCAGCGACATCCCACCGCCGCATCATGACTTCGTGGTGGAGGCCGCCACGGCATATTTCATGGGCCATCGGCGGCGCATGCACAAGCGCCCGCAACCGCGTTTCGACCTCGCCATCCTGCACGACCCCGGCAATCCGGAACCGCCGTCCAATGCCCGTGCCATGCGGCATTTCGAAAAAGCCGCAGCGGAAGTCGGCTTGCAGGTGGAGTACCTTGCCCGCGACGACCTTGCCAGGCTGCCCGAGTTCGACGCGCTTTTCATCCGCGACACCACCTTCGCCAACCACTACACCTACCGCTTCTCGCGGCGGGCGGCCGCGGAAGGCCTGGTGGTGATCGACGACCCGGACTCCATCCTCAAGTGCAACAACAAAGTCTATCTCGCCGAGCTGCTCGCCCGCCACGCTATTCCCGCGCCGCGGACGCTGATGGTGCACCACGGCAACGTCGGCCAGATCGTGCCCCGCCTTGGGCTGCCGTGCGTGCTCAAGCAGCCGGACAGCTCGTTTTCGCTCGGCGTGGCCAAGGTGGAATCGGAGCCGGAACTGCTCGAAAAGGTGGGCGAACTGCTGCAAAAGTCGGAACTGATCGTCGCCCAGGAATATCTCCCCACCGAGTTCGACTGGCGCATCGGCATCCTCGACCGGCGCCCGCTGTTCGTGTGCAGGTACTTCATGGCTGCCGGGCACTGGCAGATCGTCAGGCGCGAGCCCGGACGCGCAGGCTACGAGGAAGGCCCGGTGCAGGCCGTGGCGGTTGCCGAAGCGCCGCAAGACGTATTGAAGCTCGCGCTGCGCACGGCCAACCTGATCGGCGATGGCCTCTACGGGGTGGACCTCAAACAGGTGGGCAGCCGCTGCTGCGTCATCGAAGTCAACGACAATCCCAGCGTCGACGCCGGCAACGAGGACGGCGTGCTGAAGGACGCCCTCTACCGCGAGATCATGGGTTCGTTCGTGCGCCGCATCGAAGCGCGCAAGCGGGTGAATGCCTGATGGGCACGGCCCCTGCGTTGCCCGCCTTTGCGGGATTCGGCATCGAACTGGAATACATGATCGTGGACCGGCAAACGCTGTCGGTGCGTCCCATCGCCGACGCGCTTTTGCGCGCGGCGGATGGTAGCGTCGCCAACGAAGTCGCCCGTGGCCGCTTCGCCTGGTCCAACGAGATCGTGCTGCACCTGCTCGAACTCAAGAACAGGCGGCCGGCCCCGGCGCTCGCCCCCTTGGCCGTTGGTTTCCAGGCAGAAGTAGGAGCGATCAATGGGCTGCTCGCCCCCCTCGGCGCCTGCCTCATGCCCACCGCCATGCACCCCTGGATGAGCCCCCCCGTCGAAACGCGTTTGTGGCCCCACGGCGACGCCCCCATCTACCTGGCTTACGACCGCATCTTCGGCTGCCGCCAACACGGCCAGGCCAACCTGCAGAGCATGCATCTCAACCTGCCCTTCGCCGACGACGAAACGTTCGCCCGTCTGCACGCCGCTGTGCGGCTGCTGCTGCCCATCCTGCCGGCCATCGCCGCGAGTTCGCCCGTCGCCGACGGCATTCCCAGCGGCTTTCTGGACACCCGCCTGGAGGCTTACCGCACCGCCGTCCGGCGCGTCCCTTCGGTGATCGGCCAGCTGATTCCGGACACGGTCGGCAGCCGGGCCGAATACGAAACGCGGGTATTCGAGCCGATGTACCGGGACATCGCCATCCTCGACCCGCAAGGCTTGCTACGGCACGAATGGCTCAACGCGCGCGGCGCCATCCCGCGCTTCGAGCGCAGCGCCATCGAAATCCGCGTGATCGACCTGCAGGAATGCCCGCAGGCCGACCTCGCCGTCGCCGCCGCCGCCACCAGCGTCATCCGGGCGCTCCATGACGCCCGCTGGTCGCCGCTCGCCTTGCAGCAGGACATCGGCACGGCTGCGCTGGCGAAGATTCTCCATGCCTGCATCCGCAATGCGGAGCAGGCGGCGATCGACGACGACGGGTATCTGCGGCTGTTGGGCTTTCCCGGCCGGCAATGCAGGGCCGCTGAGCTCTGGCGCCATCTCGTCGCCACGGCGCCGCCGGACACTGCGGGGCCCTGGCGCGAGCCGCTGCGCGTGATGCTGGAACATGGGCCGCTCGCGCGCCGCATCCTGCGCGCGCTGGGCCCGGACTGCTCGCAAGCGCGCCTGCAGGCACTCTACCGGGAGTTGTGCGGCTGCCTGGCAGAAGGACGGATGTTCGTGAGCTGATGCCCTGACCCAGATCGAGCATTTCCTCATTGCCTGCGAACATGCCTGGAATCGCGGCCTGGGCCGAGAAGTACGGCGCGGCGCACCGGTCTTGATATGCCTTCCTGATGGTCTAGGGTTGAATAAGCGGTTACCGGGGTAGCCGCCATTTTTTTCCATCCATCCATTACTTAAGATGCGGAGAAACCCATGAGCAATCTTACCCGTTACGACCCATTCAGCCTGACCCGTATCGATCCGTTCGAGAACATCGATGACCTGTTCAAGGGATTTTTCGTTCGCCCGGTTGCCTTCGAAGGGCAAACCCAGATGCACATCAAGATGGACGTGAAGGAGAACGACGATGCCTATACCGTTCACGCCGACATTCCTGGCGTGAAAAAGGAGGACATCCACGTCAGCATCGACGGCAACCAGGTTTCGATCAGCGCCGAGACGAAGACGGAAAAGGAAGAGAAAAAGGGCGAGAAGGTGCTGCGCTCGGAGCGCTACTGCGGCAAGGTGATGCGCAGCTTCACCCTGACGCACGACGTGGATGAAGCCAAAGCCCAGGCCAAATACAGCGACGGCGTGCTGGAGCTGAGCCTGCCGAAGAAAGCGGTGAGCTCGGCCAAGACGCTGGCGATCCAGTAATTTCCCGAATTGCAGGCAAAGGCGGCATCCTCGGGGTGCCGCCTTTTTTTTACCCCCAGCCCAGCCGTAGAAAAACTCATATAGAACAAAAAGCTACCAACGAATCTGCAGAAAGATTCGTTCTCCGGTTTACAATCGCAAGAATGATTCTCCCTCGTCGCCATATGGTTATCGTTGCCCTCATACTGACGACTATCCTGGGAATTTTTCTGTTGCTGCGCCCCACCCCGGCATCGCCAATCCGCATCGGCGTGCTGCATTCCCTCAGCGGCACCATGGCCGTGGACGAACGTCCGCTGGTGGACGCAGTGCGGCTGGCGGTCGAGGAAATCAACGCAGCCGGCGGGCTGCTGGGACGGCCGGTGGAGATGCGGGTCGCGGATGGCCGATCCGACGATGCCGTGTTCGCGGCCGAAGCCGAGCGGCTGATCGCAGCGGACCGGGTCAGCGCCCTGTTTGCCTGCTGGACTTCGGCATGCCGCAAGGCGGTGAAGCCAACGGTGGAAAAGCACCGGAACCTGATGTTTTACCCGCTGCAGCACGAAGGGCTGGAGCAATCGCCGTCCATCTACTACACCGGCTCCACGCCCAACCAGCAGATCATCCCGGGTACGCAATGGGCACTCAATACGCTGGGCAAGCGGGTGTATCTGCTCGGCTCGGACTATATCTTCCCGCACGCCGCCAACCTCATGGTCCGCGATCTGGTCAAGGCCAACGGCGGTACCGTGCTGGCGGAACGCTACGCTCCGCTGGGCGACACCCGCCTTGGCGCGATCGTTGCGGAAATACGCGCACTGGCGCCGGACGCGATCATCAATACCATCAACGGCGACAGCAATACGCATTTTTTTCGCGCACTGCACGGGGCCGGCCTCGGCAGCGTTCCGGTGGTGTCCTTCAGCCTTGCCGAAGAGGGCCTGAAAGCAATCGGGCCCGCCGCTTTTCATCCCAACCATTACGCGGTCTGGAGCTATTTCCAGAGCATTCCGGATGAAGCCAACCAGCGTTTCGTCGCCGCATTCCGGAAACGCCACGGCGCCGACCGGGTAACCAGCGACCCGAGCGAGGCCGCTTATGTTGGGGTGCGGCTATGGGCCCAGGCAGTACGCGATGCCGGCACCGACGACCCCGAACAGGTCAACCGCGCCATGCTGCAGCAGAGCACGGCCGCACCGTCGGGCGTGGCCGCCGTCGATCGCGGCACGCGGCACGTATGGAAGCAGATGCGCATCGGCAAGGCGCGCGCGGACGGCCAGTTCGAACTGGTATGGCATTCCGGGAATGCGCTGCGCCCGGACCCGTTTCCCGATTATCGCGCGCAATCCGCACTGCAAGGGCAGCCGCAACCGTTCGGAGTCCAGCCATAAGCGCGCTTCCCATCTCCGTTCGCCTATTGGCGAGCTATCTGCTGGTGGCCGTGCTGCCGCTGGCGGGGCTGGCCGCTTTTTATCTGGCCTCGTTCGAAGCGTCGCTGCGCGAAACCGTGCTGGCGAACATGACCACGATCGCGGATAAAAAAGCCGAGCAAATCGACAGCTATATGGCTGAACGGCTGGCAGATGCCAAACAACTCAGCCAGAGGAACATCATCCGCAACGGCCTTGCCGCCCTGGAGCGCGCCTTCCACGCAGGCGGCTTGAGCTCCCCCGCCTACCGGGCCGCCGAACGCCGCTTGCGCGACAGCCTCGGCACCTCCTACGGAGCCGACGGCTTTTACGACTTGCTGCTGATCGACAAGGCCGGCAACGTGGTGTTTTCGATCGCGCAAGAGCCGGATGCCGGCACCAGCATGAAACACGGCGCCTATCGCGACACCCAGTTGGCGAAAGGATTCGATCAGGCGGTGCAAACCCTGCAGGCCCATCTCAGTCCTTTTGCGCTTTATCCGCCGTCCGGAAACCAGCCCGCGGCCTTTCTGGTGGTACCGGTGCTGGAAAACGGCGCGGTGGCCGGCGCGCTCGCCTTGCAGCTGGATGTAAGCAGGCTGGAATCGGTGACGGCCGACCGCACCGGCCTGGGGCGCACCGGCGAAACGGTGCTGATGCAGAAAGACGGAAACGACGCTGTTTACACCGCCCCGCTCAGGCATGTCCGGGAGGCCGCCTACCGCTACCGGAAGCCGCTCCGGGAGACGCCATCGACAATGCAAAAAGCACTGTCCGGAGATCGCGGCCGCGGCATCGTTCGCGACTACGCCGGTATCGAAGGCGTGGCGGCCTGGCGCTATCTGCCCGCCCTCGGCTGGGGCATGGTGGTGAAGATCGACATCGCCGAGGCATTGGCGCCGGCCATGCAGTTGCGCCGGATAACCTATCTCGCGCTGGGATTTTTCCTGATGCTGTCCGGCATTGCGGCCTATTTTCTGGGACGCGGGCTGTCGCGCCCGATCCGCAACCTCACCGGGGTGGCCGACCGCATTGCTGCCGGCGACTTGTCGCAGCGGGCACCGCAGGAAAAGATCGATGAACTGAACCGGCTGGCCCGCGCCTTCAATCACATGACCGACGCCTTGGCGGATGCCCGTCATAACCTGGAAGCCCAGGTGGAAGCGCGCTCGCAGGAGTTGCGCGAAATATCCTCGCTACAGGGCGCGATTCTCGATCAGGCCGGAGCCCTGGTGCTGGTACTCGACCGCGAAGGGCGCATCCGCCGCTTCAATCGCGCCTGCGAGAAGCTGACGCACTATTCCTTTGCGGAAGCCGAGGGACGTTTTGTCTGGGATTTCCTGCTGACGCCGGAAGAACGGGAAAGCGTGCACGAGGAGGCATTCAACGCCTTTGCCCGCAATCCGCATGCCTTGCGCGCATCCCATACCAATTATTGGGTTGCCCGGGACGGGACCAGGCGGCTGATCGAATGGTCGAACACCCTGTTGCTCGACGAGCGTGACGAGATGGCCTTCATGGTCGGCATCGGCATCGACGTGACGGAAAAAAGAATGGCCGAGGCAGCACTCCAGGAAAGCGAGCAACGCCTCAGCGCAGCGCAGCGTATCGCCCAGGTCGGCAGTTGGGAACTCGACCTGGGCAGCGGCAAGCTGACCTGGTCGGACGAGATATTCCGTCTCTTCGAGGTCGACAAGGCGACGTTCGGCGTTTCCTACGAGGCATTCCTGAGCGCGATCCATCCGGAAGACCGCGGCCGGGTCAACCGGGCCTATACCGACTCGCTGGCGACCCGCACCCCCTACGAAATCGCCCACCGACTGCGTATGCCGGATGGCCGCATCAAGTGGGTGAACGAACGTTGCGAGACGTTCTACGACGCGCAAGGCGCAGCGCTCCGCTCCTGCGGCACCGTGCAGGACATCACCGAGCGCAAACAGGCGGAAGAAGCGCTGCGGCTCTACGCCAACGTGTTCGAGCACAGCGGCGAGGCCATCCTCATCACCGACAGCGGCAACCGCATCCTGGCGGTGAATCCGGCCTTCACCCACCTGACGGGATACGCCATCGACGAGATTCGCGGCGACAACCCCCGCATTCTCGCTTCCGGGCAGACGCCCGCCGAAACCTACCAGGCCATGTGGACCGCACTGAACGAGACGGGCTACTGGCAGGGCGAGATCATCGACCGCCGCAAGGACGCCACCCTCTATCCGAAATGGATGTCGATATCCGCCGTACGCGATGCCGACGGCCATATCACCCATTTCGTCGCCAGCTTCACCGACATCTCGGAGCGCAAGGCGGCCGAAGCGCAGATCCGCCATTTGGCGTATCACGATGCCCTGACCGGCCTGCTCAATCGCTTCAGCCTGCAAAGCCAGCTGGAACAGGCGCTGGCCGCGGCGCGTCGCGAGCAGCGCGCACTGGCGGTGATATTCCTCGACCTGGATCGATTCAAAACCATCAACGACACCCTCGGCCACGCCGTCGGCGACGCCTTGCTCAAGGAAGTGGCGCGCCGCCTGCGCGACAACATGCGCGAGAGCGACATCGTGGCGCGCCTGGGCGGCGACGAATTCGTGGTGGTGCTGACCGAAGTGGAGGATGTCGCGGCCGCCGCCCGCGTTGCGCACAAGATTCTGCAGATGCTGGCCCAGCGCTACCGTATCGGCGAAAAGGAACTGCATTCGACGGCGAGCATCGGCCTCGCGTTTTATCCGGACGACGGCGAGGACGGCGACGCGCTGATGAAAAACGCCGACGCCGCCATGTACCACGCCAAGTCGCTGGGCCGCAACAATGTCCAGTTTTTCACCGCAGAGATGAACCTGATCGCGGTAAAACGCCTGATGCTGGAACATGACCTGCGGGTGGCGATCGAGACAAGCCAGTTCGAACTGCATTACCAGCCGCAACTGGACAGCTGGAATGGCCGCATCGTCGGGGTCGAGGCCCTGGTGCGCTGGCGCCATCCGCGCGACGGCCTGGTGTCGCCGGCACTGTTCATTCCGGTTGCCGAGGAAACGGGAATGATCCTGCCGCTGGGCGGGTGGGTGCTGGACGAGGCCTGCCGCCAGCTCCGCGCATGGCGCGACGCCGGGGTCGCGGAGGTGACCATGGCCGTGAACCTGTCGGCGCATCAACTGCACTCCCCCGTCCTGCTGGCGCAGGTTGCGCAAGCGCTGGAAAAACACGGTTTGACGGGCGCCGACCTCGAACTTGAAATCACCGAATCGGCGGCCATGCACGACCCCGACGCCAGCATCCGCCAGCTCAAAGCCCTGCGCGATCTCGGCGTGCGCCTGTCGATCGACGATTTCGGCACGGGCTATTCTTCGCTCAGCTATCTCAAGCTGCTGCCCATCCACACCCTGAAGCTCGACCAGTCCTTCGTCCGCGACATCGAGAGCGACGCCAACGATGTCGCCATCTGCACCGCCACCATCGCGCTTGCCCACAACCTGGGGCTGGCCGTGACCGCGGAAGGCGTGGAAACCGAGGCGCAGCGTCTCCTGCTGACCTCGCATCACTGCGATTTCATGCAGGGATACCTGTTCAGCAAGCCGCTGCCGGCCGCTGCCGCGCTGGCATTCATCCAGGCACGGCCACCCGCAGCCTGAGCAAATCCGGGGTGAAACGCCTCCGCCATCCTGTCCGGGCGCGCCAAAGCAATCGGATTGGCAGGTCGCTATTGAAATGGGAGCTTGCTATCCTGATGTTTCCGACAGGCAGTTCCAACCCGACACGCGCAGGAGGTTCGATGGCCGCACTTCATCAATCCCAACTCGATCAACTCGTCGAAAAACTCAAGACGGATTACCAGACGCTGTTGCGCGAAGTGCGCGAAGAACTGGAAAATTCCGACAATCAGCATCGCATCGACCTGCTCAACAGCGAACCCGGCGACAGCGGCGATGAATCGATGGCAAATGCGCTGGCGGATTTCAACGTGTCGATTCTGGACCGCCAGATTCAGGGCCTGCGGGACATCGAGGCGGCATTCCGGCGCATCGAGAACGAGGAATATGGTGTATGCATCGACTGCGGGGGGGAGATCGGTTTTGATCGCCTGATGGCCTACCCGACCGCCAAGCGCTGCATCGTGTGCCAAGAGCGGCGCGAAAAGCAATACGCCCAGGAAGGCCATCCGAAAATGTAACCTGAACAGAACCGTCCCGCTTCATCCCAACCCAACGGAGCCCCACATGCAAACCCCGCTTCAAATCACCTTCCGCGACATGCCCCATTCCGACGCCCTCGACACGCACATCCGCGACAAGGCGCACAAGCTCGAACAGATCTTTGCCGACATCGTCAGTTGCCGGGTGGTGGTCGAGCAACCCGCCAGGCATCAGCAGCAAGGCAAGCCGTTCAACGTCCGCATCGACCTTGGCGTGCCCGGTTCGGAAATCGTGGTGGACAGACAGCAGAACGAGGACGTCTACGTCGCGCTGCGCGACGCCTTCGATGCCGCGAAACGGCAGCTGGAAGACTACGCGCGGCAGCTGTAAGCATGCGCACCACGGTCAGGCCGGCACGGACGCGATGCCGGAAGCAATGAGCGACACCACGCCTGCACTGATCCGCAGCCTGCATGACCCGGCCTGCTACGACCACGCGGCGGGGCCGGTCCGGGCGATCGAAACCCACATCTCCCACGTCCTGCTCACCGGCGAATTCGCCTACAAGATCAAGAAGCCGCTCAACCTCGGCTTCCTCGATTTCAGCAGCCTCGACAAGCGCCTGCACGCCTGCTGCGACGAAGTGCGGCTCAACCGCCGCCTTGCGCCGGCGATCTATCTCGACGTCGTGCCCATCGCCGGCAGCCCCGCCGCCCCGCGCATCAACGGCGCCGGCGCTGCCTTCGAATACGCGGTGAAAATGCGCCAGTTCACGCCGGACGCCACCCTCGACCGGCTCGACGCGCAAGGCCAAATGACCGCACGGCAGGTCGAAACCATCGCGAACACCATCGCCCGCTTCCATCTGCAGGGCTGCGCGCGTGCCGCGGAAGATCACCCGTGGGGCAGCGCGGACGCCATCCGGCAGCCGGTGGCGCAAAATTTCCTGCAGATCGCGCCGCACCTCGACACCGCCGCCGACCGCCGGCAACTCGACGTCCTGCAGCACTGGAGCGATGCCGAGCATGCACGGCTCGCCCCGCTGATGGCTGCACGCAAGCGCGACGGCTTCGTGCGCGAATGCCACGGCGACCTGCACCTCGGCAACCTGGCCTGGGTCGACGATCAACTGCTGGTGTTCGACTGCCTCGAATTCAATCCGGAACTGCGCTGGATCGATATCCAGTCCGAGGCCGCGTTCGCCTACATGGACCTGCTGCAGCGCGGCCACGCGGACTGGGCCTGGCTGTTTCTCAACGTCTGGCTGGAGCAGACCGGCGATTATGCGGGCCTTGCGCTGCTGCGCTACTATGCGGTCTACCGCGCGCTGGTGCGCGCCAAGGTCGCCGCGATACGCAGCGGACAGACCGCGGGCCCGGAGCGCGACGCCGCGCTCGCCGAAACGCACGCGCTGCTGGAACTGGCGACGGCACTGACACGTCCCCGGCCCCTGCGCCTCGACGTCACCCATGGCCTGTCGGGTTCCGGCAAGACCACCGTCACCCGCGCCCTGATGCAGGCCCCCGGCGCCATCCGCCTGCGCTCCGACGTCGAGCGCAAGCGCCTTGCCGGACTCGACGCCCTGGCGCGCAGCGGCTCGGCGGTCGGAGCGCATCTCTACGCCGCCGATGCCACCCAGCAAACCTACCGCCGCCTGGCCGAGCTCGCCGGCCAGTTGCTCGACGCCGGCTGGCCGGTCATCGTCGATGCCACCTTCACCGCGCGCTGGCAACGCGAGCTGCTGCGCGAAACCGCGCGCGCGCGCCAGGTCGAATTCCGCATCCTCGATTTTCCGGTTGCGGCCGCCACCCTGCGCGAGCGCATCGTCCATCGGTCACGCACCGGCGGCGATGCCTCCGAAGCCGATCTCGCCGTGCTGCAGCATCAGCTCGACACCGAAGAGCCGCTCGGCGCCGACGAGCGGGCCGACATTATCGACGTCAGCCAATAGCTGCACGGGCTTGTGTTGAACCGCATTGAAATGCGCAGCGTAACGCATTGATTTTGTTTGCACGACGACATGGCTTCGCCCAGAATTGACTACAATATTTCACATTAAAAAATACTAATAACACCATGTTTTAATTTATTTTATGTGGACATGAATTGAGTACCTGAACCTCACCGTCCCTGCGGCCGCGAAGACGGCATCGCAGAGGAATCGGATCACGCCATGCCAGGCCGTGGAGCGGGTGTTTTCCCCACCGCACAGATATTTTTTCCCAGTTCCAGCTCCTGCGCCTGGCGCTCGTCCGGACTGACCAGCCCGGCATTGGCCCGCTTGATCTCGACATAGGCCGGCGGAAACAGCGGCAGGTTTGCCAGGATATGGTCGCAGAAGGCTTTTTCGCCCTCGGCCAGCTTGAGCAGGCCCGGATTGCGCTGTTTGAGTTCACCCAGAGTGGCGCGGAAGACGCCGTTTCCATCGCCTGCCGCGATATCGCTGAAATGGGCCGGCAGCACCACCGTCTCGTCCGGCAGTTCTGCCATCCGCTTCAGCGATTCGTAAAGCAACGGGGTCCATGCCTCGGCTTTGCCGCCCAGGTCCGGGCGGGCGACGGATTCCAGGAACAGGCTGTCGCCGCTCAGCAGATAACGCCCCTCGATGAGAAAGGCGACCATTCCCAGGGTATGGCCGGGAAAATGCAATGCCCTGACTTCGGCCAGGCCGATGCGAAGCGTCTGCCCCGCCTCCAGCGGGCGATAAGCCACCCGGGCGGGCAGCAGGTCTACGGGATGGATCGCGTCGTAGGGATGCAGATGGTAGGGAATATGGTCGCCTTGACTCAGCGCCGGACCGCCGCTCAGATGGTCGGCATGCAGATGCGTATCCAGCGCCCGTTCGATCCGCGCACCCAGCGCGGCGGCCAGTTCGTGATAAATCCCGATATGGCGGGCAGGGTCGAATACCGCGGCGCGATGCTCGCTCACCAGAACGTGGCTCAGGCAGCCGCGCGCCGGACGCACCACCTGGTAAAGCGAAAAGCGCTCGCTCTCCTCGACCGGGCGCCAAAAGTAAAAATCGCCCCACGCCGCCATGCCGCCTTCCAGGTTCGCCGCATCGAAGCCCAGGCGGCGCAGCCCTTCCGCGACGTAACCGGATGTATTGCCCTCGGCGCAGACGGCAAGGATGGGGCGGTCGGCGGGCAGCTGCGCCATGAGTTGCGCCTTCACTCCGCGCATCACGGCTTCGGCGACATCCTCCTCGCCCTCCAGGTCGAGGAGCTCGAAATACGGGATATTGAGCGTGGGGACGGAATGCGGGCCCTCGACCCGCCAGCGCTCGAACTCGTCGCGGTTGCGCACGTCGAGGATGAACATCGGCGCGTTGCGCAACAGCCGTTCCCAGAGTTGCTGCGGACGCGTGACAGCGGTGGTTTTCCCCGTCATGAGGCACCTCCTGGGCGGAACCCCGTGCACCGGGGTATCGCGCGGTCGAGGCTCCGCAGAATACGGTGCCGACCGAGCGATTTCGCCCTTGAAATATAGCCAATGCTGGCCGGCGTAATCGAAGCCCGCAACGAACGCATCTCGCCTACGCGATGATGTGGTGGACAGGCAGCCGGGTCATCTGCCATTCATTTCCTCCAGCATCGAGGCCTCGAAATGCTCGCCGCAGGCGTTGGTGACAAAGGCCTTGAGCAATAGAAACCAGGCGCCGACCGGCCCGCAGCCATCCTTGAAGCGAGCGGGGACGATCCGGTTCTCCATCTGGATCATTTTTGCGCCCGCCTGTATCAGCAAGGCGTAGGCCGAGGCGCTGCTCCAGGGTACGTACCAGTCCGGCCCATCCCCTCGCCCACCGAGCACGGCCTGAACAGTGCGAAGCCCCGCCGGCGGCATTGATGACGGCCTTCGCACGAAACACGAAGTACGTGCCATCGCGGACATTTTGCCCGCGGAGCGGGGCGGGCAGCCTCCCTTGAAATTACCCATGCGGCGCCAGGGCTTTCGGCAGAACATGTCGCAGGCATGCCGGATTGCCATGCCAACGAAAAGTGGCGGAAGGGAGTGGGAGTCGAACCCACCCGGGAGCGACTGACACCCCCAACCGGATTTGAAGTCCGGCCGCACCACCAGGAACGCATCCCTTCCGTTTGGAACCTTTCAAATCCTGTGCGCGTCACCTCCGAACAGCCCCGGGTTGCGCAACCGGTGGGCTTCACGCACGCGCCGCGTGTAGCCAACGCGGTCGAAGAACTCGAGTACCTGAATCGCGCGCTTGCGGCCAAGGCCGCTCTTGTCGCGAAACTCCGCGGCACGGGTCTCGCCGCAGGCGCGCTCCAGTTCCTGCACCCACGCCGCCAACCCGGCAACGGCCTCCGGCAGGTAGAACAGGTCGCGCACGACCTGGTAGAGCTTGCCCTGCCGCGCGAGCTTCTGCAACAGGCGGCGCATCGACGCCTCGTCGCGCCCTGCCCTTTTCGCCAGATCCCGCATCCAGGGCGGGTCGATCGGCGATTCGACGAGCCAGGGCCGGACGCGCTGCCACAGTGCCTCGTCCTCGCGGCTCAATTCGACGGAATGCGTCGGCAGGTGCAGCCAGGCGCCGCTGCGCCGCACGCTGCCATCGGCGAGCACGGCATCAGTCAGCGCAGCGAAGACCGGCACGGCCAGCTTGGGAAAGAACATGCGGCGCGCGCGTGCGGCCTCGGAGCCGAGCTCGTCGGGAAAGCGCTCATGGAAGCCGGCCAGGTCGGCGCGGAGCTTGTCCTTGAGGCCCGCCCAGTGCGCCCCGGAGAGCGCCCAGTCCTCGCGGCCGGCGCTGACGCGCATGCTGTCGGCCGGCAAATGCTCGACGAGATCGGTGCGGTTCCAGTGCGCGCCACAGGTGTTCAGGTTCACGCCGCCGAGGTCGAGCAGACGTGCCAGGCGCTGCGGAATATCGGGGGTTTCCAGCGCAGCGAGCTCGGCCAGGCGAAGCGGCGTCTTGCGCTTGCGCGTCGGCGCGTCGGGGTCGAGTACGGTGCCGCCGCCGAGGGTGTGGCGCGCCTCGGCGTCGCGCAGGATGAAGCGGTCGCCGTTCAACGCACCGAGCGGGCGATCGGCGACCAGTTGGGCGAACACGGATTCGCCGGGCGCAAGTTTATCGCCTTGCAGCAGCGCAATACGCGCCATGACGTGCGCCGCGCCGAGGTGCAGGTGGACCGGTGCCCAGTGGGCAAGCGGCGCGGGCGCCTGCGGCGCGAGATTGAGCCGCACGTCGAAGCGCGCGGTCGGCGCGTGCAGAGCCGGCGCGACGATCCAGTCGCCGCGCGCGATCTCGTCCTTGCCGATAGCGGAAAGATTGAGCGCGCAGCGCTGGCCGGCCTGCCCCACCCGCGCCGGCTGGTTCATCACGTGCAGGCCGCGCAGTCGCACCGGCATTCCCGACGGCGTCACCATCAGTTCGTCGCCTACCGCGACGCGGCCGGCGAACACGGTGCCGGTGACGACGGTACCGGCGCCCTTGAGACTGAAGCTGCGGTCAACCGCAAGGCGAAAGCCGCCCGCTTCGTCTGCGCGCCGCAGCGCCTGCGCCGCCACGTGGAGATGGTCGCGTAGCGCGGCGATGCCCTCGCCGGTCACGGCCGATACCGGGAACACCGGGCTGCCGGCGAGCGCGGTGTCGGCGAGCAACTGTTCGAGGTCGTGCTCGACCTCGGCGATGCGGACCGCATCGACGCGGTCGGCCTTGGCCAGCGCGACCGCGCCGCGCTCGATGCCGAGCAGATCGAGGATGGCGAGGTGCTCGCGCGTCTGCGGCATCACGCCGTCGTCGGCGGCCACCACCAGCAGCGCGAAGTCGATGCCGGCGGCGCCGGCGAGCATGGTGTGGATGAAGCGCTCATGGCCGGGGACGTCGACGAAGCCGAGCACGCCGCCGACTTCCAGCGGCTGGTAGGCGTAGCCGAGTTCGATGCTGATGCCGCGCGCCTTCTCCGCCGCGAGACGATCGGTGTCTACGCCAGTGAGCGCATGCACCAGCGTGGTCTTGCCGTGGTCGATGTGGCCGGCGGTTCCGACGATCATACGGATGCGGTGATTTCCTTCGAAGTGATGCGATAGGTAAAGGCCGACGCGTCGAGGCTGTCGAGCATGCCGGCGGCGGTCTCGCCCTGCGGATACATGAGGAAGGGCACGGTGACGCCGCGCGAGCCCGGCAACGGCAGGTCGTGCGCGGTGTTGTAGGCGAGCCAGTTCATTTCCCAGGAACCGAACAGGCGCCGCCGCACGTCTGTCACCTTCGGATCGTCGAGCGCGAGGTTTCCGGGCGACTCCTCGAGCACGACCTTGCGCACGTCGGCGGGGTCGACCGGCACCCAGCCGTGGCGATCGAGCCAGACCTCGGCGCGGCAGTGCTGCGCGCGGCTGATGTCGCCGCTCTTGCCCAGGCTCTTGTAGCCGAAGCGCGAATCGGCGACGCGGATGCCGTAGACGTCGCGCGCCGGCAGGCCGGCCGCGCGCGCGAGCCCGACATAGAGTGCGTTAAGGTCGGCGCACTTGCCGGAGAGATCGCGCGATTCGAGCATGAAGCGGATGTCGCCGATCCCGCAGCCGCGCGTTTTCGGATTGCGGAAGGTGTTGTCGACCACCCATTGGTAGATGGCGCGCGCCTTGGCCTCGTCGGTCCTGGCGCCGCGGGTGATCTCGCGTGCGGTATCGTGGACGATACCGTCGGTGGGCAGCATCCTGGTTGCCTTGGTATAGAGCTGGCGGTCGGCGCGCGACAGCGGCACGGGCCGGGCGGCGCGTTCGAGGTCGATGGTGCGGTCGCGAGTGGCGAAACGGCTGGTCACTTCGAGCACCGGCTGCTCGCCCGACGCCCATTCGGCGTAGAGCATCTCGGCGCCGTACTCCGGATTGCGCAGCAGGCGCGCCGTCAGCGCGTTGCCCTGCCACAGGTTGCCCATGGTGCGGATCCAGCCCTCTTCCTGAATCGAGGGCAGCGGCAGCCAGACACGGGTGGTGCCTTCCGGCTGCAGCACCTCGACCCGGTGGGTGACCTCGAAGAGGCGCCAGCCGTTACCCGGGGACGGCGTGAACGCGGCGGTCGCCCGCCGGGCCGGCCACATGACGCCCGCGGCGAGCACCGCCGAGGACCAAAGGAATTCGCGTCTTTGCATGGTGCACTCCTTCTCTCAGTGCTTATCTGGAATCAGCTGCGCGAGTTGCGTGGCGAAGGCGGCTTCGTCGCCCGGAGCGAGACAGCGCAGATCGAGCCGCAGCGCGCCGTCGGCGATGCGCCCGATCACGGGAACCGGGAGGCCACGCAGCGCGGCTTCGATGTCGTGCAGCACGCCGGTCTTGCGCGTGGATGGCTTCACCGCCAGCGCCCAGCCATCGAGGCGGTCCACCGGCAGCGAGCCGCTGCCGATCTGCGACAGCGCGGGCTCGACCGTCACGCCGACCGGCCAGCCGGCGAGCGCGCCTCGCAATGCGGGCAGCAGGCGCTCGGCTTGCACGTGGATATCGGATTGCGGCCGTGTCAGCAGGCGCAGCGCGGTGAGCCGTTCGGGCAGGCGGTCGGGGTCACGGTAGAGGCGCAGCACCGCCTCCAGCGAAGCCAGGGTGAGCTTGCCGACACGGAGTGCGCGCTTGAGCGGATTCTTCTTGATGCGGCGGATCAGTTCGCGGCTGCCGACCAGGATTCCGGCCTGCGGCCCGCCCAGCAGTTTGTCGCCACTGAAGCTCACGAGGTCGGCGCCGCCGGCGATCGAGTCCTGCGGGGTTGGTTCGCGCGGCAGGCCGAAGCGTGCCAGATCAGTGAGCGTGCCGCTGCCGAGGTCGACCACGAAAGGCAGCCCGCTGGCGTGGGCAAGTGTCGCCAGTTCCGCCTCCGGCACGCTGGCGGTAAAACCCTGGATCGCATAGTTGCTGGTGTGCACTTTCATCAGCATGGCGCATCGCGGGCCGATGGCACTTTCGAAATCGCGCAAGTGGGTACGGTTGGTGGTGCCCACCTCCACCAGTCTGGCCCCTGCCCGGCTCATGATGTCGGGCACGCGGAAGGCGCCGCCGATTTCAACCAGCTCGCCGCGCGAGACGATCACTTGTTTCCGCATCGCCAGCGTGTTCAGGAGCAGGAACACTGCGGCGGCGTTGTTGTTGACCACGGTGGCCGCCTCGGCGCCGGTGAGTTCGCACAGCACGCCCTCGACCACGTCATCGCGGTCGCCGCGGCCACCGCTTGCGAGGTCGTATTCCAGTGCGCATGGATGGCGTGCCGCCATGATCAAGGCGTCCACCGCCTCTTCCGGCAGCGTTGCGCGGCCCAGGTTGGTATGCAATACGGTGCCGGTGAGGTTGAACACCTGCTGCAGGCGTGGCGCGTTGCGCTGCGCCAGATGCGCCGCAAGATGAGCCGTCAGGGTGGGCTCGGTGTAGTCGACCCGTGCGCCATCGCGCACGGCCTGACGGGCCGAATCGAGCACGCTGCGCGCACCGGCGAGCACCGGTTCGCGGCCATATTCGGCGATGAGCGGGGCGACGGCAGCCCAGTTGAGGACGCGGTCGATCGAGGGGGGGCGGAGATGCGGGGCGCTATGCACGATAGACCTTCCCTTTGCGGTTTATGAATTGGCGCTTTACAGCGGTATGGCTCGCTTTATCTTTATACGGATTTTTTTTACACGCTGCCTTGAATCAGATACCAGTTGACCCCGCTGCGGACAAAGCCCGTCTCGTCCATCAGCAGATCGAGCGCCAGGCTGGCAAGATCGTCGGCCACCGGATCGGCCTGCGGGTTTTTGTCCTGGAGGACGATTTTCAGATAGGTCTGGCATTCCGGACAACTCTCGGCCCGCACCCCGCTGTCGCCACCTTCCAGATGATGGTAGACGATGCCGCGGGTATTGTCGCAGTTGCTGCACTTGGCCCGCACAACGTGCCACTCCGAACTGCATAACGCGCAATGCAGGTAGCGCAGGCCGTTTTCGGCGCCGCCGATACGCACCACGGAACTGACCGGATGCGAGCCGCATACCGGGCACAGGCTGGGATGCTCGGGCCGCGCAACCTGGGTGGAATCGAGCTGGCGCGCAAGGTGGACCCAGTGCACCTGCAGGGCCGCGCCGATCACCGGTGCCGTGGCGGCATCCAGTTCGTGCAGGCTTCCATCGAGCAGGTACCCGGCCTGTGCTTCCAGCCAGGCACCCTGGCTTTCCAGGACAGGCTGCAACGCTGCCTGACCAGCCTGGGGCAGTGCGTCTTGAACCGCCAGGGCCAGGTGTCGCGCCGTATCGCACCATCCGGAGGGACGGGCCAATCCGGCCGGAGCCAGTGGCGGCATGCGGTATTCGCGGCATTGTGCCAGCAGTTCAGGCGCAGGCAGGCTCGCCGCAGGGCCTGCATCGAGGTGTTTCTGCTGGGCATGGGCAAGGTGGGCGACGAAGCGCAGGTAGTTGCCCAGGGTATGTCCTTCGGCCAGCTGTTCCAGCCTCCGGGCACGCGTCAGGAACAGGTCGGCGGGCGGCAGCCGCAATTCGGGAATACTGCCGGCCGCCGCTTCGATCTGGCCGGGTTGCAGGAGGGTGGTGGTCATATGCGCTAGCGTATCCCTTGTGTGAAGTCGTCACTAATCACTTGCCGGTCATTTCGCGATACCAGGCGCGGTGGTGCTGCTTCGCCCAGGCGGCCGATACCGTGCCACGCGTCATCGCCCTGACCGTTCCCTTGACCCAGATCGCGGCATAGACGTGGACGACGATGCCGAGGATCATGATCCAGGCTGCCAGGGCATGCACGACCACCGCCACCCGCAGCAGTCCGATGGGGAAAAACGGCGCAAACCACGGTTGCCAGACGACGATGCCGGAAATCAACAGCACCGGGATGCTCACCACCATGACCCAGAACAGGATTTTCTGCCCGGCGTTGTACTTGCCGGCTTCGGGAAGGCCCTGGTCACGGTTCCTCACCACATCGCCGATGCGCTTCCGCCATTCGCGGTCGGCGGGCGTGAAGCGGTTGCGTCCCCAGAATTGCACGGCTATCACCATGAAAAACAGGAACATCACCACGCCGATGAAGGGATGCAGGATGCGCGTCCAAGGGCCGCCGCCGAACAGATTCGTGAGAAAGAAAAAGGCCGGGTGGAACAGCGCCAGCCCCGAGAGGCCGGCAAGGATGAAGGCAATCGCCACCACCCAGTGGTTGCTGCGTTCCCGCGCGGTGTAGCGTTGAATCATCGTGCTCATGGCCGCTTTTCCTCTTCCTCGACTTCCTTGGGACCCGCCGTGACGAAATGGAAGAATCCGGCAAAAACCGCCAGTCCGATTCCCATGCTCATCAACGGTTTGGCGATGCCTTTCCACAGACTGACCAGCGGGCTGATGTGCGGATCCTTCGGCAGATTCGCATACAGCTCCGGCTGGTCGCCGTGCTGCAACACATACATCACGTGGGTGCCGCCGACACCCTCTGGGTTGTACAGTGCCGCATTGGCGTAGCCGCGCTCCTTGAGGTCGGCGATGCGCCCTTCCGCATGACGGATCATGTCACCCTTGGTGCCGAACACCAGCGCGCCGGTAGGACAGGTCTTGATGCAGGCCGGCTCCATTCCCACGGCGACGCGGTCGGAGCACAACGTGCACTTGTAGACCTTGCTGTCCTTCTTCGACAGACGCGGAATGTCGAACGGGCAGCCGGTGATGCAGTAGCCGCAGCCGATGCAGTGCTCCTGGTGGAAATCGACGATGCCGTTGACGGACTGGACGATCGCCCCCGGCGCCGGGCACGCCTTGAGGCAGCCCGGGTCTTCGCAGTGCATGCAGCCGTCCTTGCGGATCAGCCATTCCAGCCTGCCCTGCTCCACCTCCACCTCGGAGAAGCGCATCACCGTCCACGACTGGGCGGTGAGGTCGCGCGGGTTGTCGTAGATTCCGGTGTTGGTGCCGACCTCGTCGCGCAGGTCGTTCCACTCCATGCACGCCACCTGGCAGGCCTTGCAGCCGATGCACTTGGAGATATCGATCAGCTTGGCGACGTGAATCGGGTCGCGCGCCCTGGGCGGCGGGGTGGTGGTGGCGGAACGGGCCTTGATGTCGAGCGATTGGAGTGCCATGTCATCGCCTCCTAGACTTTTTCAACATCCACCAGGAACGCCTTGAACTCCGGCGTCTGGGTGTTGCCGTCGCCCACGAAGGGGGTCAGGGTATTGGTGAGATAGCCGTTCTTCGCCAGGCCCATGAAGCCCCAGTGGAGGGGAATGCCCACCGTATGGGTCCGCTTGCCGTTCACGTTCAGGCTCATGATGCGCTTGGTCACCACGGCGACCGCGACGATATGCCCGCGGTTCGACTTCACCCGCACATGGTCGCCGGCCTTGATCCCCTTCTCCTTCGCCAGTTCCTCGCCGATCTCGACGAACTGCTCGGGCTGGGTGATGGCATTCAGGCGGGCATGCTTGGTCCAGAAATGGAAGTGCTCGGTGAGCCGGTAGGTGGTGGCAACGAACGGAAACTTGTCGGCCTTGCCGAACGTCGCCCAGTCGTCCTTGAACACCCGCGCAGCCGGTGAAGAGCGCACCAGCGGATTGCCGGGCGACAGCGGATTGGCCGCCAGCGGCGTCTCGAAAGGCTCGTAGTGCTCGGGGAAGGGACCTTCCGCCATCTTGTCCACCGCGAAGAAGCGCGCCACCCCTTCGGGGTTCATGATGAAGGGGTTCATCCCGTTTTCAGGCGCCGAATCGGCAACAAAGTCCGGCACGTCGGCCCCTGTCCACTTGCCCACCCCGGCATCCCAGGCAATCAGCTTGCGCGTCGGATCGTACGGCTTGCCGCTCGGGTCGCAGGAGGCGCGGTTGTACAGGATGCGCCGGTTGGCCGGCCAGGCGAAGGCCCAGTTCAGGGTCTGGCCGATGCCGAAGGGGTCGGCGTTGTCGCGCCGCGCCATCAGGTTGCCCTTCTCGCTCCAGGCGCCGGCAAAAATCCAGCAGCCGCAGGCGGTCGAGCCATCGTCGCGCAGTTCGCCGAAGCCGTTCAGCTGCTCGCCCGCCTTGACCAGCACCCTGGCCGGATCCTTCGGATCGGTCACGTCCTTCAGCGCCTTGCCGGAAAACTCCCTTGCCAGTTCTTCGGGTGCGGGGAACGACGACACCTTGTGCTTCCACGTCAGGTTGAGGATGGGGTCGGGGAAAGCACCGCCCTCTTTCTGATACAGCGCACGGACCCTGAGGAAGATGCCAGCCATGATTTCCTGGTCGCCCAGGGCGTCGCCGGGCGGCTCGGCGCCTTTCCAGTGCCACTGCATCCAGCGTCCGGAGTTGATCAGGCTGCCGTCCTCCTCGGCAAAGCAGGTCGACGGCAAGCGAAACACCTCGGTCTGGATCTTGGCCGGGTCGACATCGTTGTACTCGCCATGGTTCTGCCAGAACTCCGAGGTCTCGGTCGCCAGCGGATCGACGATGACGAGGAACTTCAGCCTGGAAAGCGAATTCGACACCTTGACCTTGCATGGCGCCGAGCCGAGCGGGTTGAAACCCTGGCAGACGTAGCCGTTGACCTTGCCCTGGCCCATGTCCTCGAATACCTGCAGCAGGTCGTAGCCTTTGTCCATCTTGGGCAGCCAGTCGTAGCACCAGTTGTTCTCCGCGGTGGCGGCGTCGCCGAACCAGGCCTTCATGAGGCTGACGTGGAATTTCTTGTAGTTCTGCCAGTAGCTCAGCTGCCCCGGACGCAAGGGCTTGGAGGCGCGCTTGTCGATGTAGGCATCGAAGTTCTGCTCCGCATCGCGCGGCAGCGTCAGATACCCCGGCAGCAGATCGGACAGCAGCCCCAGGTCGGTCAGCCCCTGGATGTTGGAGTGGCCGCGCAGCGCGTTCATGCCGCCGCCGGGCGCGCCGATGTTGCCCAGCAGCAACTGCACCATCGCACCGGTACGGATCATCTGCGATCCGACCGAGTGCTGGGTCCAGCCCAGCGCGTACATGATGGTCATGGTCTTGTTGGCCGCCGCGGTTTCCGCGATCGTCTCGCACACCTTGAGGAAGGCCGCCTGCGGGGTGCCGCAAATGGTGGAAACCATCTCGGGCGTGTAGCGGCTGTAGTGCGCCTTCATCAACTGGAAGACGCAGCGCGGATGCTGCAGCGTGGGGTCGACCCTGGCGTAGCCGTCCTCGCCGATCTGGTAGCCCCAGGACGACCTGTCGTAGCTGCGTTTCTCCGGGTTGTAGCCGGAGAACAGGCCGTTCTCGAACGCGAACTCGTCCTTTACCAGGAAGCTGGAGTCGGTGTAGTTCTTGACGTATTCGTGATGGATCTTGTCGTGCGTCAGCAGGTAGTTGATGACGCCGCCGAGAAAGGCGATATCCGTGCCGGCACGGATCGGCGCGTAGAAATCGGACACCGCGGCCGAGCGGGTGAAGCGCGGGTCGACCACGATGAGGCGCGCCTTGCGGTGCGCCTTCGCTTCGGTCACCCACTTGAAACCGCACGGGTGCGCTTCGGCGGCATTGCCGCCCATGATCAGAACCAGGTCCGTGTTCTTGATGTCAACCCAATGGTTGGTCATCGCTCCACGGCCAAACGTCGGGGCAAGACTTGCCACCGTCGGGCCGTGTCAGACACGCGCCTGGTTGTCGAATCCGAGTATCCCCATGCTACGGACAACCTTGTGCGTCACGTAGCCGGTTTCGTTGCTGGAGGCGGAAGCGGCGAGGACGCCGGTGGTGAGCCAGCGATTGACCGTTTCGCCCTTGTCGTTGGTGGCGATGAAGTTCTTGTCGCGGTCGTCCTTCAACAGGCGGGCAATGCGGTCGAAGGCATCGTCCCAGGAAATGCGCTTCCATTCCTTGCTGCCTGGCGCGCGGTATTCCGGGTGCTTCAGGCGATTGGGGCTGCGCACGAAATCCACCAGGGCGGCGCCTTTCGGGCAGAGGGTGCCGCGGTTGACCGGATGGTCGGGGTCGCCCTCGATGTGGAAGATCGCGGTTTCGGTGTTCTTGGATTTGTCGCCCAGGCTGTACATCAAAAGGCCGCAGCCCACCGAGCAGTAGGGGCAGGTGTTGCGGGTTTCCGTGGCCTGGGCAAGCTTGAATGTGCGCACTTCCGCCAACGCCTCGCCGGGTGCGAAACCCAGCGCCGCGAGGCTGGAACTGCCCACCCCCGCCGCACAGATTCTGAAGAACTGTCTTCGAGTCACTTGCATTTCGTCCCTCCCGTTTTTTTTGCGTCGGCAACGCATAAAAAAAACTATAGAAACAAAAAGCACTTATGCAAATTTCTCAATCAATCGGATCACCTATCGATGGAGGAAATGCGTCCTCGATCCGACCGCCGGCTATTGCTCTCCGGCCCGGTCCTGCGACGGGCTCACGCCCGCCGACACCAGATAATCGCGGACATGGCGCAGTTCCTGTTTGCTGCAGGTGTTGCTGTTGTGCGGGCGGTGCAAGAAACCTTCCACCCCGTTCAGGACCACGCGTAAATTCGCGCCGTGGTGCGGCTCCACTCTGGCGCCCAGGTGCGTCAGCATCGATTCCACCTCGCGCCAGTGGACATTGCCGCTGATCGGCCCTTCAAAAATGGATCGCAGCAAACTCTCGCGCTTGTGACTCATGGCCGTTACCCGCAATGGCAACCAACATTTTTCCAGCATAGAGCGAGAGGCGCCGGGAGGCGAACCGGAATTACAGCGCCCCGCCGTTCGCCGCGTCGGCCGGTGCGATGCGTTCGCGCAAAAAGGCCTCCATGGCGGCCGGCGGCAACGGCCGGCTGAACAGGTAGCCCTGCGCTTCCCGGCATCCTTCCTCGCGCAGGAAAGCCAGCTGCGCCGGCGTTTCCACGCCCTCGGCGATGATGTCCAGGCGCAGGCTGCGGGCCAGCTGGATGACCGCGCGAACGATGGCGGCATTGTCCGGGTCGGTATTGACGTCGCGCATGAAGGACTGGTCGATCTTCAGCCGATCGACGGCGAAACGCTTGAGATAGCTGAGCGACGAATAGCCGGTGCCGAAATCGTCGATGGACAAGCGTACGCCCAGGCGCTTCAGCTGCTGCACCGTATCCAGGGTGCTCTCCACATCCTGCAGCAGGATGGACTCGGTCAGTTCCAGTTCCAGCAAATGCGGCGGCAGGCCGCTCCTGCCCAGCGCGCCCGCGACCATTTCGATCAGGCTGAAACGGCGGAACTGCATGGCGGACAGGTTGACCGACACGGCGAGGTCGGACAATCCGGCCTGGCGCCACGCCTGGGCCTGACGGCAAGCCTGTTCCAGCACCCAGGCGCCGATGGGCACGATCAGGCCGCAGCTTTCCGCCACCGGGATGAAGCGGCCCGGCGCCACCTCGCCCAACTCCGCATTCTGCCAGCGCAGCAACGCCTCCACGCCGATCACCTTGCCGCTGCCGATTTCCAGCTGCGGCTGATAATGCACCTGGAGTTCCGCACGGTAGAGCGCCTGGTGCAGCCGATGCTGCAGCATCAAATGCTCATGCGCCTGCAGGTTCATCTGCTCGTCGAAGAAGCGGTAGCTATTGCGGCCGGCATCCTTGGCGTTGTACATGGCGGTATCGGCTTTCTGCAGCAGGCTGTCGAAATCGCTGCCGTCCTCGGGATAAATCGCGATACCGATACTGCAGGACGCGTTCAGCACGTGGCCGTTGATCTCCACCGGCTCGGCCAGATGGCTGAGGATGTCGGTGGCAATCCGTTTCACCGTATCCAGGTCGGGAATGTCATTCAGCAGCAGAACGAATTCGTCGCCGCCCTGGCGGCTGATGGTATCGCTGTCGCGCATGCGGCGGGACAGGCGCGAGACCGCGGCCAGCAGCAGTTCGTCGCCGGCGGCGTGCCCCAGGCTGTCGTTCACCACCTTGAAGTTGTCGAGATCGAGAAACAGTATGGCCACATGCGACTGGGCCCGCTGCGCCACCGCCAGCGCCTGTTCGAAGCGGTCGCGCAACAGCACGCGGTTGGGCAGGCCGGTCAGGACATCGTGATGGGCAAGAAACGCGATGCGCGCTTCCGCCTGCCTGCGCTCGGTGATGTCCTGGCAGGCGCCATACAGCCGATGCTGCCCGTCATCCGATTTCACCTCCATGGAATAGGCACGGACATAGTGGATGGCGCCATCGCGGGCGAGGATGCGCAGCTCGCACTCGCTGCGCTGCCCCGGCGCCAGGTGGGTGATGTTGCGGTCGAACTCGGGTAGGTCGTCGGGATGCACGTAGCTGCGCCAGCAGCCCTGCTCCAGGATCTCGTCCAGCGTATAGCCGAAGATGCGATCCGCCGAGGCCGTTGCCCAGTCGATGGCATGAAATCCCGTCCCCGTCTGCAGGCAGGAATACAGCAGATCGGTGGCAACGCTGGAAATCAGCCGGAAGCGCTCCTCGCTCTCGCGCAGCGCGGCCAGTGCCGCGCGATTCCCCATGGCCACGCCGAGATCGGCGGCCAGCTTTTCCAGCAATATCCGTTTTTCAGGCCCGAACGCATGCGCTTCATCGCTGTAGACATTGAGCGCGCCGATCACGCGCCCGCGCACCCGCAGCGGCGTCGCCGCCGACGAGCGATAGCCCTGGGCACGCGCCTGCTCCCGCCACGGCGCGTACTGCCGATCGGTCTCGGTATCGTCGTTGATCGCCGTGGCACCCGAACGAATGGCGTTGCCGGTGGGCCCCCGCCCCTGCGGCGAGTCGTCGCAGCGGATATCCGCCTGGGCCAGATAGCCGCGGACGCTGCCGGCCTCCGCCACCGGGCGCACCGTCACGCCGTCCTCGTCGACCAGGCCGATCCAGGCCATGCGGAACAGATTGTCGCGCACCAGTTCCTGGCAGATGCGCGCCATCAGTTCCTGTTCCGGCAGTTCCGCCATCAGCATCTCGTTGACCGCCGCGATGGTCTGCAGCAGCAGATTGTGGCAGCGCATGACCAGCGCCTCATGCCGCTGTTCGGTCACCTCGCGCAGGCTGCCCACCATGCGCAGCGGCGTGCCGTCGGCATCGCGCCGCATGACCTCGCCGCGGTTCCGCACCCAGATCGTGGCGCCGCAGGCGTGGCGGATACGGTGCTCGCACTCGAAGGCGGCCGTGCCCTCGATGCAGCGCCGTATCGCCGTCATCACCGCTTCCCGGTCCTGCTCATGCAGCGCCGCCACGGCCTGCTGCCAGTCGTGTTCCTGCTGCCGTTCGTCCAGCCCCATCAGGCGCGCCCACTGCGCGCTATGCCTGACCCGGCCGCTGCGCAGATCCCAATCCCACATCCCCTCGCCGAGAATGGCCAGGGCATAGGCCTGCTCGTCCGCGCCGGCCCCCGGCTTGTTTGCCTTGCCGGCCTTCCTGACCGCGCCGGGATCCTGCCCGGCCGCCAGCAGCGCCTTCGCCGCACGGCGGCGCCTTCTTGCCTCGCCAAGCGAAATCTCCGGGTACACGCCCAGCGCCAGCGTCTTGCGCTTGCCATCGAAGCGGTAATCCAGCCGCCAGTAACGCGAACCATCCGGCCGCAGCAGCAGATACATGCCGCCGCCATCGGCCAGCTTGGTCGGTCTGTCGGGCGCCTTGGTCTGACGGATACGGCTATCGGTGAGGGGGACGGCACTACGGGCCATAAGGCGGGCGGACGGCTATTATCGAGCCGGGCATCGTACCCGCCAGATGCCGTCACGGGTACCGCTAATAAGGCCCGCGGCGAATAGTACGAACGGCAGCCAAAAGCCACATAAAAATTAATGTTTTCATCATGATATGGCTATCGAACACAGCGCCATTCCACACCTCGACGGCGCGCGGCAGGCGCCCGGCGAATGGCTGCGCCGCTTCAGCGCGGCACCACGCGGGCGTTCTCGCCGCTGCCTTCGACGCGCACGCTCATGCCTTCACGCAGGCGCCCATCCATCGGCTGCACGATCGTCACGCGCCCCCCGGTCTTCATGTCGACCGTGACGCGCTGCGCATCCGCCTTATGGATTTTGCTCTCGGCATAGGTTCCGGCCAGGCCGCCCAATACCGCCCCCGCCACCGTGGCCGTGGTGCTGTCGCCCACTCCCGCGCCGAGAATGCCGCCCGCCACAGCGCCCGCCGCCGTTCCCACCCCCAGCTTGAACTTGTCGTCCACCTCGATGTTTTCCAGCTTGGCCAGGGTGCCGTCGCGATCCGTCTGGCTCGCCACGGCGCCGTCCGCCGCGCCATATTTCGTTCCCCCCAGGCTGTCCAGTTCCGCGCATCCTCCAGCCAGGGCCGCCAGCAGCAGCAAGGGCAATGCAATCCGCATGTTCATGGCTCGACTCCTCTCGTAGCGCTTGGGCTGTTCAGTATAGGAAACAACCGCGGCGCCTATCCTGCTGCCGCCTTTAATCCCATTCAGCGGTGTCGCCGGAGTGCGCACTCCGGCACAGGGCGGTTTCAACTTACAATCACTCCGGACGTCCTGCTTCACCGCCCAGCCTCCTGCCCATACGCCAACCCCGCTCATGAACGATCTGGCTCAACAATTCGCTCTTTCCTCCCTGGCCCAGCCCTGGCTTCCCGAGGCGCTGATGGCGATTGCCGCGATTCTCGCCATCAATATCGGCGCCTACTATCTGCTGCGCCACATCGAAAAAATCGCCGCACGCACCTCGGCCATCTGGGATGACGCCCTGATCAGGGCCAGCCGCAAGCCGCTGACGCTGATCCTGTGGGTGGCGGGCGCGGCCTTCGCCATCCAGATCGCGCACCAGCACCGCGGCACGCCCGTTCCCGATTTCGTCGGGCTTGTCCGCGACATGCTCGTCGTCGCCGCGCTCGCCTGGTTCCTGCTGCGGCTGATCAACAACGTCTCCGGCAATCTTCTCGCGCGCCGCGCGGCGGCGGGCAAGGCGGTGGACCGCACCACGGTCGAAGCCCTCTCCAAGCTGGGCCGTGTCAGCGTCGTCATCCTCGCCGCCCTGGTCATCCTGCAAACGCTGGGATTCAGCATTTCCGGCGTGCTGGCTTTCGGCGGCATCGGCGGCATCGCGGTGGGCTTCGCCGCCAAGGACATGCTGGCCAACTTCTTCGGCGGCCTTACCATCTACCTGGACCGCCCGTTCACCGTGGGCGAATGGATTCGCTCGCCGGACAAGCAGATCGAAGGCACGGTGGAATACATCGGCTGGCGCCACACCCGCGTGCGCGCCTTCAACAAGAACCCGATCTACGTGCCGAATGCCCTGTTCACCACCATCGTGGTGGAAAACCCCACCCGCATGACCAACCGGCGCATCAAGGAAACCATCGGCATCCGCTACGCCGATCTCGGCAAAATGGCCGCCATCGTTGCCGACGTGAAGGCCATGCTGCAGGCGCATCCCGAAATCGACACCGGCGCCACCCTGATCGTCAATTTCAACCAGTTCGCCACCTCGTCGCTGGATTTCTTCATCTACGCCTTCACCAAGACCGTCGAGTGGGCGCGCTACCACGAGGTCAAGCAGGACGTGTTGCTGAAAGTCGCCGCCATCATCCAGGCCCACGGCGCGGAAATCGCCCTCCCCACCCGCACCCTGCATCTCGAATCCCCGGCGGACGCCGCCGGCGCCACCGGCTAGCGGCAATTGCCCCCTCAGGCGGCGGGGAAATTCCCTCCGGCCGGCGCAGGGCTCCGCCGCAGCCCCGTCCCACAGCGGCGGGCCGCCACCCGCCTTGCCAAGACGCGCGCCGGCCCCCATACTGGCCCGACGAATTGGTCTTTTGGTCAGTCCCTCTGCCCCTGGCGGGCAACCTGTCGGCTTTCCTCATTGGCTTTCCCAGCGCGCAACCCCGGCGCGGCTGCCGCAGTTCCCCGCTGCGATCGTTCACCTTTCCACCCACGCGCCAGCGTACGCATCGTCGTGCCGTCGGCCCACCATGAGGAATCAAATCATGTCGAAAGAAGAATTAGTCGAAATGGAAGGCGTCGTCAGCGAAGTGCTGCCGCAAACCCGTTTTCGCGTCACCCTGGACAACGGCTTCGAGATCACCGCCTACGCCTCCGGCAAAATGCGCAAGCACCGCATCCGCATCCTGGCCGGCGACAAGGTCACCATCGAAATGTCGCCCTACGACCTGACCAAAGGCCGCATCAACTTCCGCCACAAGGACGCCACCTCCGGGCCGCGACCCGCTCCGCAGAGACGATACTGAATTACGCGGGAAAGCCCCCCAGGGCTGTTTTTCAGCTGCCCCGACGGCAGCATGCCTCATGCGCTGATGCGCACCTCGGTCCCCACCTTCACCAGATCGAACAGTTCGGCCACGTCCGCATTCTTCATGCGGATGCAGCCATGCGATGCCGGCGTGCCGAGCTTGTGTTCCTCGTTGGTGCCGTGGATGTAGATATAGCGGTTGTGGGTGTCCACCGTGCCGCCCTGGTTTTTGCCCGGCTCCAGCCCTTCCAGCCACAGGATGCGCGTCAGGATCCAGTCGCGCCCGGGGTTCGCGGCATCCAGTTCGGGGGTCCAGATTTCGCCCGTGGGCTGGCGCGATTTGAAGGCCGCACATAGCGGCGCGCCGGCGCCGATCTTTTCCGCGATGCGGTGGCGCCCGCGCGGCGTGCAGTAGCTGCCGCTCTGCTCCCCCGCCCCGTTGGCCGCGGTGGACACCGGATACTGGCGGATCAGCATGTCGCCGTCCGGATACGGCTCCCACAGGTACAACTGCTGCAGGCGCATGTCCACCTCGATCACCAGATCGCTCATTGCGCTGCCTCCTTTTTCTGCTGCCGGCGTGCCTCGAAGAAGCCCGAGATCATCGCCGCGCAGTCGTCCGCCAGCACCCCGCCGGAAATCTCGCAATGGTAGTTGAGGCGCGGCTCGGCAAACACGTCGACGATGCTGCCGTGCGCGCCGGTCTTGTATTCCTTCGCCCCGTACACCACCCGCGCCACCCGCGCATGCAGGATCGCCCCCGCGCACATCACGCACGGCTCCATCGTCACATACAGGGTGCAGCCCACCAGCCGGTAATTGCCGAGCCGCCCCGCCGCATCGCGCAGCGCCATCACTTCGGCATGCGCCGTGGGGTCGTGGCTGGAAATCGGCTGGTTATAGCCGCGCCCGACGATCTCGCCGCCGCACACCACCAGCGCCCCCACCGGCACCTCGCCCGCGTCCCAGCCCTGGCGCGCGAGTTCCAGCGCGGCGCGCATGTAATCCTCGTCTTCGGTCATACGTGTTCCAGCCAGTCGCAAGAGTCAACCCGGTTTATGTCTTTCTGGCTGGTCATGCGCGGTCGTTCTCGCGCTCGACCCGGGTGTCGATTCCGGATAGAAAAGCACGCGCGGCGAGTGTGGGTTGTTCAGCGATCGATTCGATGTAGCCGCCCCGAACGCGTGCCCCGAGTTTTTGGCCTGGCCGGACATTCAGCAAGCAACACGGGTTGCGTGAGATGACTGCCTGAAATTCGGGAGAAACAGCGATGGTTGTCATACAAAATCTCTGGAGGCGAGAGTCATTTCCCCGTTATTCGGCTGGTCGCCGTATCGTCCAACAGACGTCTGCCGTGTATGACGGCCGTCACCAGTATGTGTGCCGGCTGAATCCGATAAATCAAACGATAGCTGTATACAAAACGTTCCCGCAAGTCGGGTTGGTTCAGTTCGGGGACGATGCGTCCTGTCTGAGGAAACTGGCCCAGCCCAGAGGCTGCCACCAGTATTTTTTCGACAACCGCAGCCGCATAAAATGCTGAGTCGCGCGCGATATAACGCGCTATGTCATCTACGTCGTCCAGTGCTTCGGGCGACCAGACTACGACTTGATCAACCATTTACCCAGACGATCCTCTGCCTGCACTTGCGATATGGCGCCTTCGGCTTCTGCCCGCTCCAGCCCGCGCCGTATTTTCTCGATGACATACAGATGGTATTGCACGTCTTCCAGCGAACTGCCTTCCGGCAGCCGTTCGAGCAGGGAAGCGACTTCCTGTTTCGCTGTTTGCATGGCTGTCTCCAGTAAATAGCTGCCTTGACAGTTTATCACCCAGCGCCTGCGTCTTCCTCCAGCGCGGCGCGCATGTAGTCTTCGTCCGTCATCACATATCCAGCGGGCTCAACACCCCGTGTCCGCCCTTGTTCAATACATGGGTGTAAACCATCGTCGTCGCCACGTCCTTGTGGCCCAGCAGTTCCTGAATCGTGCGGATGTCCTGCCCGCGCTCCAGCAGATGCGTGGCGAACGAATGCCTCAGCGTATGCGGCGTCGCGGGCTTGGCCAGGCCCACCGCCTGCACCGCCCGCTTCATCGCGCGCTGCAGCAGCTTTTCGTCGAGATGATGCCGGCGTTCCTCGCCGCTGCGCGGGTCGATCGAATAGCTGCCCGACGGAAACACATACTGCCAGCCCCACTCCGTCGGCGCGTTCGGATACTTGCGTGCCAGTGCATCCGGCAGGTAAACCGAGGCCTTGCCTGCCCGCAAATCCCGCTCGAACAGATCGCGTCGCCATGCCAGATGGGCCTGCAAATCGGCCTTTACCGACTCGGGCAGCATGGTCACCCGGTCTTTCGCCCCCTTGCCATCGCGCACCACGATCTCGCCGCGCGTGAATTCCACATCCTTCACCCGCAACCGGATCACCTCCATCAAGCGCATCCCCGTGCCGTACAGCAGACGCGCCAGCAGTCCGTAGACGCCCTCCATCTTCCCCAGCACCGCCCGCACTTCGTCGCGCGTCACTGCTGAATACCGTGAGGGCTCTCGTTTTCTTGTTGTAGACGTTGAGGATGGAACAAATGGTCTTCTCAATTTCAGTGCAAAGTCATTCGAAAAATGGGCTAACTCATCAATGAGAAATAGCCCGGAGGAGCAAGCGAGAATGATCAAAAACTTTATGGCTGCATTGGAGTTTCAAGGCCTTAAGGGGTTGCCATAATGCAGCCTAACCCTACGCTCAAGTTCGCTCCCTCCGGTCGCTGGGACGCGCCTTCGGCGCGCCCCTTAGCTACACGTTAGAGGTCAAAATGTGGCAGCAAGACATTCCGCTGGAGCGTCGTTACGGCATCACGTGATGCGCACAACCTCGCTCCCTTCGGTCGCTGGACGCTGCGCGATAGAGCCGCGCAGCGCCGGTTAGCTCTACGTTGGGCATCGGCTTAAAAGGATGACCGTGAATATGCTGCCGCCAACTCAGAAACTAGTCGGGTCAGTTTTACTGTTGGCTTACCTGGCTCGTCTACCTCGTTGCTTCGATCGGACTCTCACTTTCGCCGGGCCCGAACGGACTCCTCGCGCTAACCCACGGGGCACTGCACGGCCGGCGCAAGACCTTGTTCACCATCTTCGGGGGAGCCGTTGGCTTCGTGACGATCATCGCCCTGTCAATGTTCGGCATTGGCGCCCTCATCAAGTCGTCGGTGGTCTGGCTCGCCGTGCTCAAGTGGCTTGGCGGCGCCTACCTCGTGTGGCTGGGCATTCAGGTTTGGCGCTCCCCGCCGATCGCCGTTGATCTGGGCGAATCGCGCCCACTGGCAACGGGTTGGTCGCTCTTCCGCCAAGGCGCGTTGTCGGCGGCCACCAATCCAAAGGGTTTGCTGTTCTTCACCGCCTTTCTGCCGCACTTCATCGATCCGGGCCGCGGTCTTGTGCTGCAGTTCGCCGTGCTGGCAGGCACCTTCGTGGCAACCGAGGTGCTCACCGAGTACATGCTTGCCAGTGCGGCAAGCAGGATCCGGCCCTGGCTCGGCCGCGTCGGGCGCCGGTTCAACCGAGCCTGCGGTGGCTTGTTTGCGGCAATTGGCGCGGCACTTCCACTCCGCAGCTGAACGCAGCGACGCCCAAACCCTTGCTCTGGCGGAGTACCACGCCAGTGGTCCCGCTTGGCTCGAACGATATGCCCGTATACGCTACGGTTTTTTGGGATGTCACCGGATCATGGCGAAGAAGCCGCCTTCAAGCATGGCGCCGGCAGACGCGGAGCAGACAAACGACGGGCAATCGCCGTCGTGGGCGAACAGCAGCGAGCGCTACGGGTCGGTCGCCCAGGCATTGCACTGGAGCATCGCCGTTCTGTTCCTGGTCTGCTATGTGGCGGTCTACTACCGGCACTGGTTTACGCTGCCGAAAACGCCCGCCAACTGGCTCGCCCTGCAAACGCATCTGGTCGCGGGCGTTGCCGTCGCCGCGCTGGTCGTGGCGCGCGTGTTCTGGTTCTTCCGCAGCATCCAGCCGGACGACGCGCCCGGCACCCGTTTCGAGCACCTCGCATCGCACGGGATGCATCGCGCGCTGTACCTGTTCATGATCGTCATGCCCATCAGCGGCTATCTGGGAACCGGGGTTGCGATCGAGTTCATGGGGCTTGGCGACATCCCGAGCTTCAAGGACACCGGACTCTTCAAGTCGCTCGGCGTAGCCTGGGAAACATTCGAAAAACCGGTCGACTTCGTGCACAAGAATTCCGGCGCATATCTGGTCTGAGTTCTGGTTCTGCTCCATGCCGGCGCCGCCCTCTTCCACCATTACGTCAAGCGCGACGACGTGCTGCGCCGCATGCTGCCTTGAGCCCGGGCATCGGGCATTTTCATCCGGTCTGCGGCCACCCCGGGCACCCCCCGCAAGGCAAGCCGCCGCCATCCGCGACGTGGGGACGACCTCGCGCGCTCGCTTCGACCATGGGACGACCCAGCGCAAAGGAGATTCGTTGAATGAACTGGGCCATTTTGTTTGTCGCAGGACTGCTTGAGATCGGCTGGGCAATCGGCTTGAAGTACACCGACGGTTTTACGCGTTTCTGGCCGACCGTTGGAACCGTGGCGGCGATGGTGGCGAGCCTGGCATTGCTCGGCATCGCGATGCGTTCGCTGCCGGTCGGCACGGCGTATGCCGTCTGGGTTGGCGTGGGCGCTGTCGGCACGGCCTTGCTCGGCATCGTGTTGCTGGGCGAGGCGGTGAACGCGGCGCGGATTTTCAGCCTTGCGTTGATCGTGGCGGGCATTATCGGATTGAAGCTGGCGACGCCTGCCTGACCCTGCGGCACCGACGGCCCCGCCGGGGGCGCGGCTCGATTTGCGCAGGTGCCGCTTGTCTGCGGAGTGACTATAGTGGTTGGGAGGGTGCTGGCCCGCCGCCTCGAGCGGCCGGCGATCCGACGGCGCTTTTTTCGACCAGGGAGGTTTCATGAACAATGCAATCACGCTGCTCGCACGGATTCTTCTCGCCCATATTTTCCTCATCTCCGGACTGGGCAAACTCGGTGCCGGCTACATCGGAACGCAGGGCTATATGGAGGCCATGGGACTGCCCGGCATGCTGCTGCCGCTGGTCATCGCACTGGAAATCGGCGGCGGCCTCGCCTTGGTCGCGGGTTTCCTCACGCGCTGGGCCGCGCTTGCGCTGGCAGCATTCAGCATCGTTTCGGCCCTGCTCTTCCACGCCAACTTCGGCGACCAGACCCAGACGATCATGTTCATGAAGAACCTTGCCATGGGAGGCGGGCTGCTGATGCTCTATGTCCACGGCGCCGGCGCATTCAGCGTGGATGCGAAGCGCGGCGGGCAACGCGGATAGCCGGATGGAGCTTCGCGTCAAGCGCGTCTACGCATCCCCGTCGCCGGAGGACGGCGCGAGGATTCTGGTCGACCGCCTGTGGCCGCGCGGCCTCAGCCGCGAAAAGGCCCGCGTCGACCTATGGCTGAAAGAGCTTGCGCCCAGCACCGAGCTGCGCAAATGGTTCAATCACGACCCTGCAAAGTGGGACGAATTCAGGCAGCGCTACCAGCAGGAACTGCGCCAGCAGCCAGCGGCGCTGGCGCAGCTGGCCGAACTGGCCGACACGCGCCCCGTGACATTGCTGTTCGGCGCGAAGGAAGAAAGGTTCAACGACGCAGTAGCCCTGAAAGCTTTCATTCTTGCCCATGGCCGCTAGCGCAATCCGTCATCCCCGCGCCCGGAACGCTCCGCGCCTTGGGCGGTCCATGGGGTCATCCAACATTATCGAATGCGGACCGGGAACGGCGGCGCGCAGGCCGGCACCCGCCCCGGGCATCAGACCATGAAAAACCCCGCTTACCTCGCCAGCCTTGGCGCCGCCGCTTTGCTGGCGGCGTGCTCCACAACCCCGCACCCGCCGCTTCCGACGGTACAGGCTGTCGATCTGGGCCGCTATTACGGCACCTGGTACGAGATTGCGCGCCTGCCGAACAGCTTTCAGGCGAAGTGCGCATCGGATACCCAGGCGCTGTATCGCCCGGAGGGAAAAGAAGTGGCAGTGGTGAATCGCTGCCGCACCGCAGATGGCGCGATCAAGCAGGCCGACGGAATCGCCAGGGTCGTGGCGGGCAGCCATGGCGCCAAGCTGCGGGTCAGTTTCTTCCGCCCCTTCTACGGCGACTACTGGATCCTGGCGCTCGACCCGGACTACCGCTGGGCGCTGGTCGGCGAACCCGGCCGGAAATACGCATGGATACTGGCGAGACAGCCGAAGCTCGACGAGGCGACGCTGGAAGCCTTGTTGAATCGGGCCGCAGCGCTTGGGTTCGATCGCCAGGCATTCCTGAGAACCCCGCACACCGGGGCGGCGCCTTGATGCCTGCGGCGCCCGCCACCGGGAAATGAGGCGTCGACGGAAAAGAGAACAGGCGCGGCATCCCATCGTCAAACCCTCCGCCATGCCGCGCGCCGTTCAGGGCGGCATCGCCGGACATGGCGGGAAAACCCGGTCCGGACCCTGTTCCGCTCCTTCTGCAACCCACACAGTGCTTTTCGGCAACGCATGGACCTGGTTTTGATTCATGGAATGGGTAGAACCCCCCTCTCGATGGCGCGGCTGCGCCGGCGATTGCGGCGGGCCGGCCACAATCCGGTGCTGTTCGGCTACGTTCCCGCGTTTGAAACCCTGCAGGGTGCGGTCGCGCGCCTGGTGAAACTGATCGATCGCCGGGTGGACACCGGGAACTACGCGCTGGTCGGGCATTCGCTGGGGACGGTGATCATCCGGACGGCGCTTGGCCAGCTGGAAAACCGGGCGCCATCCGCCTGCCTGTTCCTGGCGCCACCGATGCTTGCCTGCAGGGCCGCGAGGGTTTTTTCCCGCTTCCGGCTGTATCGATTGCTGACGGGCGAAATGGGCCGGTTGCTGGCGCTCGAATCGTTCATGCTGCAATTGCCGATGCCGTCGATGCCGACCCGGATCTATGCGGGCGTCGGCTGCCCGCGCGCGCCCTGGCTGCCGTTCGGCATGGAAGCCAACGACTGCATTCTCGGCGTGTCCGAAGCCACGGGTCGCTTCGAAGCGGAATCGGTCAAGGTGCCTTGCACCCACACGTTCATCATGAACTCGAAGCAGGTTTTCGATGACATGCTTGATTTCCTGAAACCGCTGGCCTGACCGCACGCTCGCCCGGGAGAACGCCATGGAGCCGCGCATCAGCCTCATCACCCTCGGCGTGGCCGACCTCGGGCGCGCCACCCGCTTCTACCAGGAATGCCTTGGCCTGCCGCGGCTGGAAACGCCACCGTCGGTGACGTTCTTCGAACTCGGGAAAACCTGGCTTGCGCTCTGGTCACGGGAAAGCCTGGCCGCCGACGCCGGCCTCGCAGCGGAAGGCTCGGGCTTTCGCGGCTTCGCGCTGGCGCATAACGTGCGCTCGCCGGCGGAAGTGGATGCGCTGCTGGCGCGGGTTGCCGCCTGCGGCGCCGTCGTCACCAAGCCCGGACAGCCGACGGACTGGGGCGGCTACTCCGGCTATTTCACCGACCCGGATGGATTTGTCTGGGAGATTGCGCATAATCCGGAGTTTCCGCATGTCTGAGCGACCCGGCGTCTCAACCGGATAAGGAGCCGCGTCCATGATCCATCTGCCCGACTCATTGCATGCCTGGGGAACGCCCGGGTTCGAGGCCGTTTTCAAGCAGGAAATCGAACGGCTGGATGCCGCGCAGCTGCCGCTGCAGCAGGCCCTGGCCATCAGCAGCCACGTCACGGACCAGCCTTTCCGGGCGATGCCGATCAGCGCGCGCGAAGAGTCCGGCCTGATCCGCGTCAAGGCGGGGATTTTTTATACGGGGGTGATTGCCGGCTGCAGTTGCGCGGACGACCCCACGCCCATCGACGAACAGACGGAATACTGCGTAGTGCAGTTCGATATCGATCCGGCGACGGCCAGCGCCACGGTGACACTGCTGGAGGAATAAGCGCGGCGGCCGTTTGCGTTCCGATCTTTCGAAAGCAGGCCGCTAGGGTGCGGCAGGCTTGATTTCGAGCTCTTCCGGATACGGCCGGCTCGGGTACTGGAAGGCAACCGGCCCGTCGGGCTTCGCATGCACGAACTGGTGCACGAACGGGTCGGCGGAGCCGGCCATCTCGGCGGCATTGCCCTCGGCCACCACCACGCCGTCGTGGATGAAATAGACGTAGTCGGCGACCTTCAGCGATTCCGACACGTCATAGGTCACCACGACAGAAGTCAGCCCGAGCGCATCGTTGAGACGCCGGATCAGGTTGGCGATGGTGTTGAGCGAGATCGGGTCGAGGCCGGCGAAAGGCTCGTCGTACATGATCAGCATGGGGTCGAGCGCGATCGCCCGCGCCAGCGCCACGCGGCGCTCCATGCCGCCCGACAGCTCGCCGGTGCGCAGGGCGTGGGCGCCGCGCAGGCCGACGGCGTGCAGCTTCATCAGAACCAGATCGTGGATCGCCTCTTCCGGCAGGTCGGTGTGTTCGCGCATCGGATAGGCGATGTTGTCGAACACCGACAGATCGCTGAACAGTCCGCTGACCTGGAACATCATCCCCATCTTGCGCCGCATCGCGTAGAGATCGGCGTTGTTCAGTTCGTGCACCACCTGGCCGTCGAATGCCACGCTGCCGCGCGACGGTTTGAGCTGGCCGCCGAAGTGGCGCAGCAGCGTGGTCTTGCCGCAGCCGCTGACGCCGAGGATGGCGACGATCTTGCCGCGCGGGATGGCGAGATTGATCCCGCCGAGCACCTGGCGGTCGCCATAGGCGAAATGCAGGTCGCGGACCTCGACCAGGGTGTCGGTGTTCTCTTGCAGGGACGGCATGATCAGATTTCGCTCAACAGCGCTTCCGGCGCTTCCAGCGCGGCCTTCACCGCCACCAGGAACTGCACCGCGTCGCGGCCGTCGATCAGCCGGTGGTCGTAGGTCAGCGCCAGGTACATCATCGGGCGGATCACCACCTGGCCGTTTTCGGCGACCGGGCGTTCCTGGATGGTGTGCATGCCGAGGATGGCCGACTGCGGCGGGTTGAGAATGGGGGTGGACAACAGCGAACCGAACACGCCGCCGTTGGTGATGGAAAAGCTGCCGCCCGACAGGTCTTCGAGAGTGAGCCTGGACTCGCGCGCGCGGCTGGCGAAGTCGGCGATGGCCGCTTCGATCCCGGCCGGCGACAGCGTCTGCGCGCGGCGCAGGATCGGCACCACCAGCCCGCGCGGGCTGGAAATGGCGATGCCGATGTCGACGTCGCCATGCCACACGATGTCGTCGCCGTCGATGGCGGCGTTGACGACGGGGAACTGCTGCATCGCCTGGCACACCGCACGCACGAAGAACGACATGTAGCCGAGCTTGACGCCGTGTTTCACCTCGAACTCGGCCTTGAAGCGCTGGCGCAATTCGTTCACCGGCTGCATGTTCGCCTCGTTGAAGGTGGTGAGCATGGCGGCGGTGTGCTGCGCCGCGACCAGGCGCTCGGCGACGCGCAGGCGCAGGCGCGACAGCGGTTCGCGGCGGCTTTCGCCTGGCAGGACGGCGGCCGCCGCTGCCGCGGCGGCAGGCAGCGGCACGCTGGCTTTTGCCGGCGCCGCCATGCCCGCGGCCGGCGTGACGGCTGCAGCCGGCGGCGGCGCGGCCTGCGCAGGCTTCGGCTTCGCAGCGGGCGCGGGCGCAACCATGCCCTCGCCGGTCTCGATCACCGCCACCACCTCGTCGGCCTTCACTACCGCGCCCTCCTCCCTGCGCAGTTCGAGCAGCGTGCCGGACGCCGGCGCGGGGATTTCCAGGATCACCTTGTCGGTTTCCAGATCGACCAGGGTTTCGTCGCGCGCCACCGTCTCGCCCACCTGCTTGCGCCATGGCAGCAGGGTGCCGCTGGCGACCGAATCGGACAGGGTCGGTACACGCACGTCAATTTTCATACGAAGTCTCCAGCGCATCGTTCAGCAGCGCATCCAGTTCCGCCCGGTGGCGCGAGGCATAACCCGACGCCGGCGCGGCGGCAGCCGGGCGGCCGGCGTAATTGAAGCGCCGGCCGCCCGGCGCGCAGTGGTTGAGATGGTGCAAGGTCTGGAACCACGCGCCCTGGTTCATCGGCTCTTCCTGTGCCCAGACGAAGGTGTCGGCCTGCGGATAGGCGTTCAGCACGGTGCGGAATTCGGCTTCGGGGAAGGGATAGAGCTGTTCGATGCGCACCAGCGCGATATCGTCCAGCCCGCGCGCGACACGCGCCGCTTCGAGGTCGAACCATATCCGCCCGCTGCACGCCACCACGCGTTTGCAATCGCGCGGCGCGCGCGGATCGTCGATCACGGATTGGAACGCTCCGCCGCTCAGGTCCGCCAGCGACGAGGTGGAGGCCGGATGGCGCAACAGGCTCTTCGGGCTCATGATCACCAGCGGTTTTCTCAGCGGGCGCACGATCTGCCGCCGCAGCAGGTGGAACATCTGCGCCGGCAGCGTCGGCACGCATACCTGGATGTTGTCCTGCGCGCACAGTTGCAGATAGCGTTCGAGGCGGGCTGACGAATGCTCCGGCCCCTGCCCCTCGAAGCCGTGCGGCAACAGCAGCGTGAGGCCGCACAGGCGTCCCCACTTGGCCTCGCCGCTGGTGATGAACTGGTCGATCACCACCTGCGCGCCGTTGGCGAAATCACCAAATTGCGCTTCCCATACCACCAGCGTGTCGGGGTCGGCAGTGGCGTAGCCGTATTCGAACGCCAGCACGGCTTCTTCCGACAGCAGCGAATCGATGATGGTGAAGTTGCCCTGCTGGTTGTGGATATGCTCAAGCGGAATGTAGACGCCGCTCTGGCGGCGCTCGCGCTTCTGGTCATGCCATACCGCATGGCGATGGAAAAACGTGCCGCGCGCCGAATCCTGGCCTGACACCCGCACATTGTGGCCGGCGTCGAGCAGGCTGGCATAGGCCAGATGCTCGGCGTAACCCCAGTCCACCGGCAGTTCGCCCGCGCGCATCCGGCGGCGGTCGTCCAGTACTTTCTGCACCCGTGAATGCAGCTCGATCTCGTGCTGCAGCATGGTGATGCGATCGCCCAGAAAATCCAGCCGCGCAGCTGGCACGGCAGTCGGCACGTCGCCGGGACTGCCTCTGAAGCGCTCCCAGTGGGTGGCATAGGTCT
>NCIH01000086.1:0-12241 GCA_002281975.1 Hydrogenophilales bacterium 17-64-11 | reverse complement strand
GCTGAAGGCCCTCGAAGGCGACCAGAGCGACATCGGCGAGCCCAGCATCCTCAAGCTGGCCGAAGCCCTCGACAGCTACATCCCCGAGCCCGAGCGCGCCATCGACCGCCCCTTCCTGATGCCCGTCGAAGACGTCTTCTCCATCTCCGGTCGCGGCACCGTCGTCACCGGTCGTGTCGAGCGCGGCATCATCAAGGTTGGCGAAGAGATCGAGATCGTTGGCATCGTCCCGACCGTCAAGACCACCTGCACCGGCGTCGAGATGTTCAGGAAGCTGCTTGACCAGGGTCAGGCGGGCGACAACGTCGGCGTCCTCTTGCGCGGCACCAAACGTGAAGAAGTCCAGCGCGGCCAGGTTCTGGCCAAGCCCGGCTCCATCAAGCCGCATACCAAGTTCAGCGCCGAGATCTACGTGCTGTCGAAGGACGAGGGCGGCCGCCATACCCCCTTCTTCAACGGCTACCGTCCGCAGTTCTATTTCCGCACCACATTCAGCCGATCGCCATGGACGAGGGTCTGCGCTTCGCCATCCGCGAAGGCGGCCGCACCGTCGGTGCCGGCGTCGTGGCCAAGATCGAAGAGTAAGGCTCAACAATGCAAAACCAGAAAATCCGCATCCGCCTGAAGGCGTTTGACTACAAACTGATCGACCAGTCGGCGCTTGAAATCGTCGAGACGGCCAAACGCACCGGCGCCGTGGTCAAGGGGCCGGTCCCGCTGCCGACCTCGATCGAGCGTTTTGACGTGCTGCGTTCACCGCACGTCAACAAAACATCGCGCGACCAGTTCGAGATTCGCACCCATCGTCGCCTGATGGACATCATGGATCCCACAGACAAAACCGTGGATGCTTTGATGAAGCTGGATCTGCCTGCCGGGGTGGACGTCGAAATCAAGTTGTAAAAAGTCGCGGCGGCTGTGTATAATGCCGCCCCTGCAGTTTTGCTTTTAGAAGCCGGTCAATAGTAATCGGCGCCTACAACCCTGGTCCCCGTGGTTTTCCCGGGGGCTTGTGATAGGAAATACAAAGATGAGTATCGGGCTCGTTGGCCGCAAGGTCGGCATGACCCGCATTTTCACCGAGGGCGGCGCGTCCGTTCCGGTGACGGTGCTGGAAGTGTCCAACAATCGTGTGACGCAGGTGCGCACGCCAGAAAACGACGGCTATTCCGCCGTGCAGGTTGCTTATGGCAGCCGCCGCAATAGCCGTGTCAACAAATCGGAAGCGGGGCATTACGCCAAGGCGGGTGTCGAGGCTGGCGAGTTGCTGCGCGAATTCCGCGTGTCTGCGGACGAGGCTGCGCAGTATCAGCTCGGCGCCGTGGTTTCGGTTGAGCTGCTGCAAGCGGGCCAGAAGGTCGATGTGACCGGTGTTACGCAGGGCAAGGGCTTTGCGGGCACCATCAAGCGCCACAATTTTGCCTCGCAGCGCGCCTCGCACGGCAACTCGCGTTCGCACAACGTGCCGGGTTCCATCGGCATGGCGCAGGATCCGGGCCGCGTATTCCCGGGTAAGCGCATGGCTGGGCACATGGGTGCGGTGGTCTGTACCAAACAGAATCTGGAGGTTGTACGCGTCGATGCTGAGCGTGGGCTGATCTTGTTGAAGGGCGCTGTTCCGGGTGCCAAGGGTGGCCACGTGATGGTGCGCCCGGCTGTGAAAGGGGGTGCCTAATGGATTTGGCGGTCATTAACGAGTTGGGTCAGCAGGTGGCCAGCGTCGCGGCTTCCGACGAAACCTTCGGTCGCGATTATAACGAGGCGCTGGTGCATCAGGTGGTAACGGCGTTCCAGGCGAACGCGCGCAGCGGTAACCGCGCGCAGTTGACGCGTGCGGAGGTGACTGCCTCCACGCATAAGCCGTGGCGTCAAAAAGGCACCGGCCGTGCGCGTTCCGGCCGTACGTCGAGCCCGATCTGGCGCGGAGGTGGTGTCACGTTCCCGAACAAGCCGAACGAAAACTTCACCCACAAGGTGAACCGCAAGATGTATCGCGCAGGGTTGGCGGCCATCCTGTCGCAGCTGGCGCGCGAGGGCAAGCTCAAGGTGGTGGAGAGCCTGGGCATCGATTCGCCCAAGACCAAGCTGCTAGCCGGCAAACTCAAGTCGATGGGTTATGGCAAGGTCATGATTATTGCGGACAGCGTCGATGACAACCTGTGGTTATCATCGCGCAACCTGCCGAACGTTTATGTGGTCGAGCCGCATCAGGCGGATCCGTGGAGCCTGGTTAAATTCGGTAACGTGCTGATCACCAAGGCGGCGGTCAAGCAGTTTGAGGAGATGGTGTAATGGGTGCGATCAGTCAAGAGCGTCTGCTCAAAGTCATTCTCGCGCCGGTGATCTCCGAAAAGAGCACGCGCGTTGCGGACAAGCAGAATCAGGTGGTTTTTCGCGTGTTGCCCGATGCGACCAAGCAGGAAATCGGCGCCGCTGTCGCCAGTCTGTTCAAGGTTGAGGTTGCGGGTGTGCAGGTGCTGAACGTCAAGGGCAAAGTCAAGCGCACCGGTCGCGTCACGGGTCGCCGTGACAACTGGAAGAAAGCGTATGTCACCCTGAATCCGGGTCAGGACATCGACTTCGCGTCCGGTCAGTAAGGGAGAAAAACATGGCATTGATTAAAGTCAAACCCACCTCTGCCGGTCGTCGTGCGGTCGTCAAGGTCGTTACCCCGGGCCTGCATAAAGGCAAGCCGGTCGCAGCGCTGCTCGAGCCGAAGAAGCGTGGCTCGGGCCGCAACCACCATGGCCACATCACGGTGCGCCACAAAGGCGGTGGTCATAAGCAGCACTATCGCGTGGTTGATTTCCGTCGCAACAAGGATGGAGTCGCGGCCAAGGTTGAGCGGCTGGAGTACGACCCCAACCGTTCCGCGCATCTGGCTTTGCTGTGTTATGCCGATGGCGAGCGCCGCTACATCATTGCGCCGCGCGGTGTTCAGGTCGGTGCGCAGTTGGTGAGCGGGGTCGAGGCGCCGATCAAGGTGGGTAACTGCATGCCGCTGCGCAGCATTCCGGTCGGCAGCACGGTGCACTGCGTCGAGATGATGCCCGGCAAGGGCGCGCAGATTGCCCGCTCTGCGGGGACGTCGGTTCAGCTGCAGGCGCGCGAAGGTAGTTATGCCCAGTTGCGGCTGCGTTCCGGCGAAATCCGCAAGGTGCACGTTGATTGTCGTGCCACGCTTGGCGAGGTGGGCAACGAAGAGCACAGCCTGCGTTCGATCGGCAAGGCGGGCGCCAGCCGCTGGCGCGGCATTCGCCCGACGGTCCGCGGCGTGGTGATGAACCCGGTCGACCACCCGCATGGCGGCGGCGAAGGCCGGACTGCGGCTGGCCGCCATCCGGTCAGCCCGTGGGGTACGCCGACCAAGGGTTATCGCACCCGCAGCAACAAGCGCACCTCCAACATGATCGTCCGCCGCCGTCAAGCGCGCTGATTGAGGTAGAAAGATATGGCACGTTCAATTAAAAAAGGCCCCTTCGTTGATGGGCATTTGCTGAAAAAGATTGAAGCCGTCCGCGGCTCCAATGACAAGCGCCCGATCAAGACCTGGTCGCGTCGCTCCACCGTGTTGCCTGATTTCATCGGTTTGACGATTGCGGTGCATAACGGCCGCCAGCATGTACCGGTGTTCGTGACCGAGAACATGGTCGGTCATAAGCTGGGTGAGTTTTCCCTGACGCGTACCTTCAAAGGACACGTTGCGGACAAAAAGGCGAAGAAATAAGGAGCGCATGATGGAAGTTTCTGCGATTTTGCGTGGTACCCGCCTGTCCGCCCAGAAAGGCCGTCTGGTTGCTGACCAGATCCGTGGCCTGCGCGTGGAGAAGGCGTTGAATATCCTTGCCTTCAGCCCGAAAAAAGGCGCGGGCATCATCAAGAAAGTGCTTGAGTCGGCGATAGCCAACGCCGAGCACAATGAGGGTGCGGACATCGATGCCCTGACGGTCAAAACGATCTGCGTTGACCAGGGTTCCGTGCTGAAGCGTTTTACCGCCCGCGCCAAAGGCCGTGGCAACCGTATTAGCAAACCGACCTGTCACATTACTGTGACGGTCGGGGACTGAGGAAGCACCATGGGACAAAAAATACATCCGATTGGGTTCCGTCTTGGTGTTCAGCGCATCTGGACGGCCAAGTGGTACGGTTCGAACCGCAACTTTTCCAGCACCCTGCTGGAAGACATCAAGGTTCGCGACTACCTGAAGAAAAAACTGGCGCACGCTTCGGTCTCCAAGGTGCTGATCGAGCGTCCCGCGAAGAACGCCCGCATCACGATTTTCAGCGGCCGCCCCGGTGTGGTGATCGGCAAGAAAGGCGAGGACATCGAAGTTCTGCGCGGCGAGCTCGCGCGCCTGATGTCGGTGCCTGTGCATGTCAATATCGAGGAGGTGCGCAAGCCGGAAACCGATGCGCAGATCGTTGCTGACGGCATCGCCCAGCAGCTTGAAAAGCGCGTGATGTTCCGTCGTGCCATGAAGCGCGCCATGCAGAATGCCATGCGCCTGGGTGCGCAAGGCATCAAGATCATGAGTTCGGGTCGCTTGAACGGTGCTGAAATCGCCCGTACCGAGTGGTACCGCGAAGGCCGTGTGCCCCTGCACACCCTGCGCGCGGAAATCGATTATGGCTTTGCCGAAGCCAAGACCACCTACGGCATCATTGGCATCAAGGTTTGGGTATACAAAGGCGACGCGCTCAACCGTGGCGAGCAGCCTGCGGCAGCCGATCAGGAAAAGCGCGGCAAGAAATCAGGAGTGAAACATGCTGCAGCCAGCTAGAAGGAAATTCCGCAAGGAACAGAAAGGCCGTAACACCGGACTGGCGACCCGTGGCGCCAACGTGAGTTTTGGCGACTTCGGTCTGAAAGCGGTCGGCCGTGGCCGCCTGACTGCGCGCCAGATTGAGGCGGCGCGCCGTGCAATGACGCGCCACATCAAGCGCGGCGGGCGCATCTGGATCCGTATTTTTCCGGACAAGCCGATTTCGCGTAAGCCTGCCGAGGTGCGTATGGGCAACGGCAAAGGAGCGCCGGAGTACTACGTCGCTGAAATCCAGCCGGGCAAGGTTTTGTACGAGATGGATGGGGTGAACGAAGAACTGGCGCGCGAGGCTTTCCGCCTGGCTGCCGCCAAGCTGCCGATCGCAACCACCTTCGTTACCCGCATGATCGGGAGCTGAGTGATGAATACACAAGAAATGCGCGGCAAGAATGCCGCAGAACTAAAGCAGGAACTCGAATCCCTGCTGCGTGCCCATTTTGCGCTGCGTATGCAGGTGGCCACCCAGCAGTCGAACAAAACTGCCGACCTGGGCAAGCTGCGTCGTGATATTGCCCGCGTCAAGACCATTATGCGCGAGAAGGCGGGCCAGGCATGACTGAAATGAAAAAGATGGTGCGCACGCTGACAGGGCGTGTGGTGAGCGACAAGATGAACAAGACGGTCACAGTCCTGGTCGAGCGTCGTGTCAAGCATCCGGTTATCGGCAAGATTATCCGGTTGTCCAAAAAGTACCACGCTCACGATGAAAACAACGAGTTTCACGAAGGCGACACGGTGCAGATCGAAGAGTCGCGCAAGCTTTCACGCACCAAGGCGTGGACCGTAAGCAAGCTGATCGAGCGCGCGCGCGTATAACGCTTGCATGAAATGTAATAGCCCGGTATAGTGCCGGGTTTTCCGGTTGGTGAGCCGGTTGGTTTTGTCCGGTTCGCTGACTCAAGTAGTTCCGCGTATAGCGGGATTTTCTCCCGAACGGGTTCCAAGACTGGCCGCCATTTTGGTGGATTAAGTTGGAGGCAATTTAAATGATTCAGATGCAGTCCGTATTGGACGTGGCAGACAATACCGGTGCGCGCTCGGTTATGTGCATCAAGGTGTTGGGCGGCAGTCATCGCCGCTATGCGGGCGTGGGCGACATCATCAAGGTCACCATCAAGGATGCGGCGCCTCGCGGCCGTGTGAAAAAAGGCGATATCTACAACGCTGTGGTGGTTCGTACCGCCAAAGGCGTGCGTCGGCCCGATGGTTCGCTGGTGCGCTTCGATGGCAATGCGGCGGTGTTGCTGAATAATAAATTAGAGCCGATCGGCACCCGTATTTTTGGGCCGGTCACCCGTGAGCTGCGCACCGAGAAGTTCATGAAGATCGTCTCGCTGGCGCCCGAGGTTCTGTGAGAGGGAATCATGGCACGTATTCGTAAAAGTGATCAGGTGATCGTCCTGACCGGGAAAGATAAGGGCAAGCGCGGCGTTGTGCTTCGCGTGCTTGATGATGGTCATGTGCTGGTTGAGGGCGTGAATCGCGTCAAGAAGCACCAGAAGCCCAATCCCATGCGCAACATCCAGGGCGGGATCGTCGAAAAAGAAATGCCGATCCAGGCTTCCAATGTCGCGTTGTTCAACGTGGGCACGCAGAAGGCTGATCGTGTGGGTTACAAGGTGCTGGAGGACGGCCGCAAGGTGCGTGTGTACAAGTCCAATGGCGAAATGGTTGACGCTCAGGGGTGATCATGGCGCGTTTTCAAGAGTTTTATCGTGAGACGGTGGTGCCCAAGCTGGTAGAGCAGTTTGGTTATAAATCCGTCATGGAAGTGCCGCGCATCCAGAAGATCACCCTGAATATGGGGGTCGGCGAGGCGGTGGCTGACAAGAAGGTGATGGACCATGCGGTATCGGACATGCAGAAGATCGCGGGTCAGAAGCCGGTTGTCACCAAGTCCAAAAAATCCATCGCAGGTTTCAAGATTCGCGAGGATTACCCGGTCGGCTGCATGGTGACGCTGCGTCGCGCGCAGATGTTCGAGTTCCTGGATCGTCTGGTGACGGTGGCAATGCCGCGTATCCGCGATTTCCGCGGTGTCTCGGGCAAATCCTTCGATGGTCGTGGCAACTACAACATGGGTGTCAAGGAACAGATTATTTTCCCTGAGATCGAGTACGACAAGATCGATGCCCTGCGTGGGATGAATATCACGATCACCACCACCGCCAAGACTGATGATGAAGCGCGAGCCTTGCTTGCCGCCTTCAGTTTCCCATTCAAGAATTGAGGTAGGCATGGCCAAGTTATCCTTGATTAATCGTGAAGAAAAGCGTGCGCGCATGGTGAAGAAATATGCCGCCAAGCGTGCCGAGATCAAAGCGCTGATCGCCAATTCGCAGACCAGTGATGAAGACCGCATGGCGGCCTATCAGGCTTTGCAGGCCCTGCCGCGCAATGCCAGCCCGGTGCGTCAGCGCAATCGCTGTCAACTGACGGGGCGTCCGCGCGGCGTGTTCAGCAAGTTTGGCCTGGCGCGCGGCAAGCTGCGTGAATATGCGATGCGGGGCGAAATCCCGGGCATCGTCAAGGCAAGCTGGTAAGGGGTAGACGATATGAGTATGAGTGATCCCATTGCGGACATGCTGACCCGCATTCGTAATGCGCAAGTGGTCGAGAAGGCGGTTGTCATGATGCCTTCATCGAAAGTCAAAGTGGCTATAGCCAAGGTGCTGAAGGACGAGGGTTATATCGAGGATTTCGCCATTCGTGGCGAAGCCGGAAAGCCCGAGCTTGAGCTGCAGTTGAAATATTACGCGGGCCGCCCGGTGATCGAGCGCATTGAGCGCGTGAGCCGGCCTGGCCTGAGGGTCTACAAGGGTGCCGAGGAATTGCCGCGCGTCATGAATGGCCTGGGTGTCGCGATTGTCTCCACCTCGAGTGGTGTGATGACGGACCGCCATGCGCGCGCCAAGGGCGTCGGTGGTGAAGTCCTGTGCGTGGTTGCGTAAGAAGGAGCGGATATGTCACGTGTAGCCAATAATCCTATTACGTTGCCTAAAGGCGTCGAAGTCGCACTGGGTGGCGCGGTCTCGGTCAAGGGTCCTCTGGGGGCGATGAGTCAGGCGATGTCGGCTGACGTGTCGGTCGCGCTTAATGACGGGGTGCTGACTTTTGCGCCTACCAACGAAAGCATCCAGGCGAATGCCATGGCGGGAACGATGCGTGCGCTCGTCAATAACATGGTGCAGGGCGTTTCCAAGGGTTTCGAAAAGAAGCTCTTGCTGGTCGGGGTCGGCTATCGTGCTCAGGCTCAGGGCGATGCGCTCAATCTTTCGCTTGGTTTCTCGCATCCCGTTGTGCACAAGATGCCTGCCGGCATCAAGGTTGAAACCCCGACGCAGACCGAGATTGTGATCAAGGGCGTCGATCGTCAGGTCGTTGGGCAGGTGGCCGCCGACGTGCGCGCATATCGTCCGCCGGAGCCTTATAAGGGCAAGGGCGTTCGCTATAGCGACGAGGTGGTTATCAAGAAAGAGACCAAGAAGAAGTAAGGCTTAAGGACAGACAATGAACACCAAGCAATCACGGATTCGCAGAGCGCGCAAAACCCGCGCCAAAATCGCGGCCGTCAAGGCGACCCGCCTGGCAATTCACCGCACCAACAGCCACATCTACGCGCAGATCATTTCGGCGGACGGCGGCACGATCATGGCCAGTGCGTCCTCTAACGACAAGGAGCTGCGTGCCGCTTTGGGTAACGGTGGCAACGTGGCGGCAGCAGCTGCCGTTGGCAAGCGCTTGGCCGAGAAAGCCAAGGGCTTGGGCATTGAAAAAGTGGCTTTCGATCGTGCTGGCTTCAGGTTTCATGGGCGAGTGAAGGCCCTCGCCGAAGCAGCCCGCGAAGGCGGTTTGGTATTTTAACGAGGCAGACTCAAGATGGCCCGTACAGCACCTACTAGTAACGAAGAGCGCGGCGACGGCTTGCGCGAGAAGATGATTTCGGTCAACCGCGTCACCAAAGTGGTGAAGGGTGGCCGCATCATGGGTTTTGCCGCACTGACCGTGGTCGGCGACGGCGATGGCGGGATCGGCATGGGCAAGGGCAAGTCCCGGGAAGTGCCGGTGGCCGTGCAGAAAGCAATGGAAGAGGCTCGCCGCAAGCTGGTCAAGATCAGCCTGAAGAATGGCACTTTCCATCATACGGTGGTGGGGCAGCACGGCGCTTCGCGCGTGTTGATCCAGCCGGCATCGGAAGGTACCGGGATTATCGCCGGTGGAGCGATGCGCGCCGTATTCGAAGTGATGGGCGTACAGAACGTGCTTGCCAAGTGCTTGGGTTCGACCAACCCCTACAACGTCGTGCGTGCGACGATCGATGGCCTGTTGAAAATGTCCACACCGTCCGAGATTGCTGCCAAGCGTGGCAAGTCTGTCGAAGACATTACGGGGTAAGTCATGAGCGAGCAGAAAAAAATCAGGGTGACGCTGGTCAAAAGCTTGATTGGCACCAAGGCGCCGCATCGCGCCTGTGTGCGCGGCTTGGGCCTGCGTCGGATGCATCACACGGTCGAGGTGCTTGACACCCCGGAAAACCGCGGAATGATTTCCCGGGTCGCCTATCTGGTGAAGTGCGAGGCTTAAATGGAACTGAACAATATTAAACCGGCCGACGGCGCAAAGAAGAACAAGCGTCGTTTGGGTCGCGGCATTGGCTCCGGCCTGGGTAAAACCGCGGGGCGTGGCCACAAGGGTCAGAAATCACGTGCGGGCGGCTTCCACAAAGTGGGATTCGAGGGTGGCCAGATGCCGATGCATCGCCGTCTGCCCAAGCGTGGCTTTGTTTCGCTGACCAAGGCCGATACAGCGCACATCCGCCTGTTCGAGCTGGCGGCTGTGGGGGTGGACGAGATCGATTTGCTGGTGCTGAAGCAGGCCGGTGTCGTTGGTGCCGCAGCCAAAGGCGCCAAGGTTTACCTGGCCGGCGAAATCGGCAAGGCGATCAAGTTGCGCGGTATTGCCGTCACCAAAGGGGCGCGTGCTGCGATCGAGGCTGCGGGCGGCAGCATCGCCGACTGAGTCAGCGAGGACACACGCTTTGGCTACGCCCAAAACCGGTTTGAATAAATTCGGCGACCTCAAGCGTCGTTTGCTATTCCTGCTCGGCGCTTTGATTGTGTACCGTATCGGCACTTTCATCCCGGTGCCGGGTATCGATCCTCTGGTGCTCGATCAGCTCTTCAAGTCGCAGCAGGGCGGCATCCTGGGCATGTTCAACATGTTCTCCGGGGGGGCGCTGTCGCGTTTCAGCGTGTTCGCGCTGGGGATCATGCCGTACATTTCGGCGTCGATTATCGTGCAGTTGATGACGACCGTATCGCCGCAACTGGAAGCGCTGAAGAAAGAGGGCGAGGCAGGGCGCCGCAAGATTACCCAGTATACCCGTTATGGGACCTTGTTTCTGGCTGTTTTTCAGGCACTGGGTATTGCCGTTGCCCTGGAATCGCAAGCCGGTCTGGTGCTGGATCCGGGGATGGCGTTTCGCTTGATTACCGTGGTTACGCTGACTGCCGGTACGATGTTTTTGATGTGGCTGGGCGAGCAGATTACCGAGCGCGGCTTGGGTAATGGTATTTCCATCATTATTTTCGCGGGTATTGCCGCGGGCCTGCCCTCTGCGATCGGCGGCACGCTTGAGCTGACGCGCACCGGTGCGTTCTCGATCCCGCTGGTGCTGATGCTGTTTGTGGGCATCTTGCTGGTGACTGCATTGGTGGTGTTCGTCGAGCGTGGCCAGCGCAAGATTTTGGTGAATTATGCCAAGCGTCAGGTCGGAAAAATGGTCGTGGGTGGCCAAAGCTCGCATCTGCCTCTTAAGTTGAATATGGCCGGGGTGATCCCGCCGATTTTCGCCTCCAGCATCATTTTGTTCCCGGCGACCCTGGCGGGCTGGTTTGGCAGTAGCGACAACATGGGCTGGCTGAAAGACATTGGGTCGACCCTGTCACCCGGCCAGCCGGTGTACGTTTTGCTGTATGCGTTGGCAATCATCTTCTTTTGCTTTTTCTACACGGCACTGGTGTTCAACCCCAAGGAAACTGCAGACAACCTGAAGAAGAGCGGCGCGTTCGTTCCGGGTATTCGGCCGGGCGATCAAACCGCGCGCTATATCGACAAGATTTTGACCCGGCTGACGCTGGTGGGGGCAATCTACATCACCCTGGTGTGTCTGCTGCCCGAGTTTCTGATTCTGAAGTGGAATGTCCCTTTCTATTTTGGGGGAACGTCGCTGTTGATTATTGTGGTGGTGACCATGGATTTCATGGCGCAGGTTCAGGCTTATGTCATGTCCCACCAGTATGAGGGCTTGCTCAAGAAAGCCAATTTTAAGAACGGTCTGGTGGGGCGTTGATGTCTAAGGAAGATGTCATCCAGATGCAGGGTGAAGTCATTGAAAACCTGCCGAACGCTACCTTCAGAGTCAAGCTTGAAAATGGTCATGTCTTGCTGAGCCATATCTCCGGCAAGATGCGCATGCACTACATCCGAATCCTGCCGGGAGACAAGGTGACAGTAGAGCTTACCCCGTACGATCTGACCAAAGGCCGGATTGTTTTCCGGGCCAAATGATTTTTGACCGGCAGCACGCTGCCGGTGAGTGAATGGAGAGAACCATGAGAGTGCAGGCTTCAGTCAAGAAAATGTGCCGTAAGTGCAAGGTTGTGCGCCGCAAAGGCGTAGTGCGCGTGATCTGCGACGATCCGCGCCACAAGCAGCGCCAGGGCTAAATTGGCCCGTTGGCGGCAAGTGTGAATTCGAGTCAACCCAAAGGCGGGTTGGCATGTTATAATTTTTTGTTTTGCGTTCGGAGCTTTGCGAATGGCTCGTATTGCTGGGGTTAATATCCCTAATCATCAACACGCGATTATTGCGTTGACCGCCATTTATGGCATCGGCAGAACTACGTCCGGCAAGATTTGCGAAGCGGCGGGCATTGCCCAGACTTCGAAAATCAAGGACTTGTCCGAGGCAGAGATGGAGCGCTTGCGTGAGGGCGTGGCCAAGTTCACGGTCGAGGGCGACCTGCGCCGTGAAATCACCATGAACATCAAGCGCTTGATGGATCTCGGCTGCTATCGCGGCTTCCGTCATCGCAAAGGCTTGCCTGCGCGTGGTCAGCGCACTCGCACCAACGCGCGTACCCGCAAGGGTCCCCGCAAGGCCATCAAGAAATAAAGGTTAACCATGGCAACGAAAACTGCAACGCGCGTGCGCAAGAAGGTCAAAAAGAATGTCGCAGAGGGTATTGCGCACATTCATGCTTCTTTCAACAATACCATCGTGACGATCACCGATCGTCAGGGCAACGCCCTGTCATGGGCGACCGCCGGTGGTGCGGGCTTCAAGGGGTCGCGTAAGTCGACGCCGTTCGCGGCGCAGGTGGCGGCTGAAAACGCCGGCAAGATGGCGCAGGAATA
>NCIH01000085.1:0-11986 GCA_002281975.1 Hydrogenophilales bacterium 17-64-11 | reverse complement strand
TGCTGAATGGGCGTTTCGATTTCAACAGCCATGCCTCGTTTAACGAGACGACCGATTCCCTGCTGAGGCAGGCGAACATCAGCGAACTGGAACTGGACTTCGACCAGGTGAAATATATCGACAGTTCCGCCATGGGCATGCTGCTGTTGCTCAAGGAGCGCGCAAAAGGCGCGTCGAAATCCATCACGCTGCTGAATTGCAAGGGAGCGGTGGCGCAGGTTTTCGAGCTGTCGAATTTCCGCCGCTTGTTCACCATCAAGTAAATGGATGGTCGCATGGGCATGACGGTCATGGTGGTGGACGACATCGCCAACAATGTTGCAATCGCCGGCCAGGTGGTCAAAAGAATGGGACACCGCCTGATCGAGGCGCGTTCGGGAGAGGAAGCGCTGGAGAAGTTTCTCGCCGAGCCGCCGGACATGATCCTGATGGATGTGATGATGCCCGGGATCGGCGGCCTGGAAGCGACGCGGCGCATCCGGCAGGCGGCGGGTTCGCGCTGGCTGCCGATCTTGATGGTCACCGCGCTCACGCGTGAGGACGAGGTTCTTGAAGGGCTGCAGGCGGGGGCGGACGACTATTTGACCAAGCCGCTGTCCTTTCCGGTGTTTCAGGCCAAGATCCAGGTGTTTCAGCGGATCGCCGAGCTGCAGCAGGCGCTTTCCCGGCACTCGGCGGAGCTGGCCGCCTACTACCGACAGGCGGAAGACGAGCGGCGCCTCGGGGCGCGGCTGATGGAATACATGGTCAACCGCGAAGGGCTCGATGACCCCGCCTTGCGCTATCGCGTGACCCCCGCATGGCATTTCAGCGGCGATCTGATCGCCGCCGCGCGCACGCCCGGAAAATGCCACCATATCCTGCTCAGCGACGGCATGGGCCATGGCCTGCCCGCAGCGATGGCCTCGCTGCCGCAGTTCGATACCTTTTACGCCATGACCGAGCTTGGCTACGGCATCGGACGCATCGCCGAGGTCATGAACAGCCGCATGCATACCATGATGCCTCCGGGACGCTATGCCGCCCTGACGCTCGTTTCGATCAATCCCGTGATGGGGACGATCGAGGTCTGGAACGGCGGCAATCCCTATCCCCGCCTGGTCGATGCCAGCGGGAAAATCGTCAAGCACTGGAAATCCCGGCATGTGCCGCTCGGCCTGTTGTCGCCGGAAGAATTCTCGGCGGAACTCGAGGTGTATTCCTACGAAGGGGAATGCCAGCTGTTCCTGTGGACGGATGGCCTGACCGAGGCTGAAAATGCCGCAGGCGAGCAGTTTGGCGCCGAGCGTGCCTGCGCAACGCTGGAATCGGCCGCGCCGGCGCATCGTTTCGAGGCGCTGGTGGCGGCGCTGGACGAGCATCGGGCGGGTGCGCTGGTGGACGACATCAGCGTGCTGATGGTGGCAGTTCCCGCTCCGGGCACGCTGGAGCCGCCGGCTGCGCATGCGGCCGCTGCTGAATACGGGAGCGACGGCCTGTGCATGTCGTTCCATTTCGAGGCGCAGGACCTGAAAAACCTGGATGTGGTGCCGACCCTGTCCGGCGTGATCGAGCGGATCGCGGCGACCAAAGAACATGCCGGCCAGATTTTCCTTATTCTGTCCGAACTGGTGTCCAATGCGCTGGATCATGGACTGTTGCGGATGGATTCCTCGCTTAAAACGAGCAGCGACGGTTTCGCCGCCTACGCGGCCCGGCGCCAGAACGCCTTGAAGGAGCTGCAGGAGGGGTTCATCGACATCGGGATCGAGGTCCTGCGGCGCGATAACCGCAAGATGGTGAAAATCTCCGTGCGCGACAGCGGTCCCGGATTCAACTGGACGGCCCGCTCACGGATGTCGGATAGCGGGCTGCATGGGCGCGGCATTGAGCTGGTGCGGCGCTTGAGCCATGAAGTGCTATACGCCGGTGCCGGCAACGAGGTTGTCGTGTATTACGAACTGAATCCTTTGAACCGCGCTATCGGCGATAAGCGGAACCATTCGTTCATGCAGTAATTGGATCGACCCGCCCTTGCAATCTAAGGGCGGGCCCGGATTGCCGCGCTGTTGCCGGTTGCCGCTTCGAAACCAGTCAGACCTTCAGTTCGGGCGGCAGGTGGGGAGCGAGGATCTGCAGCATCTGAGCGAAGATTTTCGGGCTGGCGGCGACGATGTTGCCGGATTCGAGAAAGCCCTCGTCGCCCATGAAATTACCTACCAGCGCGCCGGATTCCTGCGCGATCAGGCTGCCGGCGGCAAGATCCCAGGGTTGCAGGCGCATCTCCCAGAAGCCGTCGTAGCGGCCGCAGCCGACATAGGCGAGATCGAGCGCGGCGGAGCCGGGGCGGCGCAGGCCGGAGGTGGCATGCATCATGTCGCGGAACATGTTGATGTAGGCCTCGGCGAAGCTGAAATCGCGGAAGGGGAAGCCGGTGCCGATCAGGCATTCGGAGAGCTTGCTGCGCTTGCTGGCGCGGATGCGGCGCTCGTTGAGATAGGCGCCGCGGCCACGGCTGGCGGTGAAGAGCTCGTTGCGGGCAGGGTCGTACACCACGGCCTGGGTGATCTGACCCTTGTGTCTGAGCGCGATGGAGACCGAATATTGCTGCAGGCCATGGAGGAAGTTGGTGGTACCGTCGAGCGGATCGATGATCCACTGGTAATCCTCGCCGTTTTTGGCATCGGCCGCGCCGGACTCCTCTGCTAAAATCCCGTGATTCGGATAGGCGTCGAGCAGGGTTTCGATGATGGCGCGTTCCGCCATCTGGTCGACTTCGCTGACGTAATCGCGATCCTGCTTGCTGCGCACGGTGAGTTGATCGAGGTCGAGCGAGGCGCGATTGATGATCGCCCCGGCTTTGCGAGCGGCTTTCACCGCCGTATTGAGCATGGGATGCATGGTGTCTGGCAATAGATTCAAAGAACGAACCCGCTATTTTACTTGATGACCCTGTCAGACCCGAAACTTCTCGCCAATATTCGCATCGTGCTGACGCGCACCAGCCACCCGGGCAACATCGGTGCGGCGGCGCGGGCGATGAAGACGATGGGGCTGGCGCAGCTGGTTCTGGTCGATCCGGCCATCTTCCCCAACAGCCAGGCCGACGCCATGGCCTCCGGCGCGACCGACCTGCTGGCGCAGGCGAGGGTGTGCGCTTCGCTGGCCGAAGCATTGGCCGACACCACCCTGGCGCTGGGTGTGTCGGCACGCCGGCGCGACATCGTGGCCGAGGTGCTGACGCCGCCCGAGGCGTCCGTCCGCCTGCTGGGCGAAGCGCAAACCGGCCCGGTGGCCCTGGTGTTCGGCAACGAGACCAGCGGTTTGTCCAACGAGGAGCTGAGCCTGTGCCAGGGGCTGGTGACGATCGCCGCCAACCCCGACTACAGTTCGCTCAACCTGGCGGCGGCGGTGCAGGTGCTCAGCTACGAGATCCGCCAGACCTGGCTGGGGCGTGCGAACTGGCCGCAGCCGGATATCGACGCGGCGACAGGCGACGAGACGGAGAAATTCTACGGCCACCTGGAAACCGCACTGGCCGAACTGGAATTTCTGAACCCCGGCTCGCCCGGCAAGCTGATGCTGAAGCTGCGGCGGCTGTTCGCGCGCACCCGGCTGGCGAAGGAAGAAGTGAATATCCTGCGCGGGATCCTGACCGCGGCGCAGGAGGCGAAACAGGCGGCGCTCAAGGCGCGGAATCCCGCTGCCCAATAGTTGACCAAATTACTCGGAAAAAGCATCCTCCAGCGCATGAACCTGCTCAGCAAATTCAAGGAAGACATCGCCGTCGTATTCGACCGCGACCCGGCGGCGCGCTCGACGTTTGAAGTCGTCACCACCTATCCCGGCTTTCACGCCATCGTCATCCACCGGCTGGCGAACAAGCTGTGGCGCATGGAGTGGAAATGGCTGGCGCGCTTCATCTCGCATCTCGGCCGCTGGTTCACCGGCATCGAGATCCATCCCGGCGCCACCATCGGCCGCCGCGTGTTCATCGACCATGGCATGGGCGTGGTGGTGGGCGAGACCGCGGATATCCGCGACGACTGCACGCTCTATCACGGCGTGACCCTCGGCGGCACCTCGTGGAACAAGGGCAAGCGCCATCCCACCCTGATGCCCGGCGTGGTGGTAGGGGCGGGCGCCAAGATCCTCGGCCCGATCACCATCGGCGCCAACGCACGCGTCGGCTCAAATGCCGTGGTGGTGAAGGACGTACCGGACAATGCGACGGCGGTCGGCATCCCCGCCCGCATCCTCGACAGCGCGGCGGAAAAACAGCGCAACCAGCAGGCGGAAAAGCTGGGTTTCTCGGCCTACGCCATTTCCGCCGACATGAACGACCCGATGGTGAAGGCGATCCATGGACTGATCGACCATTCCGCCCACATCGATCATCGGCTGGAACTGATTTTGGTGCAGCTGCAGAAGCTGGGCGCGGAAATGCCGGCGGGGCAGGACAAGCCTGACGATTTCGATCCGAACTACCTGAATAAAATAGTTGACTAGATTGCTTGGGTAAGGAATAGTTGACCGAAATGCTCGGGTATTTTATAGTTCGGGCGAAACTTCAGGAGAATAGTCATGAGATTGACCACCAAGGGTCGATTTGCCGTCACCGCCATGCTCGACCTGGCGCTGCGCGGCGGCAAGAGTCCGGTGACGCTGGCCGGAATCAGCGAGCGCCAGGACATTTCCCTGTCGTACCTTGAACAGCTTTTCAGCCGCCTGCGCCGCCATGAGCTGGTCGAAAGCGTGCGCGGCCCGGGCGGCGGCTATTACCTCGCGCGGCCGCTCGAAGATGTCAGCGTGGCCGACATCATTCGCGCGGTCGACGAACCCATCGACGCCACCCAGTGCGGCGGCAAGGAAAACTGCCACGACGAACACCGTTGCCTGACGCACGACTTGTGGACGGGACTCAACGCCCACATTTACGATTACCTGGACAACGTGACGCTGGCCACGCTGGTGGCCAGGCAGGACGAATGCAAGGAAAAGGTGATTCAGGATCGCCGCGCTTCGAAATCGAAGATGACGCTGGCTGTTTGAACGATTCAATTAGGGCAAAACGATGAAAACACTGTACTTCGATTATTCCGCCACCACCCCGGTTGATCCCCGCGTGGCCGAAAAGATGATCCCCTATCTGACCGAGCATTTCGGCAACCCGGCATCGCGCTCGCATCCGTTCGGCTGGGAGGCCGAAAAGGCGGTGGAAGATGCGCGAGCCCAGGTCGCCGCGCTGGTCGGCGCCGACCCCAAGGAAATCGTGTTCACTTCCGGCGCCACCGAATCGAACAACCTCGCCATCAAGGGCGCGGGCCATTTCTATTCGACCACCAAGGGCAAGCACATCATCACGGTGCGCACCGAGCACAAGGCGGTGCTCGACACCGTGCGCGAAATGGAGCGCCAGGGTTTCGAGGCGACCTATCTCAACGTCAAGGAAAACGGCCTCATCGACCTCGACGCATTCCGTGCGGCGATCCGTCCCGATACCGTGCTGGTCTCGGTGATGGCGGTCAACAATGAAATCGGCGTGATCCAGGACATCGATGCGATCGGCAAAATCTGCCGCGAAAAGGGCGTGATCTTCCACGTCGACGCGGCGCAGGCCACCGGCAAGATGCCGATCGACCTGAAGACGCTTCCCGTCGATTTGATGTCGTTCTCGGCGCACAAGACCTACGGCCCCAAGGGCATCGGCGCGCTGTACGTGCGCCGCAAGCCGCGCATCCGCCTGGAGGCGCAGATGCACGGCGGCGGCCACGAGCGCGGGATGCGTTCGGGCACCCTGGCGACGCACCAGATCGTCGGCATGGGCGAAGCCTTCCGCATCGCCAGGGAAGAGATGGCGACCGAGAACGAACGCATCCGCATGCTGCGCGACCGCCTGTATGCGGGCCTCAAGGACATCGAGGAGGTGCACCTGAACGGCGACATGGACCAGCGCGTGCCGCACAACCTCAACGTCAGCTTCAACTTCGTCGAAGGCGAATCGCTGATCATGGCGATCAAGGATCTGGCGGTGTCTTCAGGTTCCGCCTGCACCTCGGCCAGCCTGGAGCCCTCCTACGTGCTGCGCGCACTGGGCCGCAGCGACGAACTGGCGCACAGCTCGATCCGCTTCTCCATCGGCCGCTTCACCACCAAGGAAGAAGTCGATTACGCCATCAAGCTCTTGCACGAGAAGATCGGCAAGCTGCGCGAGCTTTCCCCGCTGTGGGAAATGTTCAAGGAAGGCATCGATCTGAATACCGTGCAGTGGGCTGCACACTGAACTGCGGGGGTTGGGAGTTAGGAGCTGGGGATTAGGGAAGACCGTGCGGCCGCAGGCCGCGCCGAATTGAAAGGCGGTGCTCGGCACCGCAACATCCCTAGCCCCTAGATCCTGGCCCCTAACCCCTATCAAGCGACTGAAAGGAGCACCAAATGTCTTACAGCGAAAAAGTACTCGACCATTACGAAAACCCCCGCAACGTCGGTTCCTTCGGCAAGGAGGATGAGGACGTCGGCACCGGCATGGTCGGCGCGCCCGCCTGCGGCGACGTGATGAAGCTGCAGATCAAGGTCGGCAAGGATGGCCTGATCGAAGACGCCAAGTTCAAGACCTACGGCTGCGGCTCGGCCATCGCCTCGTCCTCGCTGGTGACCGAATGGGTCAAGGGCAAGACGCTCGACCAGGCGATGGCAATCAAGAACACCGCCATCGCCGAGGAACTCGCGCTGCCGCCGGTGAAGATCCACTGCTCGATCCTGGCCGAAGACGCGATCAAGGCCGCGGTTGCCGACTACAAGCAGAAGCACAGCCAGGAGTAGACCATGGCCGTCACACTTTCCGAGCGCGCAGCGCAACACGTCACGAACTTCCTTGCCAAACGCGGCAAGGGCGTCGGCATCCGTCTCGGCGTGCGCACCAGCGGCTGTTCCGGCATGGCCTACAAGCTGGAGTTTGCCGACGAGGCGCCGGCAGGCGACGAGGTTTTCACCAGCCATGGGGTGACCGTGTTTGTCGATCCGAAAAGCCTGCCCTACATCGACGGCACCGAACTCGACTACGCCCGCGAGGGCCTGAACGAGGGCTTCAAGTTCAATAATCCGAACGTGAAGGACGCGTGCGGCTGCGGCGAGTCGTTCAACGTCTGAACTGCAGGGGCTAGGAGTTAGGATCTAGGGGCTAGGGACGGTGCGGCCCGAGGCCGCCCCGTTTTTAAAGGCGCGAAGCACAAATCCCCCTAAATCCTAGCCCCTAGCCCCTAGCCCCTAAATAATGGATTTCTCCCGCACCCACTTCGAACTGTTCGGCCTGCCCACTGCCTACGCGCTCGACCGCGACAAGCTCGACGCCGTCTACCGCGAGCTGCAGAACGCCGTGCATCCGGACCGCTTCGCCGCGCAGCCGGAATCCGAGCAGCGGGTGGCGATGCAGTGGGCGACGCAGGTGAACGAGGCGTACCAGACGCTCAAGCACCCGGTGAACCGGGGCGTGTATCTGCTGCGGCTGCAGGGGATCGACGCGCTCGATGCCGGCAACACCAGAATGTCCCCGGCATTCCTGATGCAGCAGATGGAATGGCGCGAGTCAATCGAGGACGCGCGCGCGGGCAAAAACGTAGCGGCACTGGACGCCTTGTCCGGCGAGCTGCGCGCAGCGCATCGCCGCATCGAGGCGCAACTGGCCGAGCTGATCGACGCGGCACGCGACTTTGCGGCGGCCTCCGAAGCCGTGCGCCAGCTGCGATTCATGGACAAACTCATCGCCGAGGTCGGCGACGTCTACGAAGAACTGGAAAGTTAAGATGGCTCTGCTGCAGATTGCCGAACCCGGCATGTCCACCGCGCCCCACCAGCACCGGCTGGCGGTAGGCATCGATCTGGGCACCACCAATTCGCTGGTATCCACGGTGCGTTCCGGCCTGGCTGTGGTGCTGGACGACGAAGCCGGACATTCGCTGCTGCCTTCGGTCGTGCGTTATCACGCAACGGGCCAGGTCGACGTCGGCTATGCCGCAAAATCCGCACAAAACAGCGATCCGCACAACACCATCGCCTCGGTCAAACGCTTCATGGGGCGCGGCATTGCCGACATCGAGGACATCGCCAGCTCGCCGTATCGCTTCGTCGATGCGCCCGGCATGGTGCAGTTGAGAACGGCCGCCGGAGTGAAAAGTCCGGTCGAAGTGTCGGCCGAAATCCTGAAAGCCCTGCGCCAGCGCGCGGAAGCCGCGCTGGATGGCGAACTGGTCGGCGCGGTGATTACCGTGCCGGCGTATTTCGACGACGCCCAGCGCCAAGCCACCAAGGATGCCGCTCAACTCGCCGGCCTCAACGTGCTGCGCCTGCTGAACGAGCCGACTGCAGCGGCGATCGCCTACGGCCTCGACAATGCGTCGGAGGGGGTCTATGCGGTGTACGACCTCGGCGGCGGCACGTTCGACATTTCCATCCTGAGGCTGTCCAAGGGCGTGTTCGAGGTACTGGCCACCAACGGCGATTCGGCGCTGGGCGGCGACGACTTCGACCAGCGCATCTTCTGCTGGATGCTCGAGCAGGCTCGTTTCGAGCCGCTGTCGGCGGGCGATATGCGGCTGTTGCTGACCAAGGCGCGCGATGCCAAGGAAGCCCTGACCGAACATACCGAGGTGCGCGTCACTGCGGTGCTGTCGACCGGCGAAATGATGGACGCGACGCTAACCCAGGCCGCGTTCAACGCCATGACCGCAGGCCTGGTCAGCAAGACGCTCGCCCCCACCCGCAAGGCGCTGCGCGACGCGGGTCTGGCCGCGAACGACGTGAAAGGCGTGGTGATGGTGGGCGGTTCGACGCGCATGCCATGCGTGCGCCAGGCAGTGGCTGATTTCTTCAGGCAGACCCCGCTGACCAATCTCGATCCCGACAAGGTCGTCGCGCTCGGCGCGGCCATGCAGGCCGATGTGCTGGCGGGCAATCGCACCGGCGACGACTGGCTGCTGCTCGATGTGATCCCGCTGTCGCTGGGTCTGGAAACCATGGGCGGGTTGACCGAGAAGGTCATCCCGCGCAATACCACCATTCCCACCGCACGCGCGCAGGAATTCACCACCTTCAAGGACGGCCAGACCGCAATGAGCGTGCACGTGCTGCAGGGCGAGCGCGAGCTGGCGTCCGACTGCCGCTCGCTGGCACGTTTCGAACTGCGCGGCATTCCGCCGATGGTGGCGGGCGCTGCACGCATTCGCGTCACTTTCCAGGTCGATGCCGACGGACTGCTGTCGGTGTCGGCGCGCGAACAAAGCAGCGGCATCGAAGCGAGCGTGCAGGTCAAGCCCTCGTACGGGCTGGGCGACGAAGACATCACCCGCATGCTGAAGGATGCCTTTACCCATGCCAAGGACGACATGTACGCGCGCGCGCTGAACGAACAGATCGTCGATGCGCAGGGCCTGATCGCCGCCACCCGTGCGGCCATGGCGGAAGATGGCGCACTGCTCGACGCGGCGGAAAGCGCAGCGATCGAGGCCGGCATCGACGCACTTGAAAGCCTGCTGTCGAGCCCCGATGCCAGGTCCGATCATCACCTGGCCATCAAGCGCGGCATCGAAGCGCTGAATGCGGCCACCACCGAATTTGCCCAGCGCCGCATGGATCAAAACGTGCGCCGGGCGATGGCCGGGAAAAAACTGGAAACGTTTGGTTGAACCTGATTATGTTGAACGCAGATTTCATCGAATCCCTGCGGGTGCGGCTCGACGCGCATCCGATCTACGCGGCTGTCGCCACACCGGGCGACCTGCGCGTGTTCATGCAGCACCACGTCTATTCGGTATGGGACTTCATGTCGCTGATCAAATATCTGCAGAACGAAGTCGCGCCCGCGCGCTGGCCGTGGATGCCGGGCAGCGACGCTGCGGTGCAGCGCTTCATCAACGAGATGGTGCTTGAAGAGGAAACCGACGTCGCGCCGCCAGGGCAGGAAGGCCATACCAGCCACTTCATGCTGTATCTCGCCGCCATGCGCGAAATCGGCGCCGATCCCGGCGTGCCTGCGCGCTTCGTGCAGAAAGTGGCGGAGGAGGGGGTCGATGCGGCCCTCGACGCAGGTCTGGCGCCCACGCCGTCCGTTGCTTTCACCCGCACCACCTTCGATTTTCTTGCCAGCGGCAAGCCGCACACCGTTGCCGCCGCGCTGGCGCTGGGCCGCGAGCACATCATCCCGTCGATGTTCCGCGCGCTGCTGTCGCGCATGGCGGTGACCGAAGCACAGGCGCCGAGCTTCCACTATTACCTCAACCGCCACGTTCACCTGGATGGGGATTCCCACGCACCGCTGTCGCTGCGACTGCTCGCCGCGCTATGTGGCGATGACCCGGGAAAATGGCGCGAGGCCGAAGCGGCGGCCGAAACCGCCGTCGACGCGCGGTTACAATTATGGGACGGCGCACTCGCCGCCTTGCCGGGCCGGCAATCCAAAGCCGCCTGACCGTATCCCAATTCAGTCGTATTCAATCAAAAAGCCATGCCTCAACTCATCGTACTGCCCCACGTCGAACTCTGCCCCGAAGGCACCGTGATCGATGCCAAACCCGGCGACACCATCTGCGACACCCTGCTCGCCAACGGCGTCGAGATCGAGCACGCCTGCGAAAAATCCTGCGCCTGCACCACCTGCCACGTCATCGTGCGCGAAGGCTTCAATTCGCTGGACGCGTCCACCGAAGAAGAGGACGATCTGCTCGACAAGGCCTGGGGCCTGGAGCCGCAGTCGCGGCTGTCGTGCCAGGCGCGCGTGGCCGGCAGCGACCTGGTGATCGAGATTCCAAAATACACCATCAATATGGTCAAGGAAGGGCATTGATATGAAGTGGACGGACACCCTCGACATCGCCATCGAACTCGCCGAGGCGCATCCCGAAATCGACCCGCGCACCATCCGCTTCACCGACCTGCATGGCTGGGTGATGGAGCTGCCCGATTTCGACGACGACCCCAACCATTCCGGCGAGAAAATTCTTGAGGCGATCCAGATGGCGTGGATCGACGAGGTCAATTAATCGGGCAACATGCCACCGGATCATCGTCCCCGCTTTTGATATTCTTCAACGCCAGCCGGCGTACCTGAAATCGGGCGGATTGACGGCCAGCGCAATCGAAAACCCTGCCATGCGGCCGCGGCGCCTGCTGTTTCGACCGCAGAAAGCCTGCCCCGCCTCGTGCTAGACTCCCCCAAAACTCGAGACAAGCATGGCCGAGGAGACTGATCTTTCCCGTACCGAACCGGCAAGTCCGCAGCGTCTGCAACAGGCGCGCAGCGCGGGCGACGTGCCGCGCTCTGCCGAACTCACGGCGTGGGTCGTGCTGCTGTCGGCGCTGGGCATGCTGGGCTGGCTGGCGCCGCGGCTGTTGAATGCCTTGCAGGCGATGACCGAGGCGGCGTTCATTCACGCGGCGACGCCGCTTTCCCCGGTTTTTCTTGAGGCGGTCTGGTCGGCGCTGTGGGCTTTGCTGCCGCTACTGGCCGTCATTTTTGCCGCTGCACTGGTGGCGCCGGTGCTGTTCTCGGGATGGGTGTTCGCGCCCCAGGTCAGCCGCGCCGATCCTTTCAAGCCCTTTACCCGGCTGCTTTCCGTCGATTTTCTGTTCGATGGAACGCAGGCGCTGCTCAAGCTGGTGCTCGCCGTCGCCGCTGTGGGCTGGGCGCTGGCAAGCGGCTGGCCGCAGCTGCAGGATCTGGCCGGCAGCGGGATCGGCGTGGCGCTGCCTGCGAGCGCCGCCTGGGTGGGCCGCGGCGTGCTGGCGCTGGCGCTGGCGCTGGCGCTGGCGCTGGCGCTGTCCGCGGCGCTCGACGCCGGCTGGCGCTGGTGGCGCTATCTGCGGCGTCACGCGATGACCTGGCAGGAAGTGCTGGCTGAGGCACGTGAATCCGAGGCTAGTTGTGATCTCTCAATAGGTTGTTCACTCGGGACTTACCCGGAGAATTGGGGCTGCGAAACCAAACCAATGACCCGGAGCCCCGAATGAACAGCCA
>NCIH01000084.1:0-12051 GCA_002281975.1 Hydrogenophilales bacterium 17-64-11 | reverse complement strand
CTCCCACGGATGACGCAAGCGCAGAATGGTTTGTGGGAGCGGCTTTAGCCGCGATCGGCAGGTCATCGGGGCTAAAGCCCCTCCCACAGATGACATAGGGCATCGGGGCTAAAGCCCCTCCCACGGATGACGCAAGCGGCCCGGTTTTTGTGGGAGCGGCTTCAGCCGCGATTTTCATGCCTACCCGCCGCCCGGGCGCAATGTCTGGATCACCATCGCGATGGCCTTGAACCCATTCTGGATCGACTGTTCGAACTGGGGGGTGAAGTAGGGCAGGGTAAGGTCCAGCACAATCAGTCCAACGCCCAGGGTAATGGGAAAACCGATCGCGAAGATGTTGAGCTGGGGCGCAGAGTGGGTGAGGATGCCGAGCGACAGGTTGGTCATCAGCATGATGGCGATCACCGGCAGCGCCAGTTGCAGGCCGACGGCAAACACGGTGGAGCCGAAGGCGGCCACGTTGTAGAACCCGGCGGCTGACAGCGGCTGCGGGCCGATGGGCAGGCTTTGAAAACTTTCGACAAGAACGCCGAGCAGCAGCAGGTGGGCGTTCACCGCCAGAAATACCAGCAGCGCCAGCAGATTGAAAAACCGTGCGAGGACCAGCGTCTGGCCGGCGCTTTGCGGGTCGAAAAAGGACGCAAACCCCAAGCCCATCTGCAGTCCGACGATTTCTCCCGCGGCTTCGACCGCGGCAAAAACAATGCGCATGATGAAACCGATCGCCACGCCGATGAGCAACTGCTGAACCAGGATGAACAGGCCATGCCATGACCCCAGTCCCACATCGGGCATCGGTGGCAGGGTGGGGGCAATGATCAGGGTGATGAAAATACCGAGCCCGATCTTGACGCGCGCGGGAACGGCGCGGTGACCGAATACCGGCGCCACCATGATCAGCCCGAGAATGCGGGTGAGCGGCCAGATGAAATTGATCAGCCACGTATTGAGTTGGGCATCGGTGAGGCTGATCATGCAGGGGAAACCTTTTGAACCACAGAGGCACAGAGACACAGAGGAAAAAAAGCGAAGTGAAACATTGCGAGCCCAAACCGTATTGAATGAGCTGGCAAAAATCGTTCTTGCATCGTTTTCTCTGTGTCTCTGTGCCTCTGTGGTGAATGATTTGCCATTTCAAGCATCATGGCGTGCCCGTAGCGCGATCACCCGATGATGCCCGGCAGGCCGGTCAGCACCCGTCGCATGTAATCGGTCATCACCGTCAGCATCCACGGCCCGGCGAGGGCGAAGGTGACGAGCACCGCGAGCACTTTGGGAATGAAGGAGAGGCTGGGGTCATTGATCTGGGTGGCGGCCTGGAAGACGCTGATGGTGAGGCCGACGGCCAGGGTGACCAGCAGGACAGGGGACGCTACCAGGATGGTGATTTCCAGTGCGGTGCGGCCTATGGTCATTACACTTTCCGGCGTCATAACGATCCCCTTCAGTAAAAACTCTGCGCAAGCGAACCCAGCAGCAGATTCCAGCCATCGACCAGCACGAACAGGATGAGCTTGAAGGGTAGCGCGACGATGACGGGCGATACCATCATCATGCCCATCGCCATCAGGATGCTGGCGACGACCATGTCGATGATGAGAAACGGAATGAACACGGCGAAGCCGATCTGGAAGGCGGTCTTGAGTTCGCTGGTGATGTAGGCCGGAATCAGAACGCGCATCGGCACGTCTTCAGCCGAGTTCATGGGGCCGTTACCGGACATTTTCGCGAACAGGGCAAGGTCGGTCTCGCGCGTCTGTTTCAGCATGAACGCGCGCAGGGGCGTCACGCCCTTTTCGAGCGCTTCCTGCATCTGGATGCGGTTTTCAGACAGCGGCTGATAAGCCTCGACGTAGATCTTGTCGAAGGTGGGCCCCATCACAAAGAACGTCAGAAACAGCGCCAGGCCGATCAATACCTGGTTGGGCGGGGTCGACTGGGTGCCGAGCGCCATCCGCAGCAGCGACAGCACGATGATGATGCGGGTGAAGCTGGTCATCATCAGCAGCGCGGCCGGCAGAAACGACAGTGAGGTCAGCAGCAGCAGGGTTTGCAGGCTGAGGGTGTAGGACTGTCCGCCGCCGCTCACCGGGGTGCTGGTGAACGCAGGCAGACCCGCCCCTTGGGCCAGCGCCAGCGAGGGCAGCGCCAGCGCGACCACCATGAAGAAGAGTCGCACCAGGTTCGGATACTGCTTATTTGACACGGCGCTTCTCGATCATCTGTTGCAGGCGCGCGGCAAAGCTGGCGTTGAGGCCGGGCGTGGCCGCAGACTGGAGCTCACCCTTCGGCAGAGTCATCAGCGCATTGACACTGCCGGGGGCCACGCCCACCACCAGCCAGGAATCCCCCACTTCGACCACCACGACCCGCTCGCGGGTGCCGACGGACGCGCTGCCGACCACGTGCAGCAGGCCGGGCGAGCCGCCGTGCGTGACGCCCAGGCGCTTGGCCGCCCAGGCGGTCCCGGCGATCAGCAGCAGCACGGCCATCAGGCCGATGAAGACCTGCAGCAGGCTGCCGGCAGCGGAGATGGCGGGTTCCGCCGGGGCGGCGGCCGGCGCGCCGGTTGCCAGCGCCAGCGCCGGCAGGCTCAGCAATGCGCCTGCAGCGATGAAGCCAGGTTTCATTTGTTGAGTTTCCGGATCCGCTCGGCGGGGGTGATGATGTCGGTCAGGCGCACGCCGAACTTGTCGTTCACCACCACCACTTCGCCCTGCGCGATCAGGCAGCCGTTGACCAGCACGTCCATCGGCTCGCCCGCCAGACCGTCGAGCTCGACCACCGATCCCTGCGCCAGCTGCAGCAGGTTCTTGATGGTGATCTTGGTGCGGCCCAGCTCCACCGTCAGCAGCACCGGAATGTCGAGAATGAAATCGATATCCTGGCCCAGCCCGCCCGATACTGGAGTTCCGGACAGTTCCTTGAATATTTCCGGACGGGCCGCCGGGGCGGCGGCAGCCTGCGGGGCCTGCTCGGCCATGGCCGCTGCCCAGTCGTCTTCTGCGATGGCTTGGGTAGAGTCTTCAGACATGTTTTTCTCCTGTTTTCGGCTCGCCAGTGCTGGTTGACAGCAATTTCTCGACGCGCAAGGTGTATTGGCCGTTGAATTTTCCGTAGGCGCATTCCATCACCGGCACGCCGTCGACCTTGGCCTCGATGGTTTGCGGGATGTCGAGCGGAATGATGTCGCCCACTTTCATGTCGACGATGTCGCGCAGGCTGATTTCGGCTGTGCCCAGGTCGGCGACGAGCTCGACCTCAGCCAGCTGGACCTGTTGTCGCATCAGGCGGATCCAGCGCTTGTCCACTTCCAGGTTTTCGGCCTGCAGGCTGCTGGTCAGCAGATCCTTGATGGGTTCGATCATCGAATACGGCATGCAAAAATGCATTTCGCCGCTGATCTGGCCGAGCTCGATGGCAAAGGTGATCGCGACCACCACTTCGTTGGGCGTGGCGATGTTGGCGAACTGGGTGTTCATTTCCGAACGGACAAACTCGAACTCGATCGGGTAAACCGGTTCCCAGGATTTCGAGTAGGCCTCGAAAACGATATTGAGAACGCGCTGGATGATGCGGTGTTCGGTCTGCGTGAAGTCGCGGCCTTCGACGCGCGTATGGAAACGGCCGTCGCCGCCGAACAGGTTGTCGACCATAAGAAAAACCAGGTCGGGATTGAAGATCATCAACGCCGAGCCGCGCAGCGGCTTGAACTGCACCAGGTTCAGGTTGGTAGGCACCACCAGGTTGCGGATGAACTCGCTGTATTTCGAGACGCGCACCGGGCCGACCGAGATTTCCACCCCGCGCCGCAGGAAGTTGTAGAGGCCGATGCGAAGCAGGCGCGCAAAACGCTCGTTGATAATTTCGAGCGTCGGCATGCGGCCGCGCACGATGCGTTCCTGCGTGGCCAGGTTGTACGAACGTACCTCGCCATGATCTTCTTCGGCCGGGGCATCGTCGGCCTCGCCGGTTACGCCTTTCAGCAGCGCGTCGACTTCATCCTGCGAAAGAAAATTGTCGGCCATGGGCTTGATTGATTACTGGATCACGAATGAAGTGAACAGGACGTCGTCAACCTGCTGGGGCTTGCCTTTTGGATCAAACGGCTGCATCACCTGCGCCTGGATTTCCTGCGCAAGCTTTAGTTTGTCCGCCGCGGAGAGCAATTCATCGGCATGCCTGCTGGCGAGCAGGGTCAGCAAGCGGCTGCGGACACGCGGCATGTGCAGCTTGATCGCATCCGCCTGGGCCTGATCGGGCACCTGCAGCGTGATGTCGACCTGCATAAACTGCTCGCCATCCTGAAGATTGACGGTGAAGGTTTCGAGCGCCAGGTAGACCGGCGCTTTTTGCGGTTTTTCTTTGGCTTCCTTGGGTGCGCCATCGGGCTGGCTGAAGAACCAGGCGGCCGCGCCGCCGCCGCCCAGCAGAACCACAAGGGCGCCGATGATGATGAACAGCTTCTTCTTCGACTTCCCGGCGGGGGCGGCTTCGGCAGCCTCGTCGGGTTCGGCGGGTGCGGCGGGTTTGGCCATCGATACGGTTCCTCGGTAGGAGCTATGCGGTGTGGATGCTTGTCATTATTGAAACAAACAAGCACGTTCGATGCCGGGAAAAGAGGGGGAAAAGGGACGCATATCGTTTAATGCGGTCGGCGGGCTCGCGTCGGGGTGGCCTCCCACAACAGCCCTTTCCTGTGGGAGGGGCGCCTCGCCTTCCTGTGGGAGGGGCGCCTCGCCCCGAATGTCGCTGTCTTGACCGCCACCCCTTCGGCCCGGGGGCGGGCCTCCCATAAGCCACTTGAGGGCACCTCTATAAATTGTCATTCCGGGCTTGACCCGGAATCCAGATGCTTGATTTGACTGGATTCCGGCGTTCGCCGGAATGACGAAATCAAAATTTATAGAAGTACCCTTGAATCTTGCCAGGGACCTGTGGGAGGGGTTTCGCCCTTGCGGGGACCCCCACACAATCCCCGCCTTGTGGAAGAATCCGCAAAAGGCAAGCCGTCAGGCGAAGGTGTCGACCAGCCCCCGCCCGGATTGCTGGCCGGGGGCGTGAATGGGCTGCAGGCCGGCGCTGACGGCATCATCCATTCCGGCAATCGGAGGTATGCCCCGTTGTGCCTGGCGGTCGGGCGTGTTGTCCTGCCGCGGCGTGTCCGCGCTCACCGTCGCCTGCTCAAGCTGGATGCCGGCCTCGTTCAACATTTCCTTCAATCTTGGAAAGGCGGCTTCCAGCGCCTGGCGGACTTCGGGCTGGGCCGAGAAGAAGCTGGCCGTGGCCTGGTCGTTCGCAAGGTTCAGCACGATCTGCAGGGGCCCCATATTGGGCGGATTGAGCGTGAGCGTGGCGGTTTGCTGGGCGCCCGCCGCCATCCACACGACTTTCTCGCCCAGGGACTGGTTCCAGGCCGTCGTGCCTACCGCGGGGGCCAATTTGGGGGCGGCAACCTCATTCGGCGCGTGCAGGATTTCAAGCATTGCCTGCGAGGCGGGGCGCATGGATGGATTGCTCGCGAGGTCCGACAGGAATTCTCCCTTCATGGTATCGGGCTGCCGGGCCGCCGCCAGCTGGCTCGAGAATGTGCTGGCCAGGGCGGTCGTCGTGGTCGCCTGCAGGCCGGCTTTGCCGGATGCGGCGGGGTCGATTTTCTGCATGTCGCGCGCAGGGTCGGCGGGCTGTCCGACCGGCGCCGTTCGTGGCGCCCGGCCTTTGGCGGAATTCTGGAAGGGCAGGGTGTTTGTATCCCTGGCGGTTGGCTGTTCCGCGTCGACGCTGGCCGTTTTGACTGGCGCCGGCTTCATCAGGTCCGGGGGAATCGCCAGCCCAAGCAGGCTTGCCGGATCGATCGTGGCGTCCTCGGCCAGGGGCAGGGCAAGCGGATCGCTTGCGGCTTCCAGGATTTCCGTTGCCCTGGCCGTGGCGCCCGCGTCGGATTCTGCCGGGCGACCAGCCGGCGACGCCTTGTCCGGACCGGCATCGGCTTCGGCTTCGGCGCCTTGTTTGGCCTCGCTGCCCTTGCGCCGGCTCTGCGCCATCTCGCTCGACAGGACCTGGCTGAATGGCACGTCCTGCGCCGCGGAATCCTGCTGCTTGCCGGCGGCGGGCTGCGGCTGGACGGCATTGGCCGGATTGATATTGATGGGCATCGCGTTCATGGTTTCTGTGTCCTGTCGGATTTCAGGAAGGATTTCGTTTGTACAGCGCGCTCCGGGCGGCGTGCTCGTCGTTCTGCTTCTGGTCGAGCCAGAGCTCGCGGCGTGCGCTTTCCTTGCCTGCCCGGTTGGCCAGCGTGACGAACGACATTTTCTTCTGCTCGCAGGCCTGCCAGGCGGCACGTGCCTGGGCAATCCGCTGTTTGGCGTCGCTGACGACCTTCTGCTGGCCGGCGATGGCGTGGTCGAGCTTTTGCATGAACGCCTGGAAATTGTTGAAGTGCGTCGTGCTGATTCCGCAGGCCAGATTGGATTGGCAGCGCGCGGCATAGTCGTCGCGGTATTGCATCAGCAGGTCGAGTTTCTGGTCCGCTTCCTCGCCGGCGCGTAGCGTGGCGCCCAGCAGTTTCGCGGCCTCGTCGGTTTCCTTGTTGGCGAGGTCGATCAGCGTATCGAGTGCGGAGGGATTGGCCATTCAGTGTGCCTGTCGGTCAGTGAGGGTTATTGGAACAAGGCTTCGAGGGCGCTCAGGCTTTGCTGGACGTTCGCGTGCGCGGAAATGTCCTGTTGCAGGAAGGCCTCGATCCCCGCCTGCAAGCGGATGGCTTCGTCCAGCAGCGGGTCGGTGCCTGCCGCATAGGCGCCGACGTTGATCAGGTCGCGGCTGCGCTCGTAGCGCGAAACCAGCTTTTTCAGGCGCCGTGCGAGTTGCTGATGTTCCGGCGTGGTGATGCTTTGCATGACCCGGCTGATCGACTGCTCGATGTTGATGGCGGGGTAGTGGCCGCTCTCGGCCAGCGCGCGATCCAGCACGATGTGGCCGTCGAGAATGGCGCGCGCGGCGTCTGCAATCGGGTCCTGCTGGTCGTCGCCCTCGGTCAGCACGGTATAGAAGGCGGTGATCGAGCCGCCGCCCGGCTTGCCGTTGCCGGCGCGCTCGACCAGCGCCGGCAGCTTGGCGAATACCGAAGGCGGATAGCCCTTGGTGGCCGGCGGTTCGCCGATCGCCAGGGCGATCTCGCGCTGCGCCATGGCGTAGCGGGTGAGCGAATCCATGATCAGCAGCACGTTCTTGCCCTGATCGCGAAAATGCTCGGCGATCGAGGTGGCGTAGGCTGCGCCCTGCATCCGCACCAGCGGCGGCGTGTCGGCCGGCGCGGCCACCACGACAGCGCGCGCCAGGCCTTCCTCGCCGAGAATCTGTTCGATGAATTCCTTGACCTCGCGGCCGCGTTCGCCGATCAGGCCGACCACGATCACGTCCGCGCCGGTGTAGCGCGCCATCATCCCCAGCAGCACGCTCTTGCCGACGCCGGAGCCGGCGAACAGGCCCATGCGCTGGCCGCGGCCCACCGTCAGCATGCTGTTGATCGCGCGCACGCCGACGTCGAGGGTGTCGGTGATCGGTGCGCGCGACAGCGGGTTGGCGGCGCGGTTGTTGAGCGGCGCGGTGGCGGTGGTATGCACCGGACCGAGGCCGTCGAGCGGCCGCCCGCCGCTGTCGAGCACGCGGCCCAGCAGGGCGTCGCCGACCGGAAGGTGGCGGGTGCGGTCGCTCGGCCGGCGGCGCGGATGATTCACCAGGCCGAGGCGGGGCAGGGTGGGAATCACCTCCACCGGGAACACCCTGGAGCCGGGCACGATGCCTTCGACGTCGCTTTGCGGCATCAGGAAAAGCCGGTTGCCGTCAAACCCCACCACTTCGGCATCCAGCTGCGAACCATTGGGCAGTGGGACGGTGCAGGCGCTGCCGACCGCCAGTTTCAGGCCGACCGCCTCCATCACCAGGCCGGCCACGCGGGTGACGCGCCCCGATACCTGCATCGGCTCGGCGATCGCAAGCAGTTCGCTGCAATCCTGCAGATAGGCCTTCCAGCGGGCGCTGTGGGATTGGGTGTCCATCCGGGATCAGGGTGCCAGCCAGTCGGAATCATTGCCGAGCGCGGCAGCGAGACGTTTCCAGCGGGTAGGCAAGGAGGCGTCGATCTGATTGCTGGCGGTTTCAACGCGGCAGCTGCCGGGTTCGAGTTGCGCATCGGTCGTCAACTGCCAGCCCATTTTCGTCAGTTCATCGCCGATTCTGTCCCCGACCAGCACGGCATCGTCCGGATGCAGGAACAGCAGGGCCGGCTGGTGCAGCACCGGCAGATAGCGAACCGCTTCCTTGACGATTGGGATGACCAGTTCGGGACGTATCGTCAGCGCCGATTTCAGCAACGCATGGGCAAAATCGAGCGACAGGTCGAGGATGTGTTGCGCGATGGCTTCATCGGCATTGCCGATTGCCGTCGTGAAAGCGCCCGCCAGGTTGCTCAGGCGGGCGGCTTCGAGCGCTGCTTTTTCCCGCCCTTCGCCATAACCCATGGCAAGGCCCTCGGCATGTCCGGCGTTGTAGCCCTCCTGCCGCGCCTGCTCCTGGATGCCGCTGATCTGTTCGATCGTCGGCAGGGTGATGCCCGCGTGGTGCGATTTTTTCACCGAGTGAGGGTCACCCTCGAAGCTGGCCATTTCCCATGGCTTGCAGTCCGGCCGACCCAGGGGAGATATAACGCTAGACATACTGTTCTTCCCCCTTTGCGCCCAGCGAGATCTGGCCTTCGTCGGCCAGGCGGCGGACGATCATCAGGATTTCCTTCTGTTGCGCCTCCACCTCGGACAGACGAACCGGACCCTTGGAATCCAGGTCGTCCCGCATCATTTCAGCGGCACGCTGCGACATGTTCTTGAATATTTTTTCGCGCATCTCTTCCGACGCGCCCTTGAGCGCGATGATGAGCGAATCGGACTGCACTTCGCGCAGCAGCAGCTGGATGCCGCGGTCCTCGATGTCCATGATGTTCTCGAACACGAACATCTCGTCCATGATCTTCTGCGCCATCTCGGGGTCGTAGCTTTTCAGGTGCTCCATGGCGGTGCTTTCGTTTTCACCGCTCATGAAGTTGAGGATTTCCGCCGCGGCACGGGTGCCGCCCATCGGCTGTTTCTTCAGCACGTCGTTGCCGGACAGCAGCTTGGTCAGAACGTCATTGAGTTCGCGCAGCGCGGTCGGCTGCACGCCGGAGAGCGTGGCAATGCGCAGCAGCACGTCATTGCGCAGACGTTCCGCAAAACAGTTCAGCACTTCGCAGGCCTGGTCGCGCTCCAGGTGCACCAGAATCGTTGCGATGGTCTGCGGATGTTCGTTGTGGATGAGGTCGGACACCGATTCGGCGTCCATCCATTTCAGGCTTTCGATGCCGCTGGCATCGCCGCCGCCGCCGAGAATCCGGTTCAGCAGCGACGAGGCCTTGTCGTCGCCCAGCGCATTTTTCAGGACGGTGCGGATATAGTCGTTCGAATCCAGGCCCAGCGAGGAACTCAGGTCGGCCACATTGTTGAAGTCCTCCAGCACGTTTTCCACATCTTCCTGCGGAATGGACTTCATGCTGGTCATGGCTTCGCCCAGCTTCTGCACTTCGCGCGGGCCGAGAAACTTCATCACTTCCGATGCGCCATTCTCGCCCAGCGCAAGCATCAGGATCGCGCCCTTGGTGACGCCGCTTGGTTCACTCATTGCTGGCCACCCAGGTTTTGACGATGTTGGCGACGACGCGCGGATCTTCGCTGGCCATCTTTTGCGCGCGCGACAGGTTTTCCTGATAGTTGCGCTGGCCGGGGAGCGCCATCATTCCGGCATCGGCCTGCAGCTGGGCATGGCTTGCCGGGGGCTGCGCCATCGCTTCGGAGAGCTTCTTCAGCATCGGCTTGAGCACGCGCAGATACAGGATGAGCAGGGCCAGCGCCATCAGCAGATACTTGCCCGCGGTCATGGCCATCTGGATAACGCCGGGCTGTTTCCAAAGGGGCGGTTCGGGGATCACCTCCGGTTCCGCGCGGGCGAAGGGCGTGTTCACCACGTTGATCGAGTCGCCGCGTTCCGCATTGAAGCCCATGGCCTCCTTGACCAGGTTGGTGATCTGGACGGTCTCGGCCTCGGTCAGCGGCGTCATGACCGTCTTGCCGTCCTTGTCGGTGGTTTGCTTGTAATTGACGACCACCGCGACCGACAGCCGCTTGAGGCCGCCAACGCCCTGCTGCACATACTGGATGGTCTTGTCGACTTCGTAGTTGACGGTGGCATCCTTGCGCGTATTGGTGGCCGGCGTGCCGTTGGCCGGGGCGGCGGCGTTCTGTCCCGGCGCATTGATCGGCGCGGTGGCCGGCGCCGGCGGCTGGTTGGTGAGCGCCCCCGGCACGCCGCCCGGATTGCCGCTGCCGTTCAGTGATTCGCTGGTCTGCTGGCTGCGGATCACCATCGCATCGGGCGTCTGGTTCGGCTTGTAGGATTCCACCGCCTGCTGGCTGCGCGAAAAATCGACGTCGGCCGTCGCCTCGGCGCGTACGTTGTCGGGGCCGACGATCGGGGTGATGATCGATTCGATCCGCCTGACCACGTTCTGCTGCAGTTCCTGCACATACTTGATCTGGCTGGGGTCCATGCCGTTGGCGCTGGCCATCTTGCCGGTTTCGGAGAGCAGGTTGCCATGCTGGTCGACCACGGTGACGTTCTTGATCGGCAACTCGGGCACGCTGCTGGCCACCAGGTGCACGATGGCGCTGATCTGCTGCAGATCCAGCACGCGGCCGGGATGCAGATTGAGCAGCACCGACGCGGTGGGCGCCTTCTGCTCGGAAACGAAGACCGAATCCTTGGGCATGGCCAGGTGAACGCGCGCGGCCTGCACCGCCGAGACCGATTCGATCGAGCGTGCCAGTTCGCCTTCCATGGCGCGCTGGAAATTGACCCGCTCGACGAACTGGGAAGAGCCGAGTTTCTGGTTTTCCATCAGCTCGAAGCCGACATTGCCGCCCTTGGGCAGGCCTTGCGAGGCCAGCTTCAGGCGTGCATCGTGCACGCGGTCGGCGGGCACCAGCACGGCGCCGCCGCCCTCTGCGTACTTGTAGGGGACGCCCATCTTTTCCAGTTCGGCGACGATCGCGCCGCCGTCGCGATCGCTGAAATTCGAGAACAGCACGCGATAGTCGGGCTGTTGTCCCCACATCCAGACCGCGCCCATGACCGCTACGGCTATCGCCACGCCCAGTGCCAGCATGATTTTTTGTCCGCCGGCCGTCCGGGTGAAGTCCATGACGTTGCCCGGCACAACAATCTCGCTTCCTGCCGCCATATTATTCTGCCCCCTTCGTGCCGGCGTCATGGATCGCCTTGTTTTCGATTGCCGTTTTCATGTCGTGTTTCCCCATGAGGTACGCCCTATGTGATCGAATTATCGGCACTGCCAGAGTTTTCAATCGGGGGAATAGAAGCCGGTTTTCCGCGCTTATCGAACTTATGGCTTGCGGCCGGGCTGATAAGGTGGGCACGTGAAAAACCGCCTGGCTGGAACGGCGGCCGGATGAGCAGAGGAGGCGCCATGAGCATAGGAGCGATCGACACAGGCAGGATAGAAGCGATGATGGCGCAGCTAAAGGCTGCGGCAGAACGCACGTCCCCCGCAAACGCCAACCCTGTAAGTGATAGTGCCCTTCAGACCAAACAGGCTGCAGGCGCGGGCGACTTTCAGTCAGTGCTCAAAACCTCGCTCGACCAGGTCAACCAGGCTCAGTTGCAGTCGCGGCAGCTTGCCCAGCGTTTCGAGATGGGCGACAGCACGGTAAGTCTCTCCGACGCGATGATTTCATTGGAGAAATCCAGCATCGCCATGAAGCAGACCATACAGGTGCGCAACAAGCTGGTGGAGGCCTATCAGAACATCATGAGTATGGGCGTTTAAGTACTGGGTGAGGGGTGAGGGGTGAGGGGTGAAGGGTGAGGGGTGAAGGGTGAAGGGTGAAGGGTGAAGGGTGAAGGGTGAAGGGTGAAGGGTGAAGGGTGAAGGGTGAAGGGTGA
>NCIH01000083.1:0-12192 GCA_002281975.1 Hydrogenophilales bacterium 17-64-11 | reverse complement strand
CGAGGCACTGGCCGCCAAGACCGAATCCACCAAGGCGGATGCTGAGCGTAACGTCGGCGCACTGATAGACATCATCTCGGGCACCCTGAAAAAGGGCGATTCCCTCACGCTGGTTGGTTTTGGGACATTTGAAGTGCGCAAACGCGCCGCACGTACCGGCCGCAACCCCAAGACTGGTGAAGCGCTAAAAATCAAAGCCGCCAAGGTCCCAGCATTCAAGGCGGGCGCAACCCTGAAGGCTGCGGTAAACGGCACCAAGAAGAAGTAAGTAAATATTCCGCTTCCCATATCAATGGTAAGCGAATCGGGCACTGCCTCCACGCGATAGTGTCCGGCTGGGCATCCAGTCCAGATCCCGCTAAAAACCAAGTCGGCTTGAGAGTTTCGCAGGACGTATTACTATTCAACCCGCATGTCATCAAGAAACTCCGATGCTGGCTCGACACCCGTTACCAGCAAATGATCCCTCGCCCGGGTGCAGGCGACATAGAGCAGGTGGCGTTCGGTGTCGTACACCTCTTGCAGATCGGCATCGTCGCCGACCGTCTCGACGCGCTCCTGCAAGGGAATGACTTCGTCGTCGCAGGCCATCACGGCCACAGCGCGAAATTCCAGCCCCTTGGCGAGGTGCATGGTGCAGATTGAGGCATGACCGCTGAGCGTTTCGACGTGTTCATCCAGTATCTTGAATGGCACGCCCGCCACCTCCACTGCTGCCTGCGCCCGCTCCAGTTGCGCCGGTGATCGAACGAACAGACCAATCTCGTGCGGCAGGATGCCGGTCTGGGCACACTCCGCAATCCAGTGGCCGACCGCTTTGATTTCTTCGTTCTCATCCTTGAGGGTATGAATTACCGGTGGGGGGCCATTGAACACTGAAACCGAGTCGCTACGGTCTTCGCTGTTACCGTCCACGTCGGAAACTACCGGGCCTAGCAGCCGATCTGCCTGCGAGCGGATCTGGTGTGAGGTGCGGTAATTGACACGCAAGGTACGCGAACGGCCCCTGATGTCTACGCCCAGGGCTTTCCAGGAAAAGGGCTGCTGGAAGATGCGCTGGCCAAGGTCACCGGCAAAGAAGAGCGCGTTGGGCCGACCGCCACCCAATGCCGCCAGGAATCTGAGGTGAGCCACGCTAATGTCCTGCGCTTCATCAATGACGGCAAAGTCGAATACCGGATTCTTGTTCGAAGAAATCGCGCCCGCCAAGGCAGTGAAAAGCTCCGCGTGCGTGATCAGCTTGCGATCTCGCAACCCTGCCCGAACGCGCTCGAAGATGGACCACAACACCACGCGCTGTGCTTCAGGTAGCCGTGTCTTCCGGCCAAGGCGCGCAACATCGCGGTACCCTTCCCAGCCATCCAATTGCCATGCATCGACGATCTGTTCCCATTCCGTCAGGATGAAATGCAGGCCAAATTTATGTCCACCCACGGTGCTGGCGGCTTCGTCCAGCAACTCACGGACAATCTCGCGGCTGGCAATCGTTGCCGGCCCGATGTGTGCCTTATAGAGCCGAAGACCGATGGCGTTAAGTGAATAAACATCTATCCGCTCCGCCAGGCGCGGCTCATTGCCCAGCAATCGCTTGAGTTTGGTATGCAGCGAACTCGCCAGCGTGTCGGAAAAGGTCGTCAGCAGAACACGGGCGTCAGGATGGGTGCGCGCCAGATGCGCTGCACGGTGCAAAGCGACAATTGTCTTACCCGTACCGGCCGAACCTGAGACGCGCGCCGGACCGGCGTAGTCACGCTCAACCCATTGCCGTTGCTCGGGGTGCAGGAAAACGGTCCATTTTTCCCAGGGGAAATCGAGCGCGCGCTGCAGTTCCTCCACATTGCTCATCACGCGGAAACGGCGCTGGGCATCGGGGTGATCGAAGGGGTTATCTGCTGCCGCCACGGGCTGCGGGACGCGAGGCTTGCCGCCAGTCGCCAACTCCAGCAATGCCTCGGCCGCCTCTCCTGGCAAGTGATCCGCCAACTCCAGCAGGCTGTCCTCGTCGGCCTGGCGCACATCCGGTAGCCATTCCACCGGCACGCCATAGCTCAACAAGGTTTCTTCCGCGACATGGTCGAACAGGCGTGGCTTTGCCGGCGCTTCACGCTCAACCTCGACATACTTCGGGATACTGATTTCCCGCACTGTCTCCCGGATCTCGACGAGCTGGGCCGCTCCAGTTGTCGGGTGCGCTTCCAGCTTGCGCCGTTCAGCCCATTCGTAGGCCTTGTCGTGGTGATCCACGTAGCACAGCAACAGGCTGGATGCCGTCTTGTGCACTATCAAGCGGATATCGCTGCTCACCCTTACCGACCAGAAGTTTTTGTCCCGAGCCTGATCCAGCTTGTGGAAACTCATACCCGGATTGGCCGGGTTCATTTGAAGGTCGAAGGCCGTGGTTTTAACGCCCTTCTGCTCATCGCCCGTGAGCTTGGCGAGGCTGTCTGTGAACGTGTCGGCGATGCGGAAGTCCATCAGATCAGCTTCGCATTAGGGCATTGGCCAGAGACCAACTGCAATCTCAGCGAGGTCTTTCGACCGTTTCTCGACATTCGAGAATTTGAATTGAGACATCTTCAGCAAGTCCTGCGTCAGTTTGATGCTGGACTCCTTGTAAGCCTGCTTCTTCTTCTGGAACGGGTTGTTCGATGCGCCAATATTCAGCGTGCCAGAAAAGATGGTGAGATTGCCAATACGGGAGACGTACTTCTGGTGTTGCGTCTCAGATTTCTCGCCAAGATAGGTGACCCAATCCCCAAACTCGTCCTTGGCCTTCTTCGTCTTGATCTTTTGCGGCATGATGTGCTCGACATGAACATCCTCCGCACCGAGAACCTGAAGTTCGTCGTAGGCCCCATGTTTTGACATCTCGATCTGCTCAAGACAATAGCGCGCGCGGTCAATCACGTTGGCCGTAAAGCTCGCGGACGCGAACTCATCGCGGAACTTGTCATCGGCCGGACAAAGCTCGCGGTATGCATCTTTCGTCGCTTGAACTGGTATTGATGGGTTTGCCCCGCACAAGCGCGCGAAGAGTGCCTCGGTCTCGTTGGATCGCTCGCGACAAACGTGCCGACGCAGGACAAAGCTTTCGGTTAGTCGAAGAATCTCCCGGAAGTGCTTGTCGGTACAACCACCCACCCGAAGATGCATCAAGAATCCGTAGGTTTGAACCGCCTTGATCATCCGTAGATTGCGCAGATGGCGGTTCGTCGCCGGGTCGCTGGTCTTGACGAGCACGAGTTCGCCATACACCTTGGCACTTTGCACCAATCGCGATAGAAAATCACTGAACGAAACCTTATCGGTGATCTTGACGACCAATGCCTCCTCCGGGTTTTCCGTCGAGTCGTCGGCATCATCCTCGTCAGGCTCATCGGGATCCGCGTACAGGTGCCGCTCTGGCAACGCTGCGGCCTCGACGACTTGGCTCATGAACACCTTCTTGAACCCAGGGACCACTCCGGCGGCGGTCAGCCGAACCTTCAGCAGTGCCATCAGGTAATAGCGGAAAAAGGCGTCCGAATTGGTGCCATCCAAGTGCTGAATCAGGGCTGCCCAACTATTGCGTGCAGCCTGCAAGGATTCATCGCCGAATCGGGCAGCGTTGCCTAGCAAAAAGTTCTTGATGATGTCAGTGGGGCTGAGGCGCAGGCCACGATTGTTTATGGTTTCAAAAAGCTTGAAAGCATCCTTGGCTTCGCTGACGTCAAGCCGAATAACAATGGCTTGGTTTTGCAGGCGATAAAGGAACGATTCAAGGTGCTCCAGCGTTTGTTCGGCAACCCACTCCCGCACTAACCGAAACGCACACTGAAGTTGCTGGTTCTGGAATTTCTGCTCATGGTCGTTCTTGACCAGTCTGTCGAATTCCGACGAGTCAATTGAATCGAGCGCAACTTTTCGGACTGGTTTCCCACCCAATGGCTTGGCACTCAAAAGGCGAGCCACTTCCGCCGACTGGTCCGTTTCTTCGGCTGCCTCCAGCCGTTGGCGAATGCATTCCAGCAGGATGGTGATTGTCGTAAGTCGCTGCTGACCATCAACCAATTCGAGTTTGTTCAACCCTGCGGTGTGGTGCCCCGTCAGGCAGACAATACTGCCAAGCAAATGCGTGTCGGCATTCTCAATCAGCCCGATGTCATCGATCAATTCCCACACTTGGCGCTCATGCCACGAGTACCGTCGCTGATAGGTCGGGATGACGTACTGCTCACTGGGCGAACCGAAGAGGAGGTTGATGCTCAGTGTGCTTGGATTAATGATCATTTGCTGTCCAATCGAAAGTTCAAACCTTGAACACCTTCATCACCTCATCCCCCAAGTGGTTGATGACCTTCACCGCAATTCGCCCGGACTTGGGCTTCTCGAATGGGCGCGAGGTATCACTGTTCAGTGTTGCCCACGCCTCCGGGTCGATCTCCGCCTTCAGCGTGGTCTTGAGTGCGCTGTAGGGATCGTTGGCGCCGAGGAAGTAAGCGTGTCGGACGAAGAAACTTTCCTCGTTGTAATCCGTGTCGATGAACCAGCAGGCGATGCCGTCAGCCCCGTCGCTGATGACTTCTCCGGTCTGGGGTTTGAAAACATCCACACCGTTTACCTTCACGCATAGCTTGCCGTCGTCTTGCGGCAGCAAGTCAATATCCGGCTCGCCGAAGATGACGAAGAGGTTGCCCTTGCCGGTGTTCTTGAGATCAGCGGCCATGTGCAGGTCAGCGTTCATACGAGCCTTGAGCACGGGGATGCGGCCCAGCTTGCTGAACTCGGTGGCGTGCGCCTCGTAGTTGAAGGCGCATGCGATCAGCACATCGAAACCGGCATCACCACACTCGCGGGCGGCCTCAACCAGGTCGCTACGCAGCACGGTGCCAAACTCAGGGCCAATGAAGATTCCGGCACGTTTTTCGGTATCGCCTTCCATATAACGTCCTTCGGCACAGACCGACCCCTCCCCTGGCCACGGGGTGAGTGCGGTGAAGGTGATCCGGTCTTCCTTGTGCGCCTGCTGCACCCCGGCGGTTTTGAGATTCTCCAGAATCATCTGCGGGAAGGATTGCTTGGCAACGTAGTCGGCGCGGTCTTGCTTGAGGGTGTCGATCAGTTCATCGTTTTCATCCACGCCGAGCATACGATGCGGACTCAAGCTCTCGACGGTGAAGGGGCCAGCGACGCGGACGCATTTCTTGTTTTCGTAGGGCTTGTCGTACAGATACTCAAACTCGGCCTTGGCGGCGATGGATTTGTCGATCTCCTGCTGCCGGGCGATGCGCCCCTGCCACCAGTCGGCGTGCAACTTCTTCGTTGATTCCGGCCACGCCTTGTCCGCTTCGCGGGGGATTTCCCATTCCTGCCAGGTCTTCTTGAGCGCGGCATTCAGCGACTCGCGCAGCGGCTCCAACTTCTGCTGCCACTGGTCCCAGATGACGTCGATCTCGGCATTGTTGGCGATGGACTTCAGCGTGATGTGCGGTACGCGCTCATAGACGAAGCCGTGGCGGATGTCCCCCTGCACAGGTTGTGAACTCGGCGCGGTTCGGGTGACTTCGGCCTCCTTGATCTGGCCCTCGCGGGAATCCGCGAGCAGGTAGAACGGATAGCGGGCGCCCATGATGCGGGCACGGGCCAGCGCCAGCGCTACGCGCGAGGTGTCAATCGTGATCCAACGGCGGCCCCATTGCTCGGCGACGGTGGCGGTGGTGCCGGAACCGCAGGTCGGATCGAGCACGAGGTCGCCGGGGTCGGTGGCCATGAGGATGCACCGCTCAACTATCTTTGAGGAACTTTGGACCACATAAACCTTGTCCTCCGAAAAGCCCGTCATCAACACGTCACGCCAAATGTTCGAGATTGGGTATACCGGGAAGTCGTTAAGGAATCGCCGATACATCAAAGTGTTCCCAATGGGGAGCAACCTTTCCGCTTGGGCCAAACGGACGAACCCTACCGGATGCGTTTTCCAAAAGCCCTTTCCGGGTCTGAACTCACGCCCTTTGCACTGCACTGGAAAATCACCGGGTGGGCGTTGGCTCGTGAGATTGTCCGGAGCGAAGACTTGGACGAACTTGTCGCCGAGATCGCTGGCCAACTCCTCCTTCGATGGTCTTCTAACTTCGCCAGTTTCCCGATCTGCGAGCATCTTGTATTGGCTCGCGCCTTCGCCCCCAAGTTCCTTTTGGCTAAACAATCCTCGATACTTTAACGAGTCGGAGTTCTTCGCGTAAAACAGCACGTAATCGGCGACTCCCGCAAGGTGCTCAGAGGTCGCGCTCGACGTCTTCGCCGCGGTTATCATTGCGACTGAGTTCTTTTCTCCAAACACCTCGTCAAGGACTGCGCGAACACGGTGGAGATTTTCATCGCCGATCTGGACGAAGATGGAGCCGGAATCAGTAAGTAGATCGCGGGCGACGGTCAGCCGATCTCGGAGGTAAGTTAGATAGCTGTGAATGCCGTCGCGCCAGGTATCGCGGAAGGCCTTGACCTGTTCCGGCTCGCGCGTGATGTGGTCAGCCTTGCCGTCCTTCACGTCTCGGCTGGTGGTGCTCCACTGAAAGTTGCTGTTGAATTTGATGCCGTAGGGTGGATCGAAATAGATGCACTGCACCTTGCCTCGCAGGCCCTCACGTTCGGCGAGGCTGGCCATGACCTGGAGTGAATCGCCCAGGATCATGCGGTTGGTCCAGTTCTGGTCGTGCTGGTAGAACTCGGTCTTGTCCGCGCCCTTGGGGATGCCGTTGAAGTCGGCGAACAGGTCGGCAGTAATCTGCCCGGCCTCGTGCTCACGCTCCTTGGTCGTCCGCAGCAGGTCGTCAATCAGCACCTTTGGATGAACCTTCTCCTGAATGTAGAGCGGCGGGGCGTGGACAACGAGGTCGCTCCAGTCCTGCTCATCCTTGCCGCGCCAGACGAGCTGCGGGTCGAGATCGGTGTTGCGCGGATAGCGAATCTGCTTCGGTGTCTCTTGCTCCTTCTGGATAAAAGACTGCTGCTCGGCCGATGGAATGTTCTTGCGCTTGGCCTCGTCGTGCTTGATGGATTCAACCGATTTGGGGGTTATTGGTTTCTTGGCCATGTTTACTTTTTCTCTGTCGCCGGTTGCGTTGTGGCGGACTCAATCAGTTTGTTGAACTCGCTCTCGATCTTGGCCTTGAAATCGGCCTCAATCTGGTACACCTCGGTGAACTCGGCAAACGCCCAGCGTCCATAAGTGCCAATACGGTTCACGCCGGGTACCCAGTAAGTATCCATGGTGGATTTTTTCTCCACTGCATCTTCTCCCCGGTAGCCCTTGATCTCAACGACAAGATGCAACAGGTCGTCGGGGCCATGGCCGTCATCCACCAGAACGACGAAGTCAGGTAGATACCTGCGCATCTCGGAGCCGAAGCGATACGGCACTTCCAGTCCGAGGCCGTGGTTTTTCACATAGGCGCGAACCTTGGGGTGCGATTCCGCGACGCGACAGAATTCGCCTTCCCAGTCGCTGTCGAGAACGACCCAGTTGATGTGGCAAGAGTTGGAACTGGTTTGCCAGCGGTCGGTCTTCGACGTATTAAAGCGGACGTGCTTGGTTGAGCCGGTGGGGTTGTAGGCGTCGAGCAGCGCCTTGATTGGACGCTCGTCGAGGAATTTTGCAGTTATCGCAGTAGTGATCTTGTTGCACGCCATGTCGGCCAGTGCCTGATACATGAGCAATCCGGGATTGGTATCGCCCTTGCAGATCAGACAGGTATCCAGCCATTGCTTGGTGATGCGCTTAAGCTGGCCAAAGAGGTGGAGCTTTGGAGGCTCGCCGGGGTCGCGCCATCTAGTGTAGAGCAACCGTTGCGTCAGATTGAAGAGCACTGTGGAGGGGCGGACATCGCCCAAGTGCTTCACGTTAAAGTCTTCTGGCTTGCCAATCAACCCGGCATTGACTGTGATGGTTGGCCCGACCAGGCCTTGGTTCAGTTCCAGAATAGACTCAGCGCTGAATTTGGCTTCAAGTCGTTCCTCCGGCAACTCGACACGATAGCCCTCAACGCGTGGAAACTGGATTTCAAGGGCGTCACGCTCCGGGCGCATGGCCTTGACCTGCACCGTTTCCCGTGGCGGCTGGGGTGGCGCAATGACCGGCTTGGCGGTGAAGTCGAAGGGGATGCCGAAAACGTCTGCATATTCGACGTTGAACAGCCCTTCATCGTTCAACTCGTAAGACTGGCGGCGTAGCGCCCGACCGATCACCTGCTCGCACAGAAGCTGGGTACCGAAGGCGCGCAGGCCAAGGACGTGGGTGACGGTATTGGCGTCCCAGCCCTCGGTGAGCATCGACACCGAGACGACGCAACGGATGAAGCCGCCAAGCTGACCATGCTTGCCGACGGTGTTCATTACCTCGCGGAGCAGTTCCTGATCCGTGATGTTGTCCCCCGCACGAGCATCACGGGCGCGCTCCACAATCTCGCGGCGAAAGCGTTCGATTTCGTCCGCAGCCATGCCGCGGAAGTTGTCGTCGAGCGCATCGCCCGCTTCGAGTTGCTCGCTGTCGATGAGGAGCGTGTTGGGGCGTGGCAGCGGGTTGCCGGTCGTATCGTCAAAATTGCGGAACAATGCGAGGCGACCGTTCTCCAGCGTGGTGGTGCCGTCATCGTTCTTGCGATGGAAGCCGGAGATGAAGTCATAAACCAGCTTGGAGATGGCGGTATTCTGGCAGACGATGATGAAACAGGGCGGCACCTGTATGCCCTTCTCATTCCATAGATTGAAGGTCTTTTCGTAGTGCCCATATAGTGCTTGCAGCGCAGTTTGCAAAAGAGTCGGCAAATTAAGCGGATCGAGTTCACCTGCTACGGCACGCCCTCCCCTTGGCAGTCTGGGTTTAGCCTCCTTGAGGTTTTCCCAAAGGTCACGGAACATGGGCATTTCGCCAGGCGATGTAAGATTCTGTGCCACAGGCACACGCGGCAGTTTGACGATGCCGCACTCAATGGCATCCATCAGCGAGAAGTCACTCATCGTCCATGGGAACAGTGTGCCTTCGGCGTAGCCTGAACCACTGAGGAAGAATGGGGTGGCCGAGAGGTCCATGACGCGGGCAATGCCCAGCTTGCGCTTCACAGCTTCGAGTCCAGTAATCCACAGACGCGCCGCCTCGTTGTTCTTCTCTGCTTCCTTCTTCTCGTCGCCTTTCAGCGCCTCTTCGTCAGCGTCTTTCGGCTTTTCCCGGTAGCAGTGATGCGCCTCGTCGTTAATGACAAGAATGTTCTTCATGCCCATCAAATCAGGCATGACGCGCTGGAGCATCTGGCCTTCGGTTTCAAGCGTCTTGGGTTCTTCGCCGGTACGGCCCTGGAGCAATTGCCGCCCGCCCTTGGAAAGCTCGATGCGCTCGCGCATCTTGAAGGCGTGATAGTTGGTGATGACGATCTTGGCCCGACTCATGTCGTCGAGCATGTCGCCGGGAAGCAGTTCGCGGTCTTTGTAGTAGCTGTTGGGATCGTTGGGCTGCAAGACGCGGAGACGGTCCTTGATCGTCAGGCCAGGCGCGCAAATCAGAAAGCCGCGTGTGAAATTCTTGCTCCCGGGATGGCGTACCGCATTGATGGTCTGCCAGGCGATGAGCATGGCCATGACTGTGGTTTTGCCCGCGCCGGTGGCAAGTTTCAGCGCCAGGCGCATCAACTCCGGATTGGCATCCTTGTTTGCAGCAGCGAGATGGTCGAGAACACGCTTGCCGTGCTTGGATTGGGGCGCGACCTCGGTGAGCCATATCGCCGTTTCTGCGGCCTCTACCTGGCAGAAAAAGGGGCGAACACCGCTGAACTTGTGATGGCGCCAGTGTTGCAAGAGACGGGCTGTCTCCGGCGTGACCTGCCACTGATTGGGGTTGGGAAAGGACCGCCAGGTGTCCACATAACCGCGCACTTCATTGATGATCGAAGTGGGGTCGTATTGCTGCTCTTTGGTTGACAGCCCTGCGCCGTCATCGAAAACGAACCCTTCCTGCTTGGCTGCACCCTTTCGCTTTTTGGGCTTGGGGATTGGCGTGATGAACTTGGCGGGGCGGCGGGTTTCGAGCGTCTTCTGGGTGGGCTGCCCATCGTCGTCGAGCTCCCAATGCCTCAGAGGGGATTCGTAGGGCGAGTTGAGAATCGGGTGGTCAAAGAAGGGGTTAGACATGGTCGTACCTGTTGGCGGTGTCCGCAGGCTGGGCAGCGTTATTCAGCATACTTATTCGCCATTAGTCTTGTTGGAAAGAACGGCGGAAATCATGACGCCATAACGTCACATGGTCCCGAATCTGGATTTCAACCCTATAGGCGACGGCCATTCGTCTCACTTGAGTGGTACTGATAATTCTTATGTGTTGGAATGTACTGGAATGTCCAGATTCATCCAAATGCATTGCCCATGCAATTGGGAAGCAAACCAAGGGCTCAACTTATTGAGGGGCATCATTTGTGATGCGAGATCATGGAGTACACATTTTCATCAATCATTACTACCTAATTTGGAAATCAACATCATGGGAATGGCATCCGAGCTACCTGGGTTAAGAGAAGACATTTTCTCGCTCTTCGAGGCAACCTTAACTGACTTTCATATACACACTGACTATGTTCTCAGTCTGACTAGGCTTGATCCACTTGCACTTGAATATACTAAAGGACATCAAGCTCGGGTCTTCGGATCGGCGCTAAGTATCGCAGTCAAGATGCGATCCTTCTATGATATTCACCGCAAAAATGAAGTAGTTACGGCTTTTCTAAAGTCGCTACCTAACGAGTCAGAGGGGAAACCGTTATTTATTGAAGCAACACCACCAACACAAAACACCTCCTTGCGCGATGCGTGCAATAAAATTATTCATAGCCTTGAAGTCGAATTTATTTCTGGCAGCAAATCAGGCCCTTTCACTTTGTCTGATAGCAAATCGGGTTCTTCCTCTTTGTTTGATTCATTCGATTCTAGTAAAACCCAGTTTCCCACCCACAGGGTAAGGCTAGAGGGAGTATATGACTCAAAAACATGGACGTGTACGTTGGACTTGGTTGTCTTTTGTTCACTCGCCTTTGCACTTCTTCAATGGGCCGAATGCGCAGCATTAACCTGACCGCCATCATCGATGGATACTGAACCATAAACGCGAAACCTAATATTTCTCGATTTCAGATTGCTCTAGAACACTCTGCCAAGCCCCGTGAGCCAGACCGTTTCACCAAACTAAAATCTGTCAATACAACTTTAGTCTAAGGTACGTTTTGGTCATGCAGCGACAAACAATTACGCACATGATCGTCACGCCATTCACTTATCCTCCCAATCAAATAATCGGAGGGGAAACCGCTGGCGCACGGCCCGGGCGAAATCTCAATCAAAGGCCGCGTCAAAGACGAAGTCCCGCCTTATAGCTGCGCTTGGTTGCAAGTCGTCCGTTCGAGCCGACGGACGAGCGGCACTGAACGTGACAGCAACAATCATCGTTGCACTCCCCTCTTGGCTGACTTACGCCGGAGCAGGTTTTCTCCTGCGCGCGGCGCTCGCAAACTTGTGATGTCAAAAGCGGTGCTGGATCGGCGCCGCCCGAACCTTGACAACAGGCCGATCCTGATTCGCGGGTGCCACGCTGACGGCACGTCGAGGAACTGGATCGAGTAATCCACAGGAGGGGGGAGTGGCATGGTGCCGACCGGCGTGCTGACTGGCCAGATCATGATGGTGTTTACCGTCGTATTACTGGGGCTATGGAGTGCCACCCAGTGGACGGCGGCTGCACTGGGATACCAGATGCGACTCGGCATGCCGTGGTTCGATCTGCTCGGTATGCCGGTCTATCACCCGTGGAAGCTGTTCGAGTGGTGGTACTTCTTCGATGCCTATGCGCCCGACATCTTCCTGCGCGGCGGTGCCATCGCAGCGTGCAGCGGCTTCGCCGGTGCCCTCGTCGCTATTGCGATGTCGGTGTGGCGCGCACGACAGTCCAGGCTGGTCACGACCTACGGTTCGGCACGCTGGGCGCTGCCCGCTGAAATCCGGCGTTCCGGGCTGACCGGACCTACCGGCGTGTTCCTCGGCCGCAAGGACGGAGACTACCTGCGTCACGAAGGCCCCGAGCATGTGATGGCCTTCGCGCCGACCCGATCCGGCAAGGGTGTCGGTCTGGTCATCCCCACCCTGCTCTCCTGGCCCGGCTCCGCCGTCATCCACGACATC
>NCIH01000082.1:0-23847 GCA_002281975.1 Hydrogenophilales bacterium 17-64-11 | reverse complement strand
TGACGGGCTTCGATTGCCTGCTGCGGGCAGATCTTCACGCAGGAATAGCACTCCCAGCACTGCTCGGGTTCCTGGTTGAATGCGCGCATGGCGTGGCCGGTTTCCGAACCGTCCTTGTCCAGCTTCATCAGGTCGTGCGGGCAGATGTACATGCAAGCGGTCTTGTCCTGACCTTTGCAGCCGTCGCACTTGTCGGTACGAACATAGGTTGGCATTACAGTCTCCTAAAGTTAGCTAACAATCCGCGTACGTCGCGGTCCGCTTAGAACTGAACCCGTCCTTGGCCGGGGCGACTCGCGAATCCGCTTCCGGTAGGCTCGTGTCCTAAAAGCTTCCCCGGTCGCAACTGCAGCGATCGGGGTGGTTCCATCCGGCAGTTCTGCCGTCAGGAAAAATTACGCTGCCGAGTGGCCTTTCAGCTCGACTTTGACGTTCTGTTCCGCACTGAGGCCGGCGTAGTATTTCTGCAGCACCTTGGCGACTTCGGGACGGCTGAATTCGACCGGCAGATCCTGGCCTTCGGACAGCATCGAACGCACCTTGGTGCCGGACAGCAGGATGCGGTCGTCCTTGGTATGCGGGCAGGTACGCTGCGAGGCCATGCCGCCGCACTTCTTGCACCAGAAGGTCCAGTCGATGTTCATGTTCTTGGTTTCGAGCGCATCCTTGGGGATTTCGTCGAAAATCTTCTGCGCGTCGAACGGGCCGTAGTAGTCGCCCACGCCGGCGTGGTCGCGGCCGACGATCAGGTGCGAACAGCCATAGTTCTGGCGGAACAGCGCATGCAGCAGGGCTTCGCGCGGACCGGCGTAGCGCATGTCGAGCGGGTAGCCGGCCTGGATCACGGTGTTGGGGGCGAAGTAGTTGTCGATCAGGGTGGCGATCGCTTCGGAACGGACTTCGGCAGGAATGTCGCCCGGCTTCAGTGCGCCGAGCAGCGAGTGGATCAGCACGCCGTCCATGGTCTCGATGGCGATTTTGGCCAGATACTCGTGCGAGCGGTGCATCGGATTGCGGGTCTGGAAAGCCGCGATCTTGGACCAGCCCATCTTCTCGAAGGCGGCGCGGGTCTCGGCGGGGGTCATGAACTGGTCGCCGTACTCTTCCTTGAAGCTGCCGGTGGACAGCACCTTGACCGGGCCGGCAAGGTTGACCGGGCCCTGGTCCATGACCATCTTCACGCCAGGGTGTTCGAGGTCGGTGGTCTTGTAGACCTGCATGCACTCGTGCGCTTTGTCGATGGCGTATTTCTCGGTCACCTTCATGGTGCCCATGATGTCGCCGGTTTCATTGTCGACCAGTGCGATATCGGCACCGACCGCGATGCTCTGGGCGGTGACTTCATCGGTGGAGAGGGTGACCGGAATCGGCCAGAACAGGCCGCTGGCCATTTTGTAGCCGTCGCATACGCCCTGCCAGTCGGCGTGGGTCATGAAACCTTCGAGCGGGGTGAACCCGCCGATCCCCATCATGATGAGGTCGCCGGTTTCGCGCGAGGTCATCTTGACCTTGGGCAGCGAGGCAGCGCGGGTTTGTTCGGCAGCAAGTGCGGCGCCCGTCAGCAGCAGGGGTTTGAGTTCGCCGCCACCGTGGGGGCGTACCAGTTTGGACATGCTGTCTCCTCAGAATCGATGGGGTTATTGAGTCGCAGCAGCATAGCACCGGGGCTGGCACCTGAATAATGCTTTATTTTTATTTGAGGATAAGCGGGTTTGATATTGAGTCATGGCCATGAAAAAGCCCGGTATAACCGGGCTTTTTTGTTTTGAAACAATCGCTTATGCGTCGAAGAAGGCGGGCATGTCGGTCTGCTCGGTCTTGATGACGTCAACCCACGCAGGCTTGGTGTCGCCGCCGGCCGCGGCCAGTTTTTTGGTTTCTTCGTAGAGCATTTTCCAGCGGTTGTACAGGCAGTCGCTGACCTTGCGCATGCCCGAATCGAAATAGGAGTTATGCAGATCGCCTACGGTGCGGGTAAAGGCCTCCATCTGCTCAAGCAGGTTATGCGGATAGCCATGACGGTTGGGGTCGGCGTATTTGACCATTTCGCGCTTGACTGCCCGCACGAAGACTTTCTGGCCTTCGGTGAGGTCGGCTTCGGTGCGGGGGCTGCCGCCGTAATTCATCACCTCGTGGATGAAGCCGTTGAGACGTTCGCCGAAATCGAAATTGGCATAGTCGACGTTTTGCATAAATCCTCCGTTATCAGATGAATCTGTAAAACTGGATGTAACTCCGCTAGCTATCCTACGCCACGCGATACGGCTGTCCAGCGTCTTCTCGGGAGGTTCGCGCGATTATTTTCTAAGCCCTTGAATCCAGCGGGAATATATTTTGTCGGCCAGTTGGTGCAGGCGGGCGGTGCGGGCGTCCATGTCCGCCTGGATGGCGCCGGGCGACTGCACGCCGGGACTGCTGCTGGCGGCGATTTCGGCGGCGCCGCTGGCGCACCAGCTGGCGATGAGTTCGGGCGTCATTTCGACGTGGCACTGCATGCCGATATGGCGGCCATTCAGGACGTAGGCCTGGTTGGTGCACCAGGCGCTGTCGAGGATGCGCGTGGCGCCCGGCGGCAGGCTGAAGGTTTCGCCGTGCCAGTGGAAGGCCAGCATGGGCTGCGTGACTTCGCCCAGCCAGGGACGCGCGGCGTCGGCGTCGCTGATGCGGACATCGCCCCAGCCGATTTCTTTGACCGGGTTGCGGCTCACCGTGCCGCCCAGCGCCTTGGCCATCAGTTGTCCCCCCAGACAATGGCCGATCACCGGGATGTCCGATGCGACGGCCTGGCGAATCAGGGCCAGCACGGGCGCAATCCACGGCAGATCGTCGTTCGCGCTCATCGGTCCGCCCATCAAGCAGACGCCGGATATGCCGCTAAGGTCTTCAGGGACGGCATCGCCGGCATCGATGCGCACCAGCTTCCAGGGAATGCCGTGGCGATCCAGGAACGTGGTGAAATACCCCGGCCCTTCGGTCGGGGAATGACGGAAAATCAGAACAGGATTCATGATGGCTTTCAAACATAAATCGACGCTGCTCATCTTAACGGCGGGGGTGTTTTCCTGCACGCCCGCATGGGCGGCGAGCGTGTCGGTGGTGGGGCTGTTCAAGGACAAGGCCATCGTCAGCATCGACGGCGGCCGGCCCCGTACCCTGAGCGTGGGACAGACGGTTCAGGGGGTGAAACTGGTGGCCGCGGATTCCGGCAGCGCCAGTTTCGACGTCGACGGCAAGCGCCGCACGCTGGGCATGGGGCAATCGTTTGCAGGCGGCGCCCAGCCTGGCGCGCGCCAGAGCGTGTCGCTCACTGCCGATGCACGCGGCCACTTTGCCGCGGCCGGTTCGCTCAACGGCTACCCGATGACTTTTCTGGTCGACACCGGCGCGACGTCCATCGCCATCAACGCTGCCGAAGCCAAACGCATCGGACTCGACTACAAGGCTGGGGAGGCCACCGGCGTCGGCACTGCCGCAGGGGTGGTGCCTGCTTGGCGCGTCAAGTTCAATACCGTCAAGGTCGGCGGCATCACCGTCAGCCAGGTCGACGGCATGGTGGTCGAGACCGGTTTGAGCGTTCCGCTTTTGGGGATGAGCTTTTTGAATCGGATGGAAATGCGGCGCGACGGGCAGACCATGACGCTGACCCAGCGCTATTGATTTCACTCCGCCAGAATGCTACAAGGCCTGCGATTGCAGGCCTTGTTCTTGGGTAAGCTGGCGTTTAGGGCTTGGTCTTGTCGCGCTCGATCAGTGCGTACGCTGAGTGATTGTGGATCGACTCGAAGTTCTCGGCTTCCACCACATAGGCATCGATCATCGGTTCGGCGTTCATCGCGGCGGCGACGTCGCGCACGATGTCCTCGACGAATTTCGGGTTGTCGTAGGCGCGCTCGGTGACGTACTTCTCGTCCGGCCGTTTCAGCAGGCCGAAGAGTTCGCACGAAGCCTGGTCTTCCACCTTGCGCACCAGATCCTCGATCCACAGGAAGCCGTTGGTTTTCGCGGTGACGGTGACGTGCGAGCGCTGGTTGTGCGCGCCGTAATCGGAGATTTTCTTCGAGCACGGGCACAGGCTGGTCACCGGCACCACGACCTTGGTGGTGTGGGTGTATTTCCCGTTCTCGATCGCGCCGACGAAGGTGACTTCGTAGTCGAGCATACTTTGTACGCCGGAGACGGGCGCCGACTTGTTGATGAAATAGGGGAAGGTCATCTCGATATAGCCCGATTCGGCTTCCAGGCGTTCCACCATCTGGCGCAGCATGTCTTCGAAGTTCTCGATCGAAATCTCGCGTTCGCGCGTGTTGAGGATTTCGACAAAGCGCGACATGTGGGTGCCCTTGAAGTTATGCGGCAGGTACACGTACATGTTGAAGTTGGCGATGGTGTGCTGGACGCCGTCGTTCTTGTCCGCCACCCGGATCGGATGGCGAATGCTCTTGATGCCGACCTTGTTGATGGCGATTTGCCGCGTGTCGGCCGAACTTTGCACGTCCGGCATGCAAACGGCGGTATCGCAAATCTGGTTCATGGCGGGCTCCTTGGTGTTTGATTTCAGCTCAGGCTGAATGCGGTTTACAGTTTAGACTAAGTATAAACTGCCTGAATAGTTGAGTAAACTACTCGGGTAATAGGGTTATCCGCTGACGCACGGAATGGGTTATCCCCGCCGCGTCGAGCCCGCAGCCAGCCAGCATCGCGGCCGGGTCGCCATGTTCGATGAAGGTGTCGGGCAGGCCCAGGTGCAGGACCGACACGGTGAGGCCAAGTCCGGCCAATACCTCGGCCACCCCGGCGCCGGCGCCGCCTGCCACCACATTTTCTTCCAGTGTCACCAGCAGGCGGTGGCTGTGCGCCAATTCGCGCAGCAGATCCAGGTCCAGCGGTTTCACGAAGCGCATGTCGGCCACGCTGGCGTCGAGCGCCTCGGCGGCCTGCAGCGCGGGTGCGACCAGGCTGCCGAAGGCGACGAGCGCGACGTCGCGGCCGCGGCGACGCAGCAGGCCTTTGCCGATCTCGACCGGCTCGAGGCCGGGTTCGATCGCGGCGCCGCTGCCGCTGCCGCGCGGATAGCGTACCGCCGAGGGGCCGTCGTGCAGAAAGGCGGTGGTCAACAGGCGGCGGCACTCGTTCTCGTCCGATGGCGCGGCGATCAGCAGGTTGGGAATGCAGCGCAGGAAGGAGAGGTCGAAACTGCCGGCGTGGGTGGGGCCATCGGCGCCGACCAGGCCGGCGCGGTCGACCGCCAGCATCACCGGCAGGTTCTGCAGCGCGACGTCATGGATCAGCTGGTCGTAGGCGCGCTGCAGGAAGGTCGAATAAATCGCCACCACCGGTTTCACGCCTTCGCAGGCCAGCCCGGCGGCGAAAGTCAGCGCATGTTGTTCGGCGATGCCGACGTCGAAATAGCGTTTCGGGTAATCCTGCGAAAAGCGCACCAGCCCGGAGCCTTCGCGCATTGCCGGCGTGATGCCGACCAGCCGCGTGTCGGCGGCGGCCATGTCGCACAGCCAGTCGCCGAACACCTGGGTGTAGGTCGGCCTGCCGCCGGGCTTTTCGGCGACACCGGCCGCCGGGTCGAAATGCGACACGCCGTGATACAGGCAGGGGTTGGTTTCGGCGGGCTCATAGCCTTTGCCTTTGCGGGTGACCACGTGCAGAAATTGCGGGCCGCTCAACTGCTTGATGTTGCCTAGCGTTTCCAGCAGCACGCCGAGGTCGTGGCCGTCGATCGGACCGATGTAGTTGAAGCCGAACTCCTCGAACAGCGTCCCTGGCGTCACCATGCCCTTCATGTGTTCCTCGGCGCGCTTGGCGAGTTCGCGAATCGGCGGCGCGACGGACAGGACTTTTTCGCCGGCGCGGCGGGCCGCCGCGTAGAACTTGCCGGACATCATGCGCGCCAGGTAGTTGCTGAGTGCGCCGACATTGGGCGAAATCGACATGTCGTTGTCGTTCAGCACTACCAGCAGGGGCAGGTCGGTGGCGCCGGCATTGTTGAGCGCCTCGAAGGCCATGCCGGCGGTCATGGCGCCGTCGCCGATGATCGCCACCGCACGCTGGCTGGAATCAAGCAGATTGAATGCCTCGGCCATGCCGAGCGCCGCCGAAATCGAGGTGCTGGAGTGTCCGACGCCAAAGGCATCGAACTCGCTTTCGGCACGGCGCGGAAACCCGGCGATGCCGCCTGTCCGGCGCAGGCCGGCCATCGCCGAGCGCCGGCCGGTCAGGATTTTGTGGACGTAGGTCTGGTGGCCGACGTCCCAGACGATGCGGTCGCGCGGGGTGTCGAACACGTAATGCAGGGCGAGGGTCAGTTCAACGGTGCCGAGATTGGAAGCCAGGTGGCCGCCGGTGCGGGAAACCGACTGCACCAGGAATTCGCGCAGCTCGGCGGCGAGTTGCGGTAACTCGGTCGGCGCCAGGGCGCGCAGGTCGGCGGGGGTGTGGAGGGTGTCGAGCAAGGGCGTGGCCATCTTAAAACGTCCGCTCGACCACAAAATCGGCCAGCTGGCGCAGCCGCTCGGCACGCGCGCCGAGCGGGGCCAGCGCAGTGCGGGCATCGGCGCGCAGTTCCAGCGCCAGTTCGCGCGCGCGCGTCACGCCGAGCAGGCTGACGTAGGTCGGTTTGTTGTTGGCGGCATCCTTGCCGGCGGTCTTGCCCAGCGTGGCGGTGGGGGTTTCGGCATCGAGCACGTCGTCCACCACCTGGAAGGCCAGGCCGATGCATTTGGCGTAACGGTCGAGCGCCGTGGCAGTCGCGTCGGACAAGGTGCCGCACTGCGCGCCCAGCAGCACCGAGGCGCGGATCAGTGCGCCGGTCTTGTGGATGTGCATGAATTCGAGTTCGGTCAGGTCGAGCGGCTTGCCCACGCTGGCCAGATCGATCGCCTGGCCGCCGGCCATGCCGCGCGAACCGGCCGCCTGCGCCAGCAGCTGCACCATCTTCAACTGGACGGCAACGTCGTCGGCCAGCGGCTGCGCAGCGAGGATGTCGAACGCCAGGCTCTGCAGCGCGTCGCCCACCAGCAGGGCGGTGGCTTCGTCGAATTCGACGTGCACCGTCGGCTTGCCGCGCCGCAATGCGTCGTCGTCCATCGCCGGCATGTCGTCGTGCACCAGCGAGTAGGCATGGATCAGTTCCACTGCCGCAGCGGCGTGCTGTACGCGTTCGATATCGGCGCCCGCGATCTCGCCGGCGGCAAACGCCAGCAGCGGGCGCACTCGTTTGCCGCCGCCCAGCACTGCGTAGCGCATGGCCTCGTGCAGGCGCTGCGGGGCAATCTGCGGAGCGGGGAGCCATGCGGCCAGCACGCTTTCCATGCGCGTCTGGCATGCCTGTGTCCAGGCGGCAAAATCAGTCATCGGTGTCTTCGGTCTTGAAGGGCTGCAGGGCGCCGTTTTCCAGGATCTTCACTTGCTGCTCGGCATCGGCCAGTTGCTGGCGGCAATACTGCAGCAGTTCGGCGCCGCGTTTGTAGGCGGTCAGCGAGGCCTCCAGCGGCAGTTGGCCGGATTCCATCTCGCCCACGATGGCTTCCAGTTCGGCCAATGCGGACTCGTAATCTTTGGGGGGCGTGGCGGCGCGGGATTTGGCCATGAAATATCGAACCCGGCGGAGAAAGGACGCTACTTTAACAAATTCGGCGCGTAGGCGCCTCCCCGGGATGCTTGCCTATGCTAGAATTTCGCGCTTTCCCTGCGTCGTAAAGCATCGTGTCCAGGCAGGGGCATCCGTAAATCCGGTGGGCATCGGGGCCAGGGCCCCGATAGTTTTTTAATGGTGGTCGTTTCGCGATCACGCTTGCCGCTTCTGGTACCGACCGGAAGGGGGCTTGGTTTTGAGTAGGGTACGCCATGAGCGATCTCGCCGAATCCAGCGCCTTGTCGCTAAGTTCGCCTCAGTTGCCGGTTTCCTGGTACTTCGATCCGGCCGTCTACGCGCTGGAACTGAAACATCTGTTCAAGCAGGGTCCCGTTTATGCGGGCCATCAGTTGATGGTGCCCGAGGCGGGCGATTATCACGCGCTGGAAACGTTCGACGGCGCGAAGATGCTGGTCAACAGCGGATCCGGAATCGAACTGCTGTCGAACGTGTGCCGCCATCGCCAGGCGCTGATGCTGCAGGGGCGCGGCAAACTGCCGTCCAACAACATCGTCTGCCCGATCCACCGCTGGACCTACGACAGCCAGGGCCAGTTGATGGGCGCGCCGGAGTTTCCCGGCAATCCCTGCCTCAACCTCGATCGCAGCGGCCTGCAGAACTGGCAGGGCCTGCTGTTCGCCGGCGCGCGCGATGTGAAGGCCGATCTGGCCGGCATGCAGGCGGCACGCGAACTGGATTTTTCCGGCTTCATGCTCGACCGCGTGCAGGTGACGCATTACGCCTGCAACTGGAAGACCTTCATCGAGGTGTATCTGGAGGACTACCACGTTGCGCCCTATCACCCGGGGCTTGGGCATTTCGTCACCTGCGACGACCTGAAATGGGAATACGGCGACTGGTGGTCGGTGCAGACGGTGGGGGTGAATCGCGGGCTGGCCAAGCCGGGTTCGCCGGTGTACCGGAAATGGCACGAGCAGGTGCTGGCCTACCAGCAGGGCAAGGCGCTCGCGCACGGCTCGATCTGGCTGACCTACTATCCGGGCCTGATGGTCGAGTGGTATCCGCACGTGCTGGTGGTGTCGTCGATCGTGCCGACCGGGGTGGAGTCGTGCAGCAACGTGGTCGAGTTCTATTATCCCGAGGACATCGTGCTGTTCGAGCGCGCCTTCATCGAAGCCGAACAGGCGGCGTATCACGAAACCGCGGTGGAAGACGAGGACATCTGCGAGCGCATGCACCAGGGCCGGCGCGCGCTGTACCGGCAGGGCATTTCGGAAACCGGACCATACCAGTCGCCGCTGGAAGACGGCATGATGCATTTCCATGCTTTCCTGCGGCGCGAGATCGAGCCATACCTGAAATGAGCTTTCCCAAACTCTCCAACGGGCGGCACACACCGCCCGTTTTTTTCGCCCGCCTGCAATGAGCCGCTTTTGATGAAATCAAGCTGGATGCTGGTGGCGGCGGCCTTGTTCGCGCTGATGAGCGTGCTGGTGAAGCACGCGTCCGCCACCTTTTCCCCGGCCGAACTGGTGTTTTACCGTTCGGCGTTCGGGCTGCTCGCGATCTGGGGCGTGATCGCGATCCGCCATCGGCGGCTGCTGGCGCCGCTTGCCACACCTCATTTGAAAGCCCATTTCTGGCGCAGCCTGTCCGGCTTTTCCGCGCTGGTGCTGTTCTTCTACGCGCTGGCGCGGCTTCCGCTCGCCACCGCGGTCACCCTCAACTACACCGCGCCGCTGTTCCTCGCCGCGCTGTCGGCGTGGTGGCTGCACGAACGTCACGGGCGCGGCCTGAACGGTGCGGTGCTGCTGGGCTTTGTCGGCATCGTGCTGCTGCTGCAGCCGCAGGTTCAGGGGCAGGCCTGGTTGCCGGCCCTGGCCGGGCTGACGTCGGGCATGCTGGCGGCGGTGGCTTACGTCAACGTCAAGCAACTCGGCAGGCTGGGCGAATCCGAATGGCGCGTGGTGTTCTACTTCACGTTGTTGTCGACCGCGGGCGGCGCAGTCTGGATGGCGGTGGCCGGATTCCACCTTCCGCAGGCCGGCGACTGGCCGTGGCTGATCGGCATCGGCGTCACCGCCACCGTGGCGCAGCTGGCGCTGACGCGAGCCTACCATCGCGGCCGCACGCTCACGGTCGGCTCGCTGGCCTACACGACAGTCGGGTTTTCCGCCCTGTACGGCGTGCTGCTGTTTGGCGAGCGCTTGCCGTTGCTGGCCTGGGTCGGCATGGTGCTGGTAGCGGCAGCCGGGGTGTGGGCGGTGCGCGCGTCAACCCCAATCCGGTCCGATTCGCTATAGTTGGAACTCGGACATGAGGAGTGCGCCATGATCAACCTGAACGTCAAGGACAACCAGATCGCCGTCACCGTGATGGGCCAGTTCACCCTGGACGACTACCGCGAGCTGGAGCAGGCGGTGTGCTACGGCATCCAGTTTCAGGGCACGGTCAACCTGCTGTTCGACCTGCGCGACATGCTGTCCTATAGCGTCGACGTTGCGTGGGAGGAGCTGAAATTCTCGCGCGAGCACAGGAACGATTTCGGCCGCATCGCGATCCTGACCGGCGACCAGTGGGTGGCGTGGAGCATGTGGGTGAACCGCCTGTTCATGTCGGCGGACATCCGCCTGTTCGACGAACTGGAACTGGCGCAGTCCTGGGTCGCCGGCGGCGAACTGCCGGCCGCGACAGCCTAGCGCGCAGGCCGGAAGATTTCCGCGTTGGCGTAATATGCGGCGTCTGCGCTGGTCGCATCCCAGCCGGGAATGCCTTGTATCGGCAGGGGCGCAAGCTGGCGTGGGGTGTCGACGGTTTCGAGCGCGGCGACCGCCAGCGCATCGGCGGCATCGGGGTCGAGCGAATCCGAGAACAGCGTCAGGCATTTTCCGGTCATCGAGGGATAAGGCGCCAGCGCCTTTTCCAGCAGCGCATGGCCGACCACCACAAAGCCCATGTCGCTTCCCACGCGGCCCCGCGCTTCCCAGAACAGCGCGTGCCATGCACGCCCGGCCAGTTGCTCGGACAAGACCCGGTCGCGGCTGATCACCCACACGCCCGATTCGTCGAGCACCGTCAGCGCGTCGCGCCGACGCCCGCGCCGGGTGTCGGTCTCCAGTGCGATGGCCTCGCCGTGAGCCGCGTTCAGCGCTGACTTGAAGCGCGGAAAACGCAGCCACACCAGCGCATTCAGCACGTCGTGCCAGGTGTCGGCGCGGGTCGGCACCTCGCCGGTGTGCAGGATATGGGTTTCGTAATCACGCGCGGACAGGCGACCGCCGGGGGCGCAGAAACGCAGCGGCAGCCCGCGTGCCTGCATGACGCCGCAGGCTGCGGCCTGCGCGTTGAGCGCATCGAGCGAAGGTCGGGAACGTGCGAGTCCCAGCGTATCGATCAATGCCCGATAGGGTGCGAAGGCGGGATGATCGAACTTCAATGCAGCGATTCGGACAGCGCCTGACGGTATTGCCGCGTCAGCGGATGCGCGCTGCCCAGCAGGTCGAACAGAGCAAGCAGGCTGGTGCGGCCGATATCGTTGCGGAAGCCGCGGTCGGTGCGCGCAATGGCCAGCAGGTCCGCCATGGCACCGGAAAAGTCGTCGCCCGCCAGCAGCACCGCTGCGCGCTGATAGCGCGCAGCGAGGTCGTCGGCGTCGTGGGCGAGGCGCGCATCGAGGTCGGCCAACGGCTTCGCCAGGCGTGCGGTTTCCGCCAGATTCAAATGCGCGTACAGGGGCGCAATGGCGGCGTCGGCGCGCGCCTCGGGCGGCAGGCTGTCGAGCAGCTTCAACGCCTGTTCGCCTTCGCCCTCGGCCCACAACAGTTTGGCGAGGTCGCGCGGGATCGTCAGATTGTCGGGTTCGGCCATCGCCGCATTGGCGAGCAGCATGCGCGCCTGCTGGCTATTGCCCGCCTGCCATGCCGCCATGCCCAGCGCGTGGGCGCGGTTGGCGTCGCCGGCGATGAAGCGGTCGAGTACTTCGCGAAAGCTGCTGTCGGGGTCGGCGCCGTGGATGGCGGCATCAGGATGAAGCAGGGGCCGGCCTTGGGGGTCCAGAAGTGCACCAGCACCGGGCCCTTGTGCGAGTTTTCCAGCACCAGCCGGTTGAAGTTCTCGGCGCTGGCATCGAAGACGTAGGGCGACAGTGCCATCAGTCGAAGGCTCCGGTCCGGGCAAAACGGTCGCACGCGGCGACGAGTTCGCGGCAGATGCCCGGCTCGAAGGCCGAGTGGCCGGCATCCGCCACGATCACATAGCGGGCCTCGGGCCAGGCGCGTGCCAGTTCGTCGGCCGAAACGATCGGGCAGACGGCGTCGTAGCGCCCCTGCACGATGACGGCGGGAATGGCGCGCAATCGCCCGACGTTGGCGAGCAGGCTGTTGTCGGGCAGGAAGATGTCATTCGCGAAATAGTGCGCCTCGATCCTTGCAAGCGAAAGCGCGGTCTTGTCGCGGCCGAAGGCGGCGACGAGTTCCGGGCTGGGCAGCAGGGTCGAGCAGGACGCCTCGAAGGTGGCCCACTCATGGGCTGCCGGCTGGTGCACGGCCGGGTCCGGGTCGACCAGGCGGCGGTGATAGGCGGCAAGCAGGTCGTCGCGTTCGGTTTCGGGAATGAATTCCGCCAGCTGCCGCTGCGCCTCGGGGAAGAAGGCGCGGATGCCGTTGAGAAACCAGTCGATCTCGCTCTTGCGGCACAGGAAGATGCCGCGCAGCACCAGCCCGCGGCAGCGTTCCGGGTGGGCCTCGGCGTAGGCCAGCGCCAGGGTCGATCCCCATGAGCCGCCGAACACCAGCCAGCTGTCGATGCCGAGTTCGACGCGCAGCGCTTCCATGTCGGCGATCAGGTGCGGCGTGGTGTTGTCGGCGAGCTCGCCGTGCGGGGTCGAGCGGCCGCTGCCGCGCTGGTCGAACAGGACGATGCGGTAGCGGGCCGGATCGAAGAAGCGCCGCTGGTCGGGCGAGGTGCCGGAGCCGGGGCCGCCGTGCACGAACAATACCGGGATGCCGTCCGGGTTGCCGGACGTTTCCCAGTAGATGCGGTGGACGCCGGCGGTTTCCAGCATGCCGCTGGCGTAGGGGGTGAGCGGCGGATAGAGCGGAGCAGTATCTGGCATGGGAGAGCCTTGAGTCGACAGCCCGCATCATATCGCCTGGCCCGCGGGCGTGAACAGGCGAGGGTGCGCTGCATGGCTGACGGGGGCCAGTATCGACAGGCGCGTGCGGGGATCGTATGCTTCCGGTGCGCAAGAAATGCGCCAACGGGACAGAATGTCCGGTTGCCAACCATAACCGATACGAGGAGAGTTGTTCATGAGTCATGCCGTCAAGGTTGCCCTGCTGGGCCTGGGTGAGGTCGGAGAAAAGTTTGCCGAGCATTTTCTGGAGAAGATCCAGGAAGACGGCGTCAACGTGGAAATCGTCGCCGTTGCGCATCGCAACCTGGAGTCGCCCGTCGCGCTGGGCTTTGCCCACAGCAAGGTGCCGGTGTTCAAGGATGCGATGGAGGTGGTCTCGATGGGCGCCAAGGTCGACATCATTTTCGACCTGACCGGCGACCCCGAATTGCGCAAGAAGCTGCGGGCTGCGCTGCAGGAAACCCATAACCAGCACACCGTGATCGCGCCCGAAGTGGTCGCCCATCTGCTGTGGAATTTCTTCGGCGAAGGCGAATTGCCGCGCAGCAGCCAGACGGGCTACTGAGGCACCGACAGGCCGGGGCCGCCAGCGGCCAGGCCTGCTGCGATCATCGTTCAACCGACATGACTTTCCCCTTCAAATTCGCCCACGCCGCGCACGCCGACTGGACCCGCGCCGCGCAGGACTGCATGGGCCAGCTGGGCGCAATTCCCTCCACGGCGACGCTGGGATTCCTGTATGTATCGGATGCCTTCGCCGGCGAGCTCGCCGCAATCCTGGCGTTTTTCAGGAGCGCGACCGGGGTGACGCACTGGACCGGCAGCGTGGGCGTGGGGGTCTGCGCCACCGGCGTGGAATACCTGGAAGAGCCGGCGATGGCGCTGATGCTGGGTGAGTTTGCGCCGGCCGATTTCCGCATGCTGCCGGTGTTGCGCACGCTGCAGGACATCGATGCGCAGCCGTCGGATGCGTATGTCGCGATGGTGCATGGCGACCCGGCGAACACGCATATCCAGGAACTGATCGAGCGCCTCTCCGAGCACGTGTCGGGCAGTTTTGTCGTCGGCGGGCTGTCGAGCTCGCGCGGCGAGACCGCGCAGATCAGCGATGGCGTGGTGAGCGGCGGCCTGTCCGGGGTGCTGTTCAGCGAACGGGTGAAGCTGGCGACGCGGCTGACGCAAGGCATTTCGCCGCTGGGGCCGCGCCATCGCATCACCACCGCCGGCAAGAACATCGTCGGCAGCCTGGATGACCGCCCGGCGCTGGAGGTGATGAAGGAAGAGATCGGCGAAGTGCTGGCGCACGACCTGCGGCGCGCGGCCGGCTATATCTTTGTCGGCCTGCCGGTGCGCGGATCGGATACCGGCGATTATCTGGTGCGCAATATTCTGGGCGTCGATCCGCAGAACCATCTGGTGGCGGTCAGCGAAACCGTCGAGCCGGGAGATGAGCTGCTGTTCTGCCGCCGCGACCGCCAAACGGCCGAAGACGACCTGCTGCGGATGCTGAAAGCCATCGGGGCGCAACTGGGTTCGCCGATCCGGGGCGGCGTGTATTATTCCTGCCTGGGGCGCGGCCGGCACATGTTCGGCGCGCCGAACCGGGAAATGGAGCTGATTCGCGCCACCCTCGGGGATTTTCCGCTGGTGGGGTTTTTCGCCAACGGTGAAATTTCCCGCAACCGCCTATATGGCTACACCGGAGTGTTAACTCTGTTTGGCTGACCCAAGTAGTAAATACGGAGACAAGCATGACCCTGCACGCCATGAAAGAAGACGAAGTCCGCCTGTTGCGCGGCGAAATCGAAATGCTGATGAACGAGCGCCGCCAGCTGTTGCAGGTGACGGGGGCGGCGGCGGTGTTCGTGGCCAATCTCGACACCGACAGCCTGCCCGATGAAGCCGATACCATCGATGCGGCTGAAATGCTGGCGGAGCAGCTCAACGGACTGTCCGAGGAAACCCTCAAGGACGCGCTGGAGTCGGTGCGCGCCGAGCTCGATCCTGTGCAGTAGGCGGGCTTCCGCGCCTTGGCTCGTCTGCCGCTGCCGGGCTTCGCCGGGGTCAGGCGCTTTGCGCTGATCGCCGGACTGACGGCGCTGGCGTATGCGCTGGCAGGCTGGCTCAGTCTCAAGCTTGCGGCTTACGTTGCCGGCGTGGTCGCCGCCGTCTGGCTGGCTGCCGGCGTCGGCGCCGTGGCGAGCCTGCGCTTTGGCGCGGCAGGCGTGGCGGGGGCGGCACTGGGGTCGTTCGCGATCAACAGCCAGGTCCTGCCGCCGGACGCGGCATTCCGCTTTGCGCTCGGCGCGGCTGTGGAAGCGTGGATCATCGGATACCTGCCGCGTTACCTGCAGCCTTTCAGCGCCACCCTCGATTATGTCTCCAGCGTCGCCAAGTTTGCGCTGGTGGCCGCCCCGCTGGGCTGCGCGCTGAGCGCGCTGACGGGCATGCTCAGCCTGTACTTCTTTGCCGAGCTGCCGGCCGGCACGGTATTGCGGGGCTTGTGGGTATGGTGGCTGGGTGATCTGCTGGGGGTGTATCTGATTGCACCGCTGCTGCTGACGGCGGCACGCTGGGATTTGCTGCCGACCAACAGGGGCGCGCGGCTGGAAGGCCTGGCGCTGATGCTCGGCATGCTGGCGCTGACGCTGGCGATGATGGAGTACGTCGAGCCTTTGCGGCCCGCCGAAATTGTCCTGTTCGTGATGATGCCGGCGGTACTGTGGGCCGCGCTGCGGTTTTCGGTGACCGGCGCGAGCCTGGCGATTTTCCTGTCGGCGCTCATCGTGCTGGGCGTGGCGGTTGTCTCCTACGGCGGACTCGCGGGCGCCGCGAGTCCGCGCGATGTGTTCGCGTTGCAAGTCAGCATGATGACCATGGCGCTGGGCGGCCTGTTCGTGTCGGCCGCCCTGACCGAGCGCCGCTATTCCGAAATGCGGCTCGACATGCTGGCCAATCACGACCCGCTCACCGGCCTGCCCAATCGCTCGTATTTCCAGGATTTCCTCGGCCACGCGCTGGCGCGCGCGCAGCGTGAAAAATCCCAGGTTTCTCTGCTGTTCATCGACCTCGACCGCTTCAAGCACATCAACGACTCGCAGGGGCACGAAGTGGGCGATCAGGTGCTGCGCATCGTCGCCAACCGGCTGGACGAACAGTTGCGTGCCGATGACTTCGTCGCCCGCCTGGGCGGCGACGAATTCGCCGTCATCCTGACCCATGCGCCGGCCTCGCGGACGGCCAGCCGGGTGGCGCATAAGCTGCTTCAGGCGCTGGCCGAGCCCTTCAGGCTCGCGCAGCGGCGTTACGCCATCGGCGCCAGCATCGGCATCAGCGTGTATCCGGACGACGGCCTCGACGCCAATACCCTGCTGCGTCAGGCCGACCTGGCGATGTACCAGGCCAAGCATCGCCGCAGCGGCTTCGAGTACTTCAGCGACGAATTGAACACGGTGGCGCAGCAGTTGCAGACGCTGGAAAGCGGCTTGCGCCAAGCGCTCGAGCGCGACGAACTGGCGCTGCTCTACCAGCCCAAGGTCGATCTCGCCAGCGGCCGGGTGGTGGGGCTGGAGGCGCTGATTCGCTGGCTTCCCGGCACGGGCGTCAGCGTCGGCTCCGAACAGTTGATCGCGGTGGCCGAGGAAACCGGCCTTATCGTCCCGCTGGGCCGTTGGGCCGTGCGGGCGGCGTGCGAACAGTGGATCGCCTGGCGCGACGCCGGGTGCGATCCGCCGCCGGTGGCCGTCAACCTGTCGCCGCGGCAGTTTTCCGATGCGCACCTGATCGACGATATCGACGCCATCCTGAAGGAAACCGGAATGGCCCCTGCGCATTTGCAGCTGGAGGTGACCGAGAGCGCAGCGATGGATAATCCCGTGCGCAGCTTCGGCATGCTCGAGGCGCTGCGCCAGCGCGGGCTGCACGTTTACATTGACGATTTCGGCACGGGGTATTCCAACCTCGGCCAGTTGAAGCGCATGCCGATCGATGCGCTGAAAATCGACAGGAGCTTCGTGAGCGATGTGCTGACCGACAGCGACGACGCCGAAATCGTCAACGCCATCATCCGCCTGGCGCATGCCTTGAAGCTGCGCGTGGTGGCCGAAGGGGTCGAGCTGGCCGATCAGGTGGCGTTTTTGCGGCAGAACGGCTGCGACGAAATTCAGGGTTATGTCGTCGCCAAGCCCTTGCCACCGGACCAGGTAGCGGCCTTCTTCGATTGGCGGTTCAATTTCTAGTGGACGCAGCCGCAGCAGGGCTGCTGAAACTGTACGCAATCAATCCGCCGCCCGCGCCCGCTGTCCGGTTGGTTCCCGCTATCAATAACGGTCGCCTGACGCATTTGACGATCGGGCTGCTTGCGTCGCATGCATTCCATGGACATTCCGGACATGCCGTCAGTACTTCGCCCCCTGGTCGATCCAGGCACCAATCATGCGTGCGCTCTCCTCCGATAGCATGGGCCCGCCGTGCGGCATGCGGATCGACGGGTCGAGCTGGCCGGATACCACCCGGTGCAGGGTGCTGCTCAAACTGGAGCCCGGGCGCACCACCGGGTTGAGCCTGGCGCCCTTCATCAGCGCTTCATAGCTGTCGAGACGCAGGCCGGACTGTTCATATCCCGGTTTTCCGGGCACATGGCACGACACACAATGGGTATCGAGGATCGGTTTGATGCGGGCCTGATAGGTCAGCGGCCGGTCATCGCTGCAGCCCGTGTGCAATACGACAGCAAGGATGGGGAAGGCGGAAAGTGCTGTGCGTTTCATGGGCGACTCCTGCGCAGGTCCAATGGGTAAGGATTCACGGCACGAGCCGGGTGAGTCGTGCGCGCCAGCGACCCATTCATGGCGCCGCTGGCACTGAAGGCCCGCAGGCTTAACCCAGCAACTGGCCCAGCACGAACGGCAGGATGCCGCCCTTGTTGTAATACTCGACCTCGATCGGGGTATCGATGCGCAGCTTGAGGGCGACGCGTTCGGTGCCGCCCGTGGCGCGGTGGATCACCAGCGTGACGTCCTGTTGCGGGGCGATGCCGGCTTCGGTGCCTTCGAGGTCGAAGGTTTCGCTGCCGTCGAGTTTCAGGCTGGCCGCATCGACGCCGTCCTTGAACTGGCAGGGCAGCACGCCCATGCCGGCGAGGTTGGCGCGGTGGATGCGCTCGAAGCTCTTGGCGACGACCGCCTTCACGCCGAGCAGGGTGGTGCCCTTGGCCGCCCAGTCGCGCGACGAGCCGGTGCCGTATTCCTCGCCGGCGAAGATCATCAGCGGCGTGCCGTCGCGCTGATATTCCATGGCGGCGTCGTAGATCGGCTTTTCCTTGCCGTCCTGCAGCGTGATGCCGCCCTCGGAACCGGGGATCATCAGGTTCTTGATGCGCACGTTGGCGAAGGTGCCGCGCATCATCACTTCGTGGTTGCCGCGGCGTGCGCCGTAGCTGTTGAAGTCGGCCTTCTGCACGCCGTGTTCGGTGAGGTAGAGGCCGGCCGGCGAGGTCGGCTTGATGCCGCCGGCCGGGCTGATGTGGTCGGTGGTGACCGAGTCGCCGAAGATCGCCAGCGCGCGCGCGCCCTTGATGGCGACGTTGGCGGCTTTTTCGCCGACGAAGAACGGCGGCTCCTGGATGTAGGTGGAAGCGGCATCCCATTCGTAGACTGCGCCGGCCGGCGCCGGCACGCCGTCCCACAGCGGGTTGCCGGCGCCGACGTCGGCGTAGCTCTTGTAGGCGCCGGCGTCGGTGGAATGGTGCAGCAGCGCGGCGACTTCGTCGTTGCCCGGCCAGATGTCCTTCAGGTACACTGGACCGTTCTTGCCGGCGCCGATGGGTTCCTTCTCGACATCGAACGGCACCCGACCGGCCAGCGCGAACGCCACCACCAGCGGCGGCGACATCAGGAAGTTGGCCTTGACGTTCTGGTGCACCCGCGCCTCGAAGTTGCGGTTGCCGGAGAGCACCGAGCAGGCGACCAGATCGTTGTCGAGCACGGTTTTCTCGATCGCTTCCGGCAGCGGGCCGGAGTTGCCGATGCAGGTGGTGCAGCCGTAGCCGACGACCGAGAAACCCAGCTGTTCGAGATAGGTCAGCAGGCCGGCCGTCTTGAGATATTCGGTCACCGCGCGCGAGCCGGGGCCCATGCTGGTTTTCACATGCGACGGAGTGTAGAGGCCGAGCTCGACCGCCTTCTTCGCCAACAGGCCGGCGGCGATCATCACGCCGGGGTTGGAGGTGTTGGTGCAGGAGGTGATCGCCGCGATGACCACGCTGCCGTGGCGCAGTTCGCCGCCGCCTTCAACCGCGTAGGTGCGGCGCAGGTCTTCCGCGGTCTTGCCGTAGCCGCCGTCTTCCCGCGGCTTTTGCATCAGCGTGTCGAAAGTCGTTTCGATCGCGGACAGCGCGATGCGGTCCTGCGGCCGCTTGGGGCCGGCAACCGACGGCTCGACGGTCGAGAGGTCGAGGCTGAGCGTCTGCGAGTAGTCGATCTCGCCTGCCCGGGGGATGCCGAAGAGATTCTGCGCCTGGTAGTAGGCGCGGATCAGGTCGACCTGCGCAGCGGTTCTTCCGGTCGCTGCAAAGTACTGGCAGGTGGCCTCGTCGACCGGGAAGAAGCCCATGGTCGCGCCGTATTCGGGCGCCATGTTGGCGATGGTGGCGCGGTCGGTCACCGGCAGGGCGGCGGCGCCCTCGCCGAAGAACTCGACGAACTTGCCCACCACTTTGGCTTTACGCAGCATCTCGGTGACGGTCAGCACCACGTCGGTGGCGGTGACGCCGGGCTTCACGCTGCCGGTGAGGTTGACGCCGACGACGTCGGGGGTGAGGAAATACACCGGCTGGCCCAGCATCGCCGCTTCCGCCTCGATGCCGCCGACGCCCCAGGCAACCACGCCGAGGCCATTGATCATGGTGGTGTGGGAATCCGTCCCCACCAGCGTGTCGGGGTAGGCCATGCCGTCCTTTTCCATCACGCCGCGCGCCAGGTATTCCATGTTGACCTGGTGCACGATGCCGACGCCGGGCGGCACCACCTTGAAGGTGTCGAAGGCCTGCATGCCCCACTTGAGGAACTGGTAGCGCTCGAGGTTGCGCTCGAATTCGATCTTCATGTTGAGGTCGAGTGCGTCCGGGGTGCCGAACTTGTCGACTTGAATGGAATGGTCGACCACCATGTCGACCGGCACCAGCGGCTCGATCTTCTTCGGGTCCTTGCCGATTTTCTGCGCGGCGGAGCGCATCGCCGCGAGGTCGGCCAAGAGCGGCACGCCGGTGAAGTCCTGCAGGATCACGCGCGCCACGGTGAAGGGGATTTCCTCGGTGCGTTCGGCGTTCGGCTTCCAGCCGGCCAGCTGCTTGACGTGCCCGGGCGTCACCTTCACGCCGTCGCAGTTGCGCAGCACCGACTCCAGCACGATGCGGATCGACACCGGCAGGCGCGCCACCGAGACGCCCAGCGCGGTCTCGAGCTTCTTCAGCGAGGCGAAGCGATGGCTGCCCGTGCCGGTGGTGAAGGAATCGTGGGTGTTGAAGGCGTCGGTCATGATGGGGTGACTCGTAAAAATGATTGATGGTGAAAATGGCCGGAAGACACGATTTTACCGGAAGCGATCGCGCATGGACGGGCCTGCGGGCACGCCTTACAGGCGAATGCCGAACATGCTCAGCAGCTTGATCGTACCGAGGTAGGCCAGCGCGGTCGCGGCGCTTGAAACGGCCAGGCTGAACCAGAACCCCCAGCCGCTGCGCAGCAGAATCGGCAGCAGCACGAACAGCAGCAGCGAAGGCAGCACCAGCCAGAAAATGCCGCTGCAGAGCGCGGCGACCTTCTGCACGTCGCCGGTGTCGAGATACAGCAGGACGAACGCAAGCAGCGAAGTGAGCGGCAGGGAGGCCAAGGCGGCCGCCCAGAAGGTGCTGCGCTTGGCCACTTCGGCAATGGCGACGAGGATCAGCGCAGACAGGCCGATCTTGAGTGCGTATTGCCCCATGGCCGCGCGGTCAGCCTTCGCGCCGCGTCTGCGGGCTCATTTAACTTTCCCGCCGCATCTGCGGGCTGTCTTCATGCTTCCCGCCGCATTTGCGGGAACAGGATGACGTCGCGGATGCTCGGCGAATCGGTCAGCAGCATCACCAGGCGGTCGATGCCGATGCCGCAGCCGCCGGTGGGCGGCAGGCCATGCTCCAGCGCGCGGATGAAGTCGGCGTCGTAGTGCATCGCTTCCTCGTCGCCGGCTTCCTTCTGCCGCACCTGTTCCATGAAGCGCTCGGCCTGGTCCTCGGCGTCGTTGAGTTCCGAAAAACCATTCGCCATCTCGCGCCCGGTGATGAACAGTTCGAAGCGCTCGGTGATGTCGGGCTGGCTGTCGGAGCGGCGCGCCAGCGGCGAGACTTCGGCCGGGTAGTCGATGATGAAGGTGGGCTGGATCAAGAGCGCTTCGGTGGTCTCCTCGAAGAAGGAGAGTTGCAGTCCGCCGATGCCGTCCTGCGCGCGGTACTTCGCCTTCATCGCCACGAACTGCGCGATCAGCCAGTCGCGGTCGTTCAACTGCTCGACCGTGTACTGGGGATTGTATTTGCGGATCGCCTCGACGATGGTGAGGCGGTCGAACGGCTTGCCGAGTTCGATTTCGTTGCCCTGATAGACGACCGTGGTGGAGCCGGTGGCGGCGACCGCGGTATGGCGGATCAGCGCCTCGGTGTAGTCCATCAGGTAGCGGTATTCGCGGTAGGCCTCGTAGAACTCCATCATGGTGAACTCGGGGTTGTGCCGCGTCGACAGGCCCTCGTTGCGGAAGTTGCGGTTGATCTCGAACACCTTCTCGAAGCCGCCGACCACCAGCCGCTTCAGATACAGCTCGGGCGCGATGCGCAGGAACAGCTCCATGTCGAGCGCGTTGTGGTGGGTGGCGAAGGGCTTTGCCGCGGCGCCGCCGGGGATGGGGTGCATCATCGGCGTCTCCACTTCGAGGAAGCCGTGGCCGGTCATGAACTCACGGATCGCCTGGATGATTTTCGAGCGGCGCATGAAGGTCTCGCGTGCGTCGTCGTTGGTGATGAGGTCGAGGTAACGCTGGCGGTATTTCTGCTCCTGGTCGGCGAGACCGTGGAATTTTTCCGGCAGCGGGCGCAGCGCCTTCGACAGCAAACGGATCGATTTTGCCTGGATGGTCAATTCGCCCTTGTTGGTCTTGAACAGGGTGCCGGCGACGCCAATGAAATCGCCCAGGTCCCAGTGCTTGAAGGCGTCGTGCGATTCGCTGCCGGTGAGGTCGTTGGACACGTAGACCTGGATGCGCCCGCTCATGTCCTGCAGGGTGGCGAAGCTGGCCTTGCCCATCACCCGCTTCAGCATCATGCGGCCGGCGAGCTGCACCTGGACGGCTTCGGCTTCCAGCGCTTCCTTGGATTTCTCGCCGTGTTCGTGTGCGAGCTTGCCGGCGTAGTCGTGGCGCTCGAAGTCGTTGGGGAAGGCGACGCCTTGTTCGCGGATCGCGGCGAGCTTGGCGCGGCGCTCCATGATGATCTGGTTCTCGTCTTGCAGGGGAGCGGTGTTTTCGGTATTCATGGTGGCTGGGGTCAATCGAAACGGTGGAGCGCAAAGCCGAGTTTTTGAGCGGCTTCGGCCTGTTTTTTGTCGGCGGTAGAAAATTCCGGAATGGCTTGGCGACGCGCGACAGCGAGGTGCAGCGCGTCGAGCGTACGCAAAGGCAGATCGGCGACTTCGTCCATCAGGTGGTAAGCCAGCGTCAGGTCGTCCTCCAGGAAAGACGAGACCGCGAGGGCGCCGTCCTGCACATCCAGTCTGAAGGCCTCGAGCACCTGCGCTTCGAGCTCGGTTGTTATCTGCTGGTTGCGGCGGCGTCGCGCGAGCGCGCAACGCATTTCGACAACAGTCAGCCGACTGATTGCGAGCGGTGCCCGGGCCAGGAAGAAAGCGTCAAATGTGTCGCTGCCTGCTTCGCTGAGGTAGCGCTTCACCAGCGCGCTGGTATCGACATAAATCATCAGAAGCGATCTTCACGGTCTTCGCTGATCAGGACTTCGCTGGGAATTTCCTGGAACGGCTGGCTGGCACGAAATGCGGCGAGCGAACGAAATGCTTTCTTGCGCGGTTCGACCGGCAGGATGCGCGCCACCGGCTCACCATGACGTACCACCAGCACTTCGTCGGCGTCGGCGAACATCTGGTCGGGGTGCGACAGGCCTTCTCGGGCTTCGCGGATGGTCAGGGTTTTCATGGGCAGCCTCCAAAGGGGCAAAACGTGACACAATTATAGCCAATGTGACACATCGCTTGCCAGACGTATTTTCATGCCCGACACCCCCTTAAGCCTGCTCAACCGCGTCTTCGGCTACCCCGCGTTCCGCGGCGAGCAGGCGGCCATCGTCGACACCATCGCGGCGGGCGGCGACGCGCTGGTGCTGATGCCGACCGGCGGCGGCAAGTCGCTGTGCTTCCAGATTCCCGCGCTGCTGCGCGAAGGCTGCGCGGTGGTGGTGTCGCCGCTGATCGCGCTGATGCAGGACCAGGTCGCGGCGCTGCAGGAACTCGGCATCGCGGCGGCGTTCCTGAATTCGAGTCTGGACGGCGCGGCGGCCGCGCAGGTCGAGCGCGAATTCGCCTCCGGGCAATTGAAATTGCTCTACGTCGCCCCGGAGCGCCTGCTCACGCCGCGCTTCCAGAGCCTGCTCGAACAGGCCCGCGTCGCGCTATTTGCCATCGACGAGGCGCACTGCGTATCGCAATGGGGGCACGATTTCCGCCCGGAATACCTCGGCCTGTCGGCGCTGCACGAGCACTTTCCCGAGGTGCCGCGCATCGCGCTCACCGCCACGGCGGATGCCGCGACGCGCGCCGAAATCCTCACCCGGCTCGACCTCGGCGCCGCGCGCGTGTTCGTCGCCAGCTTCGACCGTCCCAACATCCGTTACCGCATTGCCGAAAAGACCGAACCGCGCCGCCAGTTGCTCGACTTTCTGGGCGAGCACAAAGGCGAGGCCGGGATCGTGTACTGCAGCACGCGCAAGAAAGTTGAAGACACCGCCGACGCGCTCAATCAAGCCGGCCTCACCGCACTGGCCTACCACGGCGGCATGGACAACGTGACGCGC
>NCIH01000007.1:0-89200 GCA_002281975.1 Hydrogenophilales bacterium 17-64-11 | reverse complement strand
GTCGTCGTAAATCTTGAGGAAGAACATCCAGACCAGCTGGCCGATGCGCTGCGCGTCGCCGTCGACGCCGACGTCCTTGCGCATGATGTCCTGGATGGACTTGATGGTGGTGGAGATGGACATCTTGATAATTTAAACCGTTAATGGGGTTGCAGCTGCGTGGCAGGGGGTGCGCATTGTTCACTCTTCCTCTTCGTAGTACCACCCCGTCTCTTCTGATTGGGAGGACGATTCGGCGTAGCCCCAGCATTCCGCTAAAAGCTCGCTGTTGAGTTCCTGCTCTTGGCGTTTGTATGCTTCGTCTGCATGCATTTCGTTCAGGGCGTCTTCAAGGATGGCGTCTTCGTCACGGGTGTCTGGTGCGGAATTTCTTACTTTAAAATGTCCAGCCAGCACCGCCTCTTTGGGTGTGATCGGAGAGGTCTTACCCGCCAATACCGCCATAAGGTGCAGCTCAAACCCGGTTAGGGGTTTCTCCCCTCCGTCCAATAGGTCGGACACTCGGCAGAGCTCTTCATCCGTGACGGATGTTTCTTGATGAGACTCGCTCGAAACCAGGCCGCGAATATACGTTGCGCCGCTCATGCTTGAACGTACAAAAGCGATTCAAGTTCATGCAGGGCCCTCATGTATTTGTTTTTGCCACCAAACGCATTCACCAGTTCGATGGGGGTGCCCAGCTTGCTGATTGGGTCCAGCTGAAGCACGTTCATGCTCTCAATGGATTCGATGCCGGTGTCGGCGTATTTGTCGAGCAAGGCTTCGAGCACCTTGCGTGCCTGGTCGCCGTATTGAGTGAACACATCGCGCTTCTTGACTTGCTCCGCCCGCTCGCGACGCGACAGCGGCGGCTGATCGAAGGCGACGTGGCAGATGAGGTCGAAGGGGTCGCAGTCTTTGCCGAGTTTCTTGCCGACTTCCTCAGCCAGGGCTTCAAGCAATACGCCTTGTGCGGCGAGTTCTTCGAGCAGCACCTGTTTCTTGTCGGCGCTGGTCCAGCGGCGCAGGAAGTCGTCCAGCGAGGCGTATTCCTTGCGCACGGCGCGACGGGTGTAATCCTTGAGTGATTCAGTGATGAGCTTGCCGTCTGGGCCGTAGTACTGGACACGCTCGGCAATGACGTAAACCGCGACGTCGCCGCCGATCACGTACTTGGTGCGGGGCTCGCCGGGTTCGTCGGGCGGAAGCGGTGGCTCGGGCGGGGGGAGCGGTTCCTCTTCACCCGGAATTCCCGGTTCTTCCGGCGGCACGGGGGGCTCATCCTCACCGGGCTCGAAAATCTGCACCGGGTCACCATCGAAGTCCGGGTCGGCAAACAGTTCGGTGGCCTTCTTGAAGTCCATGATGGTGAACCAGAACTTGTCGAAATCCTCGTTGATACGGGTGCCCCGGCCGATGATCTGCTTGAACTCGGTCATGGACTGGATGCGCTGGTCGAGCACGATGAGCTTGCAGGTCTGGGCATCGACGCCGGTGGTCATCAGCTTGCTGGTGGTGGCGATGACGGGGTAGCGGCTCTCGGGGTTGATGAAGTTGTCCAGTTCGGCTTTGCCTTCGGCTTCGTCGCCTGTGATGCGCATGACGTACTTGCGGTTTTCCTTGATGCGCTCCGGATTGAGATTCACCAGTGCCTGCCGCATGCGCTCAGCATGGTCGATGTCCTGGCAGAAAACGATGGTCTTCTGATATTCGCCGGTCTGCTGCAGGTACTGGGTGATCTTCCAGGCGACCAGCTGGGTGCGTTCATCGAAGACGATGTTGCGGTCAAAGTCTTTCTGGTTGTAGATGCGGTCTTCGACGAGGTTGCCGTATTTGTCTGTCTGGCCTTTTTTTGGCCGCCACCCCAACAGGTCGATGTCGAAGTCGATGCGCACCACCTTGTAGGGGGCGAGGAAGCCGTCGTCGATACCCTGCTTGAGCGAGTAGGTGTAGACCGGCTCGCCGAAGTAATGAATGTTGGAGACTTCTTTGGTTTCCTTGGGCGTGGCGGTCATACCGACCTGGGTGGCGGATGAAAAATACGCCAGGATTTCGCGCCACGCGGAGTCTTCGGCAGCGCTGCCCCGATGGCATTCGTCCACCACGATCAGATCGAAAAAGTCCGGGGAGAATTGCTTGTAGATGTTTTGCTCTTCTTCCGTGCCGGTGACGGCCTGATAGAGCGAGAGGTAGATTTCAAACGCCTTGTTGGCCTGGCGATTAGTGATCTTGGTCATGGCCTGACCGAATGGCTTGAAGTCGTTGGTGCGGGTTTGATCAACCAGGATGTTGCGGTCGGCGAGGAACAGGATGCGTTTCTTGGTCTTGGACTTCCACAAACGCCAGATGATCTGGAAGGCGGTGTAGGTCTTCCCGGTGCCGGTCGCCATCACCAGCAAAATGCGTTGCTGGCCCTTGGCAATGGCTTCGATCGTGCGGTTGATGGCGTTGACCTGGTAGAAGCGCGGCATTTTGCCTGTGCCGTCGTCGTAGTAAGGCGTTTCTACCGTGGCACGGGTTTCCGGCGTTGCCAGGCCTTTCCAGGCGCAGTAACGCTGCCAGAGTTCTTCCGGGCCGGGGAAGTCGGCCAGAGCGATTTCCTGTTCGATGGGGTTGGTCTGGCCGGTGCGGTCGTGGAGCAGAAAGCCATTGCCGTTGCTGCTGAATACGAAGGGGACGTCGAGCGTCTCGGCATAATTCAGCGCCTGCTGCATGCCGTCGCCCACGCTGTGGGTGTTGTCCTTGGCCTCAATGACCGCGATGGGCAGGTTGGGTTTGTAGTAGAGGATGTAGTCTGCGCGCTTCTGTTTGCCCCGGGTGTGCAGCTTGCCGCGTACGATGATGCGGCCTTTGGTGAAGGAGACCTCTTCGCGAATTTGGGCGTGCAGGTCCCAGCCTGCCTTGGTAATTGCTGGGGTGATGAACTTGCTGCAGATGTCCCGCTCGGTGAGGGATTTTTTTGTCATGTCCTCGTTGCGCACGCCTTGAAACGATATTTATCTTATTGATTTATAAGTGTTATTTAACTGGCGAGCGTATAATTGTTGTTGTCGGATTTAATGGTAAGCGATGGCCATGCTAAATGACAAACAAACCAGGTTCGTCGATGAATATTGCATTAGCCTCTGTGGCGCGGAAGCGGCCAGGAAAGCGGGATATTCCGTACGGACTGCGTATGCCATCGGTGCCGAGAACCTAAGGAAACCTCAGATCAAGGCCGCCATACAGGCCCGCCAGGCGGCGACAGCACTTGAGCTGGGGGTGACCAAGCAAAAAGTAATTTCGGACCTCCTGGAGGCCATTCAGACGGCTAGGGCGCAGGGCAATCCGGGCGCCATGATCCAGGGAGCGAGGGAAGTCGGGAGGCTGCTTGGTTTTTACGAGCCAGAAACCCAGCGCGTGGAGCTTTCGGTCAATGACCGAGGGCTGGCCGCCAAATACCAAAGCTTGAGCGATGAGGAGCTGACCGCGATCATCGATGGGCAAGCTGCCTAGCCGTAGCCGGCATCTGCCGTATGCATCGGCTGTTAGTGACGCAAGTGACGCACCTTTCTACATATTCTCTATCGGGATTATCTGACCATGTTGTGTTACCAGACAGGTAAGAATATTTCCATATGATTTGATCCCGAAACATGCGTCACTTGTGTCACTGACTAGTCAGCCGTATGGCCGCCCGCACACGGCCTTAACCCACTGATCTTGCGAGTCCCACCCGTCCCCCTGCATGCCGAATAGCCCAGGCGTTCCAGACGGGTGGTGAAGTTGTTGCGGTTCAACGTGTGGCGAACACCCGCCCCGTCTGCCCAGAAGCGATATGACCCATACAAGTCAGCTGATGTGACGCTGTGACCTTTGCCGGTTTCGCAGGCATCTCCAACAAACTGTGCGACCTGGTCCGCTTCGACGCGCCACTTGCGTGCGATTTCAGCGCTGCTGGTGCATTCGGTGAAGGCATTGTTTTCCAGCAGACGCTTCAAACCGGCCAATGCCATATTCAGGATGCCAGGCAGCTCGGCACGTAGTTTGTCGATCAGGTGTACGTCCCTGTTGGCACCTTCAAACTTATTGTTGAAGGACAGGATGATGGATCGGCGGAACAGTGCATCCGAAAAATCTCGGGTGTGCGGCAGGTGATTGGTACCGAACCAATGCTTGGCGTAGGGGGTGAAGTCGAACGGCGGTTTGTGCTTGTGTTCGGCAGTGGTCATCTCACCGGATACCAGTGATTTCAGTTGCGCATCGGCGATTTCTGCGCCTTCGGCAATTTCGGTAATGATGTTGGCCAGCTTGCCATGCAGATGGGCACGCTGGAAGCTGTGCTCGAATTTGCTTGGCTGCACAGCGCTAACATGGGCGCGCCCGAGCAGTTCTACCAGCACAGACAGCACGACCGATTTCCCGTTGGCCCCGGGTCCAATCAGCATGAAGAACTTCTCAAGATGGCAAGAGGGGATCAGGGTGTAACCCAACGCTTCTAGCAAGACACGAGCCTTGTTCGCGGCATCCTTGTCACCAGCAAAAATCTCAACCAGGAACTGACGGAAGCGCGGAGCATCGGCAGTGGGATCATAGGCAACAGGAATCATGGCAGTGCGATAGTTCTCGCGATCATGGGCCAGCAGCACCCAGTTGCCGTTCTCTAACACGAGTTCGCCATTGGGACAGTTGATGGCGATGGGGTTCTCGTCGAAACGATGCCCAGGCCGGTGAACCTCGGTTTTCGCCATGTCGAGCACAGAGCCCACTACGTTGGCGGTTAACGTGCTGCTCGCTGCAGCAGCGTGAATGATCTGCTTGAGTTCACGATCGTCTGCGCAGCGCCATACGCCATCTCCTTTCCATATCCACAGAAAGCCATCAGCGTGCAACAGGTTCCCCTCACCCAAGGCACGGATAACTGCTCGCGCCACGGTGATGTGGTCAGAGTCTACTGGGGCGGTGCTGTACTGGAAGTGCTTTGCGTCCTGCTTGAGGCTGGCGAGCGTTACCCGGGCTTTCTTGCTGATGAGCTTGTGTAGCGTGTCGCGCTCGGTTTCGCGCAACTCACAGGTTGCTACCAGTTCGGCGAGGCGCCCAGTGAGTTCATCGAAATCATCGGTGCCTTCGATCATCGATGTCAGGTCAGCTCGTGAATAGGCTGGCAGACTGGCCACAGGGTCAGGCTCATACTTGGCCACCGAGCGTGCAATGCTACGCACTTCGTCGTCAGGCAGCGACGGATGGCAGCGAGAGGCATTGATTACCAGCAGTGCTGCGGCGATTGCATCCTCTGTAATGCCGTGCCGCCGCATCGCACCTGCATGGCTGAGCAACGTGCTGTTCCGCGCACCTTCCGGGATTCTCCCCTCCTCGGCCATTTCTGAGACGATCCTGGCCTTCGTCATTGCCTGCAAAGGGACAACGCTAATCCCCAGCCCCTGAACCACGTCTGCTAATGCATAAGGCTGTGTCATGTCAGGCTCTCGCTCAAGATGCGGGTCATGAATGCCCCGTTTTTTTGATGAAAGAACCCGGGCAAACGCATAACACGCGGCAAGTCCTTGACTACCGGATCGCCGTTGAACTTGGCGGCAAGTGCAGCTTGCAGTTGGGTGAATTGGTCCAGCGGGCAGTCTTTCACCAGCCAGTAGGCGTGATAGCGGCCAGGGCTCGACTCCACGGTGATGTGGGGTTTCACGGCCGAGGCCATAACAGGCTCCAGCGGCGCGCCGTCGAGATCGACAAATAGGGCGCGAGCGCGAACCACGTTTTCTTTCTTTCTCCCTTTCTGGTCACCCTGGTTGACCATCAAAAACACTCCGGCCCCTCGGTGATTCAGTTGCGTCAACGTGGGTGCGTGCTGGCTCAAGTCTCCGTAGAGGATTCGGTTCGGGTTCGGAGGCCTGCGTGAGGAAGGTGCTGCATGGTGGTCATCCTCACTCTGCCGGTCCATGAAGGTCTGGAAAGTTATCGGTTCGCCAGGCGCAATGAGGTCAAGAAAACGCTGGGCTTGCGCGAGGTCGGGTTGAGGTCTGTTCATGCGCCTTCCCCCGCTATGAGAAGACCAAGGCGACCGTTCACCGTTTCAATTGCCACGCGCTGCAACGCGGTTAACTCCGCATAGCTTGCAATGATCATATTTGTCGAAGGCAAATCGTCATCGCGCTGAAGAATGCGCAAGCCGATTAAGGGATGTGATTCATGCTCAAAGATCAAAATCCACAGTGCGCGGAAATCTTCGTCCAGCTCACCGTTAATCAATTCGAAATGCCTGAAAGGCTCGCCGTTGAACGGGATTTCCCACGGCCTCAGGCACCAACATGGCGGATGAAATGCAGACACGATGCGCCTATTGCTGAAGTTGTTAATGATTGAAGCCTGAGTGGTGCCACTAAAGGGGAAATCCAGCTCCGTGGTACTCGATGTATTCGGGTTCATTTCGCACCCCCGTTCATCAAAGCTATTATTTTTGCGACTGGCCAAGCAAGACGGCCGTTAACGCGGATAGGGCGAAGCGGGCCGTTCTCAAGGCAGGCCCAAGCGCGAAGGGTTTGCGGGCGTCTATTCAGGTAATACGCAGCGGCATCAGTGGGGATCGATGGTCGCGTAACTTGGTCCAGGGGCGGGAAAGGCTGCTCTGGCCAGTGAGCGGCAGATGTCGCGGACGGTGCCGTGAATTGTTGGGTGGTTGCGGTTGCCATTCTAGAGTTTCCTTCTTCGTGGAGAAGGCTCTACTTTCTTGGCACAAACGGAATAAAACAGTCGTCTTTTAGATGTGACAAAAAGCCCGGAAAGCCACGTCTTTGTTACATCTTGGCTGTTTTTGGGGCGGCATGAAAATTTGATTTATTGCTTCGTGCCATTTGTGCCATTTATGCCACTCGGGGGCGGGGAGAATTTCCATCCTTTTAGGGCGTTACGAACTGAACCGGCTGCCCGCGCGCCTTGCTTTCCCCAATACTTCGTTTCTTTGCCTAGCGCCGTAGACACGGCCTCACAAATAGAATGCTGAGTTATTTGCCGAACGCCCGCTCTCCAATTTTTTATTTCACCATGACTCCAGCACCGAACTTCGCTGGACTACGCCACAGCTCGTTGTGGCAGGTTTATCAAGAACTTACGTGAGTTCATCCTATGCCGGTGCTTTCCGAAACTTGACCCGGCTTCCGTCCGCTTGGCTCCTAACAGGCTCCTGGAAACCGTGTCTTTCCCAGGAGTCATCATGGCCAAGATCAAACTCACCAAGTCCGCAGTCGATGCGGCACAACCCCAGGCGCAGCCCATCGAGCTGCGCGACACGCTTGTTCCCGGCTTCCTGTGCAAGATTACACCGGCCGGCCGCAAGGTCTTCATGCTCCAGTACCGGACGAATGCCGGCGAGCGCCGCAAGCCGGCGCTGGGCCTGTACGGAGAGCTGACCGTAGAGCAAGCCCGCTCGCTGGCGCAGAACTGGCTGGCTGAGGTTCGCCGGGGCGGCGATCCGGGCGCGGCCAAAACCGAGGCGCGCAAGGCGCCCACGGTCAAGGAACTCTGCGCGACGTTCATGGGGGACTACTCCAAGCAACGCAACAAGCCCAGTACGCAACGAGGCTATCAGGGCGTCATCGACCGCAACATCATCCCGATCCTGGGCCGCATGAAGGTGCAGGATGTGAAGCGCCCGGATGTCGCGGCGATGATGAAGAAGCTGGAGCACAAGCCGGCAGAGGCGAACCGCACCTTCAGCGTCATGCGCAAGATGTTCAACATGGCCGAGGTGTGGGGCCACAGGCCCGACGGCACGAACCCATGCCGTCACGTCCCGATGTATCCCGCTGGCAAGACAACCCACCTCATCAGCGACGAGGAAATGAGCAAGCTGTTCAAGCAACTCGACAAGGTGGAAGCCGAGGGTATCGAGCCCTATGTCATCCCGCTGGCGATCCGCCTGCAATTCGAGTTTGCGGCCCGCCGTTCCGAAATCGTGCTGCTCGAATGGGAGTGGATCGACCTGGAGAACCGCCGCGTGGTCTGGCCCGACAGCAAGACCGGCTGCATGTCCAAGCCCATGAGCGAGGAAGCCTACCGGTTGCTTTCGACAGCGCCGAGGCGGGAAGGCTCGCGCTATGTGCTGCCGTCGCCGCGCAATCCCCTCACGCACATGACCTATGGGGAGCATTACGGCGGTTGGAAGCGCACCCTCAAGGCGGCCGGCGTGACGCACGTCGGCACGCACGGCATCCGCCACCGCTCGGCCACCGATATCGCCAATTCGGGCATCCCGGTGAAGGTCGGCATGGTGCTGACCGCGCACAAGACCGTGGCGATGTTCATGCGCTACGTCCACACCGAGGACGACCCGGTGCGCCAGGCGGCGGAACTGGTGGCAAACCGGCGCAAGACGATCACTGGGGCGCAGCGTCGTGAGGAGGCAACGGCATGACTTGGGGCCTCATTTCTACCACTGCCGATCGCAGCCGGTGCGGGCCGAATTGTCGCGACGCTGACGCGACAATTCGGCTCTTGCGTCTCATATCCGAACGGGTATAATCTATGTCTGAGAAACGTAAGTTCCTGTATTGGGAGGGCTCCTCGAAGAAGGACTTCAAGGAGTTCCCCATTCCCGTTCAGAAGGACATGGGCGTCGCGCTGTTCGTCGTGCAGTTGGGCCGAACACCTGATTCGGCGAAACTCTGGAAAGGTCTCGGCCCTGGTGTTTATGAGCTAGTGGAGGACCACCGGGGCGACACCTTTCGCGCGGTCTACACCGTGCGCGTCGGCGATGTTGTGCATGTGCTACATGCGTTTCAGAAGAAATCCAAGTCCGGAATTGCTACGCCACAGCCGGACGTGGAGTTGATCGAGAAGCGGTTGAAGGCAGTGCTCGCCCGTTATGGGTTGAGCGGGAGATCGTAATGACGCGCAAAGCTAATCCTCAAGGCACCGACAACGTGTTGGCAGACCTCGGCTTCGATGATGCGGAGGAACTGTCAGCGAAGGCCGCTCTTGCGGTCAAGCTCAACGAGCTAATTGACAAACGCGATCTTAGCCAGACGGAAGCGGCCGCCATTACCGGTATGACGCAGCCCAAGGTGTCCCAAGTTCGCCGCTACAAGCTACAGAACATTTCTCTTGAACGGCTGATGCAGGCACTGGTGTCGCTCGACCAGCATGTCGAGATCGTCGTACAGCCTGCGCGTCGCGCGCATGCGGCCGGCATTACGGTTGCCGTGTGATGAGCGGTCCGCTGACACTTAGCTCGGGGGTGAGATGAAGTTCGCCTACGAGGATATGAGCGACGATCAGTTCGAAAAACTGATCGTTTTCTTGTGCCAGCATCTGCTTGGCATTTCCGTGCAAGGTTTCGCCAAGGGGCCTGATGGAGGACGCGATGCTAAATTCGTTGGCACGTCCGAGCTACATCCAAGCAAAGCTGCGCCTTGGGTTGGCACGACCATCGTCCAGGCCAAGCACACCAACGGCTACAACCGGAATTTCTCGGAGCCAGACTTTTTCAGTACGAACGCGGCGAACACGGTACTCGCCAAGGAGATTCCACGCATCAAGAAGCTACGTGAGGCCAAGCAGCTCGACCACTACATGCTGTTTGCCAATCGACGGTTGGCTGGCAATGCCGAGAGCGAGATACGCGCGTACATCGCAGCGCAATGCGGTATCCCTGATTCATCGATCTACTTGTGTGGCCTGGAGCAATTGGAAGTCCTGTTGAAGACGTTTCCTGACGTAGCAGGAAAGGCCGATCTCGACCCGGTCGATTCGCCCTTGATCGTTAGTCCGGACGATCTTGCTGAGGTCGTACAGGCGCTGGCCCGGCAGAAGGACAGTATATCGGCATTGCTCGACGATCCACCCACTGAGCGGGTCACCTATGAGCAGAAGAATCTCCTGAACAACATGAGCGCCGAGTACGCCAAGGCGCAACGCAAGAAATACCTGAAGGAAACTGCGCAGATTCGTGCATTCCTGGCCGCGCCGGAAAACCTTGAGCTGTTGCGCATGTATGAATCTGTGGTCGATGAGTTTCAACTCAAGATTATTGCCAAGCGCAAGGACTACCAGACCTTCGATGACGTAATGGAGTACTTGGTAGACCTCCTATTCAACCGCGATCCCGTGTTGCGACAGCATGCACACAAGCGCTTGACCCGTGCCGTGCTGTTCTACATGTACTGGAACTGCGATATTGGGGAGGTAAGCGATGCTGCGGCCGACTAAACACTCGCACCCGGATCGCACGGTTATTAACGTTGCGTTGTTGTTGCTGATGCGACTGAAAGATCGCCGCGTGGATGAATACGGCGCACTGCGCAAGTATGCGAAGAAGACCGTTACCGGAGGCGATGTGTTATTCCTACCGGCGCTAAATTTTCTCTATCTAATGGGACTGATCGACTATCGCCCCAAGACCGACGCCGTGGAATATGTGGGGCCAAATGAAGCTGTCTAGACTTTATTCAAACAAGCCGGACTTGTTCGAGCCCGTCGACTTTGTGCAGGGCTTGAATGTCATCATGGCTGAGATTCGTCTCCCGGAGAATCGCGAGAAGGATACTCACAATCTTGGAAAGACGACCCTGGGGCGTTTGCTCGATTTCGGATTCTTAGCTGGACGTGACGCCAAGTTCTTCCTTTTCAAGCACCTTGATCGTTTCAGAGATTTCGTTTTCTTCTTAGAGATCGAGCTGGAAGACGCCTCATTCGTTACGATACGGCGTAGCGTGGAGGAGGCAACCAAGATCAGCTTCAAGAAGCACGAAGCGGGACACCAGGACTTCTCTGCGTTGTCGATCTTGGCATGGGACCACCAGGATGTGGCTTTCGAGCGCGCCCGCGATCTGCTCGATGGCCTACTCGATTGGCGCGCACTAAAGCCATGGTCATATCGCAAGGGATTGGGCTATCTGCTGCGCTCGCAGGAGGACTTTCGCGAGGTATTCCAACTGCGCAAGTTCGCGTCCAAGCATGCCGATTGGAAACCATTTCTTGCGCATATGCTGGGTTTCAACGCGAAACTAATCGCTTCGCATTATGAGAAGGAAGATGAACTCTCCAAAAGGCAAGATACTGCCCAGACTATTAAGAACGAACTGGGTGGGTCGATTGAGGACATCAGCAAGATCGAAGGCATCCTCTTACTCAAGCAGAAGGAGGCAGAGAAGAAGCAGAAGCTTCTTGATGCCTTTGATTTTCGTGCTCAGGATAAGGATCGAACCAAGCAGTTGGTCGATGGCATAGATGAGCGTATCGCGACACTCAACAGCGAGCGCTATTCGCTAACTCAGAACAGAAAGAAGATACTGACTTCGCTGGAGGAAGATCAGATTCTGTTTAATCCGGAGGAAGCCCAGCGCTTGTTCGAGGAAGCGGGTGTCCTTTTCAAGGGGCAGGTCAAGAAGGACTTCCAACAATTGATCGCCTTCAACCGGGCGATCACGGATGAGCGTCGTGGCTATCTTCAGGAAGAGCGTGTGGAGATCGAAGCCGAGCTGAAGCGTGTCAATGCTGAACTCGGGTCGCTGGGTAAAAAGCGCTCGGACATGCTTTCATTTCTGAGCGAAACCGACATTTTCGGAAAGTACAGACAAGTTTCCGACGAAATGGTAACACTGCGCGCCGACATCACATCCCTAGAGCGCCAGCGCGGCTTCCTGCACCGTTTGCAGGAATTGCGCACTGACATTAGGGCGCTGACGGAGGCGCGCGGTCATCTGCAAACCCAGATAGAAGCTGACGTCGAAAAGCAGAACTCGGACCCGGATAGTTTGTTTTCGTCGATTCGGGTCTTTTTCAGCGAAATCGTTGAAGAAGTGATCGACCGCAAGGCATTGCTGAGCGTCTCGCCAAATCAGGCAGGGCACCTTGAGTTCAAGGCGGAGATTTTGGATGAATCGGGCAATGCGACCAGCGCCGACCTTGGATACACGTATCGCAAGCTACTGTGCATTGCCTTCGACCTTGCTGTATTGCGTGCCCACCTCGACGACAAGTTCCCGCGCTTCGTCTATCACGATGGTGTGTTCGAGTCGCTGGATGATCGCAAAAAGGAGAACCTGTTAGCGGTCATTCACCGATACGCCGAACTGGGGCTACAGCCCACCATCACGCTGATCGATTCGGACTTGCCAGCGCGTGCCGATGACGATGAGCCGGTGTTTGCCGCGGACGAAATTGTCGTGACGTTGCATGACGAGGGTGAGCGGGGACGGCTGTTCAAGTTTAAAGCATGGTGATGACCTCGAACCGACCCTGACGCATTCCGCGCTACAGGCGGATGCCGGCAGACTTCGGCGTTGCAAACTGCTCCGGCTCCTTACCGAGTGGGAAAGCCACCACGTACAACACGCTGGCAGGCATCGGCTTGCTGTCCTGCTCCAAACCCCACTTTACCTGCACCTTGCGCGTGGCACTGCGCAGTGAGACGCCGAGCGCCTTGAGCGCGTCGATGTGGGATTGCATCTCGTCGTATATCTCGAACTTCTGCGTTTCGCTGTAGGCATCGGCGCAGTCCCGGTAGTCGCGGAAGTAGTCCACCAGCATGGCGAATGTCTCGTCCGCTTCGCGGGTCAGCTCGAAGGCTGGCTCTGACAAGTCCATCGTGCAGGACTCGGCCAACTTGGCCAACTGCTTGCCTGTTGTCAGTGGGGTGGCCGTCAGCGTGACGTGCTCCCGATCGAACTTTTCTTTCTCGGCCTTGAATTCTTCCTCGGACGGAATGGTGAACGGCTTGTTGAGTGCGTCGATGTCCTCGAACTCGAACGCCCTAGCAAGAGCACGACGTGTATCAAGACTGGCGGACAAGCCTTGCTCGACCCGCTGGATCGTCCGCACGTTGAGGCCGGAAATCGCGGCCAACTGTTCCTGTGACCACTGCCGCATCTCGCGGAACATCTTGATGCACACGGCCAGTTCGGCCGGGGTCAGCAGACGGGTTTGTTGAGCATGTTCTGTAGTGTTCATGGGCGGCTCCTTCGTTTTCAGTAGACGTGGCGAAGTATGGGGAGCCAGGAACAAGGACAACACGACAGCAACCCGACAGCCGGCCGACAGACAACTATAAATGCCGCATAGGGTTCACTCCACAAGGATATTCAGGGAGGGAATCCGTGCGTCCCGGCGTGCCGCCGTCGCGCTGTCGTGCTGCGCATCGAGCCTCGCTGCGCGAGTCTCGCCCCATGCGGGCTTCCATCGTTCCCTCGCTCTGCTCGGCTGACGCCTCCGGCCCTTGAGGGCCTGCGCGCTCCGCTTGCCTACCCGTGCCTTCGTTGGAGGTGGGAATGGGCGGTCTTGCTGTTCCCTTCACCGTACCACGGCGTTCTCGCCGTCAAGGGCTGCGCGTGCTCGCACGCTTGCGGCCGTGGCCGTCCATGACCCTATGACAGCTTGCGCTGCGCCGTGCTGGCGCCGGTTCCGGGCAATTCCGCCCGAGCAACCGGAGCACGATCATGTCGCAACTCTCTCTCGCTTTCGATTCCTCGCTGCTGGTGCGTGACAGCCAGGGGCGCTACATGCTGGCCACCGCCGATCAGATCCTGGAGGCGGCCCGCCAGGTCATCGACCAGAAGATCCCGCGCGGTGCGCTGTTCACATCGCCGATGCTGGTCAAGGACTACCTGCGCACCAAGCTGGCCGGCTTCGAGTACGAAGTCTTCGCGGCACTGTTCCTCGACAGCCAGCATCGGCTGATCGAGTACGCCGAGCTGTTCCGCGGCACCATCGACTCGGCGGCGGTGTATCCGCGCGAAGTCGTGAAGACGGCGTTGCGGCTCAATGCGGCGGCTGTGATTTTCTCGCACAACCATCCGAGTGGGAACCCTGAGCCGAGTCAGGCCGACAGACAGATCACCCAGCGGCTCAAGGATGCGCTGGCGCTGGTGGACGTGCGTGCACTGGATCACATCGTTGTCGGTGGCGAGTCCACAGCGTCCTTCGCCGAACGGGGGCTGTTGTGATCGCGGGGGCTTCGGCCCCCTTTTTGCTGCGTCCGATGCCGACGATCTCCGGCCCTGCGGGCCTGCGCGCTCCGCTTGCCTGTCCGTGCCTTCGTTGGAGGTCGGGATGGGCGGTCTTGCTGTTCCCTTCACCGTATCACGGCGTTCTCGCCGTCAAGGGCGGCGCGCGCCTTGCGCGCTGGCGTCCTGGCGGCCGTCTTCGACCCTGTGACTGCTTGCGCTGCGCCGTGCTGGCGACGGTTCCGGGCAATTCCGCCCCTGCAACCGGAGATCGTCATCATGAACGACAAATCGCATGTTTCACTGGAACGTCATGTCTGCCTTGTCTGCGGCGTCGCTTACGACACTGGCAACCTTCTTCTCGACAAGCGCCTGCGCGCGAGCCTGGAACGCCACACGACGACAGGCTGGGGCCTGTGCACCGAACACCAGAAGCTGTCCGATGACGGCTTTGTCGCCTTGGTTGAATGCGACCCGCAGCGCAGTGGCTCGCCGGCGGGTGGTGGTCGCTTGAAGCCTGAACAGGCGCATCGCACGGGCCGCCTGGCGCACCTGAAACGCGAGGTGTTCGCCAAGGTGTTCAACGTGCCGATCGCGGACAAGCAGCCGTGCGTCTTCGTTGAGCCTGGCGTCATCGAGCAGTTGCAGTCGATGGTCGCGCACTGATCGCGCGGCAACCATCCGGCGCGTCGTCCTGCGGGGCGGCGCGCTTTTTTTCTGCTGCGCCTAGTGTCCTGATCTTAGCCGACGCTAGTTCTGGTTGGACTGCTCGACACCGCGCAGTTGATCCCGAAGCCTTGCAATTCGCTGCGGACTATTGCTTCGCCCCCATCGGACACAAAGGGGCCAACTACCACGCCATTGACCGCAGCAAGCCAATCGAATGGCACCTTTGCGAAGCGATCTACGATCCGAACATTGGACTTGGGCCACGCCCCATCAGTGTGGTCGTAGAGGAGCCTGACTTCATCTTCGCTCGAAAGATTATTGTTTAACCGCAAGAAGGACGCTGCAATCCCTTGCCCAAGGCTGTCGAGATGCTTCTCCCAGTTTTGATCGGAGAAATGCGCCTCTATTTCGGCGTCTGTGGCGTACTGCATCTTGCCGATGACGTGTTGCAGCATATAGAACTCGTTGCCTCTGCTCATCGCAGCGTCCAGTAGCTTCCTGGGTGTCGATTGCACGCGCACGGAGGGATTGCGACGAGAAAAAATTGCCCAGTCTGATTGCGCGTCAAGGGCCGTGGCCGACCAGCAGGAGCCGTAGACCGAGGCAACCACGCCATTGAGCGTCAGTGGTGCGCCCGTGACAACATCCTTGAACTCCCGGTCGAGCAGTGGATTCTCCGATGAATCGCCCCAGTTTGATTTGTCGATCTTGGTGTAGGTAAGACACTTTCTGCTTAAATCCTCGCGGAAGTATTGGAGTTCCATGATTCGATACACGGGGGCGTCAAGAGCTACCTCAAAGACATTCCGTTGGATGTAGAGATCCCTCATTTCTTCATAGGGAACGCCTCGGCAATCTGCCTGGACGATTGCCCCAACGATGTCGGTATTGAACCTCGGAATCATCTATGTCCCTCGCGCAAAATAGTTAAGTCGCTTCATCGGTTATTTATGTGCTTTGGCTACTTGACCCTTAACTTCCGCACGCCTGTTGTCTGCGACTTTACGTGATCGTAGGCGCACTGCACGACTCACACTTCGATTCGAGCGTCTCCGGCTAGTTAGCCGGTCGCGCTGTCGTGCTGCGCATCGAGCCACCTTCGGCGTCTCGCCCCGTGCGGGCTTCCATCGTTCCCTCGCTCCGCTCGGCTGACGCCTTCGGCCCGGCTCCTCGATCCGGGCCTGCGCGCTTCGCTTGCGTGGGGTCGGCGCCATCTGCGGCCGTTGCCACAACCGCCGTCTTCCCTCGCTCATCACCTCATCCGCGACTGTAGCCCGCGCCCGTGTGCCGTCAAGGCGCGCCGGGCCGTGTCCTCGCTGCGCTGCGGGCCGCACCAACCCGTCGCTTGTTTCCTTGACGGCCCCCGTCCGCGCGCTCCTGACCGTCGCGGGCGATGAACTCAGGAAAGACGGTGGCAACGAGGCCGGCCCAGGTCTCCGCGCCGACCCCACCGGAAAGCCGAAAGGCGGGCTCCGAATCTAGGAATCCGGTGGGGTTTCAACAGCAAACCCTTTGTCAGGAGAAAGACCATGCAACTTGCCTCCCGTTTCGCATCCCGATCCCCGGTGCTGCGCTCGGAACACCCCTTGTCGGATGACCAGATTCGCCGTGTGGCGCCGTCCATTTTCGCGGAAGCCCCGCACGGCAGCCGCTCCGAACGGTACAGCTATATCCCCACCGCCACGGTGCTGGCCGAACTGCGCGGCGAAGGATTCCAACCCTTCATGGTGTGCCAGACCCGCGTGCGGCAGGACGACCGCCGCGACTACACCAAGCACATGATTCGACTGCGCCACGCCAGCCAAATCAACGGCAGCGAAGCCAACGAAATCATCCTGCTGAACTCGCACGACGGCACCAGCAGCTACCAGATGCTGGCCGGGATGTTCCGTTTCGTGTGCAGCAATGGCCTTGTCTGCGGCGACACCGTGGCGGACGTGCGCGTGCCTCACAAGGGCGACGTGGCGGGCCACGTCATCGAAGGCGCTTATGAGGTCTTGCACGGCTTCGAGCGTGCGCAGGAATCCCGCGATGCCATGCAGGCCATCACGCTAGACAGCGGCGAGGCCGAAGTCTTCGCCCGCGCCGCGCTGGCTCTCAAGTACGACGACCCGGACAAGCCCGCACCGATCACCGAAAGCCAAGTGCTGGCCTCGCGCCGCTTCGACGACCGCCGCCCCGACCTGTGGAGCGTGTTCAACCGCACGCAGGAGAACTTGACGCAAGGCGGACTGATAGGCCGCAGCGCCAACGGACGCCGCCAGCGCACGCGCCCCGTGCAAGGCATCGACCAATCCGTGCGCCTGAACCGCGCCTTGTGGCTGCTCGCCGATGGTATGCGCCAGTTGAAAGCCTGAACCCCACGCGGAGGGGCGGGCAGCCCCTCCATTCATTCCCTCGTTTCTCTCATTCTCTAGGAGTCATCACCATGAACGCCGTAACCCAAACCGAAACCCGCGCCATCCACACCGCCGCCACGCTGGAAGTGGCCGACCCCACCAAGAACCTGATTCTGGTTCCGCTGTCGCAGTTGCTGCCGCGTCGCTCCAAGCGCAACGCGCGCACGACCCCGCGCCTGTCCATCCCCGAACTGGCCGCGAGCATTTCCCGCATTGGCCTGCTGCAAAATCTGATCGTCATCCTTGCCGCCGATGGCGAGCAGTACGAAGTGGTGGCCGGTGATCGTCGCCTCACTGCCTTGAAGCTGCTGGCGAAGAAGAAGCGCATCCCCGCCGACTTTGAGGTGCCGTGCCTGCTGGTGGCAGACAGCAGCGCCCGCACCGTGAGCCTCGCCGAAAACCTGCTGCGCGAGCAGATGCACCCCGCCGACCAGTTCGAGGCGTTCGCCGCACTGGTCGAGGAAGGCCGCCCCATCGAGGACATTGCCGCCGACTTCGGCGTGTCCCCGCTGGTGGTGCAGCGCCGCCTTAAACTCGCCAACGTCTCGCCGCGCCTGATGGCCGATTACCGGGCCGGAGCCGTGACGCTGGAACAGTTGATGGCGCTGACCATCACCGACGACCACGCCGCGCAGGAGGCCGCGTTCTACGGTGCGCCGGAATGGCAGCGCGGCGCATCCGCGCTGCGCGAACGCCTGACCGAACGCGAGATCGACGCCACGCACCCGCTGGTGCGTTTCGCCGGGCTGGACGCCTACACGGCGGCGGGCGGTGGCATCCGCCGCGACCTGTTCGCCGACGACGACAGCGGCACCTTTCTGGTCGATGCCCCGCTGCTGGAAAAACTGGTGCGCGGCAAGCTGGATGCGCTGGCCGAGGACGTGCGCACCGAGGGTTGGGCATGGGTGGAAGCCGTGCCGCACCTGAGCTACGCCGAACGGCAGGCGTTCCAGAACGCCCCGCGTGAGCAGCGCGAACCGAACGCCCGCGAGGCCCGCCGCATCGCTTCGCTGCAAGCCCGTCTCGACAAGATCGACCGGGCGCTGGAAGACGCCTACGACGCCGAGGACGAAGACAAGGCCGAGGCGCTGGAACAGCAGCGCGAGCTGGTGGCCGCAGAACTGCAAGCCGTGCAGGACGCCCTGAAAGGCTACGTCCCGGACGTGCGCGCCGTCGCCGGTGTCATCGTCACCATCGACCGCGACGGTGAGGCCGCGATTCATCGCGGGCTGCTGCGCGAGGCCGAGGCCAAGGCACTGCGCACACTGGAAAAGCTGCGCCAAGGCTTCACCGGAACGGAAGACGCGAACGACGACGAAGGCGAGGACGCCGCGCCGCCCAAGGCTGCGAACCTGTCCGACCGGCTGGCGCAACGCCTGAGCGCGCACCGCACCGCCGCGCTGCAAATCGAAGTGGCCCGGCACCCGCAGGTGGCGCTGGCCGCGCTGGTGCATCGCATGGTGCAGACCGTCTTGCAGGAAGATCACTACGGCCACGACTTGCCGCTCGGTGTGCGCCTGACCATGCAGGATAGGCTGGACACCCACGCGCCCGACTGGCCGGAATCACCCGCCGCCGTGGCGCTGCGCGAAGTGCGGCAGGCATGGGGCGAGCGGCTGCCGCAGGACAGCGCCGAACTGTTTGCCGCGCTGCTGGCGATGGAGCAAGGCGAACTGGTGCGGCTGCTGGGCGTATGCGTGGCCGCCAGCGTGGACGTGGTAACGCCACGCGCCACGCAGCACCAGCCCGGCGCGGAACTGGCGCAGGCGGTCGGGCTGGACATGGCCGCATGGTGGAAGCCGACCGCCGAAGGCTACTTCAACCATGTGTCCAAGGCCGTGATTCTGGAAGCCGTGCAGCAGTTCGCGCCGTCGCACGTCACCCGGCTGTCCAAGCTCAAGAAGACCGACATTGCCAGCGAGGCCGAGCGTCTGGCCGAAGGCACCGGCTGGATGCCCGCCCTGTTCGCGGCAGAGGGCAGCGCGGCGCAGGAAATCGACGCAGAGGCCGACACCGAAGCGGCGGAAACGCTGGCGGCATGAGGTAGCCGCGTGAAGCATGGCCCCGGCGCAGACCGCGCCGGGGCTTTTTGCTGCACTTCAAAATCCGGGCGCGGCAGGTCTCAACGACCAAAGCAGAACGTGCCGTAGCTCGCGATCACGGGTCATCAGGAACCTGAATCCCGCTAGCTCATTGTTGAGGGTGCGCTAATTACGACACACCCATCAATTCCGTCGATCTTTAAGACACCCTCCTTGAATTTGGCATGTTCTTGCGTCGCGCGCGTGCGGTCCCACAGGAAGCTGACGATCCGCGCATCCTTGTATTTCGTGTCGGCGCGATAGAGGGACGCGTCTTCGGCGATCTCGCCAATGAGCGTCGGGAAGGACTTCTTCACGTCTTTCCGGTATTTGACCTCAATGATCGTATGCAGCGACGGCAGGTAGAGATCAATGCGCGGATTTTTCTGCCCGACGGGCTGAAGGTTCACTTCGTCCGCGATGTCGTTGAAGATCGGCGCGAGTAGGACATAGAGCAAGTTTTGGACATGGTATTCGTTTTCTACCTGCCATTTGACGGGTTCCGCGCCTCTTGTGCGCCCGGCGTCTTCCCATGTCCACCGCTTTAGGCCGACGGGGATATGCTCCAGAAATCCCAGGAGGTCGTCGAGGCTCCAGCCTTTCGGCGGCACCACGGCCACGTCCTGATTGACCTGATCGAAGACGTAAACCATTAGGCTCAACAGCGCCGTCGAAGCGTCTTCTTGCGCCTGCGCCCGGAACTCGGCCATGAAGCGGCCGATCAGGGAAAGGCGAGTCTGGTGGTCTTCGATTCGCCGTATCTGCCGATAGTGAAGAAAGAGCGGCACGCAAGCGCTCGCATGGACAGCGGAGTCGCTGCTGCGGACATACATCGCGATATCTTTCTCGAACACATTGAGGTGGTCGCCGCTGACCTGCTGAGCCAGGAATCCTGAAATCCAGTTCTCGAACTCGCGGGCGATGCGCGCGTCGTTCATCTGCCCGGCCAGCCACTTCACCGCCATGACGCCGAACATGTCGGAGACCCACGGGCGTGGCGTGGAGTCGATCTTGGCGGCCTGGCCGAGTAGGCGGGAGACATCCAGACTCGAAACGGTTTCGTCCAAAACGCCGAGGCCCGCAATCGCGCACCGCTGATACAAGGAGAGTGTCGCAAAATCGAAGGACGGAACGCCGTCTTTCAACAATCCAAGAAAATACAGAAAGGAGGATTTGAAAGGATCGGCGTGCGCGCTCTCGCTCACCTTGTGGTGCAAATATTCGCGCAACTGGTACGCGTTTTCCTTCTCTACAGGAACCATTGGGATTGCCCGATCTTCCCGATCATCACCGAGTCGTTCCAGCCCGGAAGCTGATTTAGCCATCCAAGATTCCGGGCGATCAGGTCGGAATAGCTGATAGTCACTGGCATCGGATTGGGGAAGTAACTACGCCAGGAATGCGATGCGAAGCTGTATAGCTGGGCGCTCAGATACGTAATGTCCTTGAAGGTCGAGTCCTTGTGAACATCAAGGATCACGCCGCGCGGATGTCCGTCTGTGTCTTGCCGCAGTTCGCGCTGGCCGATCAGGTAGACAAGCATTTCGTGCTTGGAAAGCTTGAACGTCTTCCCGCGCGGCGGAGCCAGTCGTCCCTTCTGCACGCCGGCCGTCGCGGAGTCGAACATATGCAGACCATGATTCTCCGAGATTTTCAGGAAGGTGTACTCGATCTGATACTCACGGTACTTTTCGATTACGGCGCGGACGGCTTCGATCTCTTCCTTGTTGAACTTCTTGACCTGCGCATGAAAGATCAGGCGGATCGTGTCGCCTTTCTGCCAGTTCATCCGCTTCTGAATCTTCTCTATCGTCTCTCCGAGCACGGCGGTCAGCGCTTCGCAGTAGGCTTCCGGCACGACCGCCTTCGAAGTATTCGAGACGATGTAGCTGCCGTCTCCGGAGAAGACGGTGGTGATGCCCATGATCCGCTGATTGTCAGCGCCACGCTCCTGTCCGATATTCGCGCTGCCGATGCCGATCACGAGTTCGTGCGAGAGAGTCGGTGAGGATTTGAGAAGCCAAGGGACGCCGCCCATCTTCGCGTAGCAAGCCAGCGCCATATTGTTGAGCGAGTACCCGAGCGAATAGTCGGACTGCGCAAGAAGCTCTATCGTGAAATCCTGTACGGGAACCTGATGCAGGAAGAAAAGGCTCTTGCCGAGATAGTACGGATTCTCCGTGACCTTGAGCTTCTTGAAGGACTGCCGGACCTGCACGAGGGCCAGGTCCCAGCGCCCGCCGTCATCCGCTTTCTTCCGGATCGCAGCCTCGATGGCGTTCTTGTACGCATCCACGCTGTCGGTGGCTGTCGCGAACACTTCAACGCGGCTGGTTCCGAGCGTGAACTTGCCTTCAAGGCCGTTGCTGAAATACTTGCTGTTCGGGATGCCTTTCAGTAGCTTGCGAACGAATTGCTCGACGCGCCCCTTGTCGTGCTGGGCGCAGATCACGCAGATCGACGGATCGTTCCTATCGAAGGTGCGCTTCGTATAGGGGCCGCTCTGTGTCAGACCTTTCTCGGCCCAATCCGCTTCGCCGTTGTCGTTGAAGACGAACACCGGCTTCTGCATCTGCCCACAATCCTTCTGGATATTGGGTGAATCCTGGATCTCGATGCGCGTTCCGTCGATCAGCGGGATGGTCTTCGACTGGATGTACTTCTTGAGCGTGTCGATGCGGGCCTTCTTGTTCTCGCCTCCATTGAATACGGAAACGGATTGCCGGATACGCTCGACGATGGCGTCTTTCTGCGCGCGGTGCGTATGCAGAATGTAGTCATCGAAGTTCGTCCGGCTGGCCTCCAGATAAACGTTTTTCGCCTCGGCTTGAACGACCTGACCGTCGGGCCGCGTGACATAGAGCGTTTCACCCTTGCAGCCGCTCACCGACCCCAGAAGCTTTCTGTATCCGTCGTCCTGCTCGGTGACAACGTAGCGGCCCGCAAGATCGAACCCGGCATTCAGGAAGAACAGGCCGTTCTCTTTGAGCACGCGGCGCGTTGTGCAATCAATAACGAGGCATGGATGGCCCAGGACAGTGCGGGTGTCGATTGAGTATTTGGCGCAAACCTTAAAGGGGTAAGCGTCTCCAAGAATCGGAACCAGAAGATTGTCTTCCGGCTTGGCGCTCACCAGTTCGATGGGATTGAAGCCGGATGGGTTGCGGCCCAGCCCAGCGAGATGGCGGATCAGTCCGTCCTTGACCAGCGAATAGAAGACGCCGAAGTTGTCCTTGAGCGCGATCGTCTGCGGCGTGCCAGATGCCGGGAACGTGCCGTCCCCCGAGAAGATCAGGATGTTGTCGCCCTGCCGGCGAAAGGCGTGCGTCGCTTTATGAGCGGCGCGAAGGCCATCCAGGGTTTCCTTGTCGTAGGGAATCTGGCGGACTTCAAGCTCCAACTCGGGGACTTTCAGCGGAAATGCGTTCAGGACAATCGGCAAGGTCCACCCCTTTCATGTCCGTGACGCTTCCACCGCGCGGTGTCCCGCGAATTGGTCTCAGTCCGGGAGGTTATGGGTTCCAAGGTCGTCGTGGCCTGCCACTTGACCGGCCTCACAGCAAGCACTGCGTTCATTGCTGTTTCTCCAGAAGTGGCCACTGTTCAGCGACGTACTTCTCTGCTGCGTCGCGAACGACCCATGCTACGGAGACCTTCTTGCTCCGGGCGATGGCTTCCAGCATTTCGTAGAGTTCGGGCGGGAATGTCACGGACGCCCTCGGAGCCGGATCACGCTTGGGCTTTGAGGTTGCAATCGGCTTTGTTGCAGGCATGACCTAAACACTTTCGAATCAGATGATGCACCACTTTACACCAAGGTGGTGCACCGCTCCAGTTGTAGTCAGTGACGCCCGCATCCCGCCACGGTGGGCAGTGCGCCGGAGCACGCTGCACCTTGCTGCGCCCGGTTGTGCGAAAACGTGCCGTCCTCGACGCTGATGGTGGGCTGTCCGGGCCGTCACGCCGGCCTGTTCACCGACATGCCCCACGGCCTTGCCATGACGCATCCACACCACGCCTCAAACCGTCCGCCGCTGGATGCGGTGGGCATTCCGCCTGTCGCTGTGGGCCAGACCTTGCCAGCATTCGGGCGCGTGCCATCAACGCCTTCATGCGGAGCGCCGAGCTGGCCATCGCTCCATTCGGGTCAGTTCGGCCCGTTGCGTCCTTGGTTCGTTGTGAATCCTGGCGGGAGCACGGCTGCGCATCGGGCTTCATGGCTGCAACCGTCCGGCGCAAACAATTTCCCCTGCGCTGCGCGCATTCCTCGCGGGACAAATTCTTTGCGCCTCCCGGTCCTCCACGCTGTTGCGGCCGCTGCGCGATGCAGCCAGCCCGTCCCCCGCCGACCGGATCACAACAAGGACGCGATGGGCGCGACCTTGGCAACCCGAAAGGAGCAAACATCATGGCCAACATCGGCACATTCACCGCACAGAACGACGGCTTCACCGGCACGGTCCGCACCCTGACACTCAACGTCAAGGTCAAGTTCGTCCCCAACGACAAAGGCAGCGAGAACGCCCCCGATTTCCGCATCCAGGCGGCGGGCGGCTACGACATCGGCGCGGCATGGAAGAAAGTCAGCCAGGCCGAGCGGCCCTACCTGTCGGTGACACTGGATGATCCGTCGTTCCCGGCGACCATCTACGCCCGCCTGATCGAAGAAGAAGACGGCTCGCACAACCTGATCTGGTCGCGCAGCAAGCCGGCGGCCTGACGGCCGCCCCGGCGCCCCGCCCATCGTGGCGGGGCGCCTCACTCCGAGAGCACAAGCGCCAGTATTGCCCGTGTCGGCTAGCGTCCGGGAGTGGCGCATGGCTTCCTGAAACGTTACTATTGACGTTACAGAAACGTTTCTGTATCGTTTCCATAAATTCTGGAGGCAACGATGAACAGAGACGCGGCGATTGGTAAGCGCATTGCTGCCCTGCGCGATGAAGCAGGGCTCAAGCAGAACGAACTGGCAAAGAAACTCACCTGGAGCGCCGCAGTGCTATCCCGCGTCGAGAACGGCGACCGACCGTTGGCGCCGGAGGAACTTCAGACCGTGCTCGATGGCATCGGCACGGCTGACGCGCTGAAGCTGCGGGAGATACTGGAGCGCCAGTGGCAGATGATCCCGGAGCCGACCCTCGGCGATCCGGATGCCGACCTGCTGTGGGAAGCGGAACAGACGGCGCAACAGGTGCATGCGCTTGCCGAGCGCCCCGATGTGAAACAGTTCTACGAGCGCCGTCTGGTTCGCTATCAGGAAGAATTGCTCGCCAAAGCGGCGAGCGTGGCGGACAAGCGCTACCAGGCGGCCTTCATAGGAACCATTGCGGTGGGCAAGTCCACTGCGATTTGCCGCGCGGAAGGTCTTGAAATTCCGGGCAGCAAGGGAATGCCAAAAGCTGTCCTGGAAACCGGCGCTGGCGGCATAACTATCTGTGAAGTGCATGTACGGCGCGGTCCTGGATATGGGCTTATCGTGGAGCCGTGCACCGAAGATGAAGTACGGCGGCACGTTGCTGATTTCGCGAACTTTCTTGTGAATCCTCCACAAGCGTCGCGTTCAGTGAATGATGACGGCGAAGGCGGCGCGTCGCCGGGAATCTCCCGTGAGGTCGAGCGTGCCTTGCGGAATATGACCGGGCTTCGACGTCGCCGCAGCGAAAAACGCTCGGACGGCTCCGTCATTCCTGCGGTCGATGAAGCCCGTGAGCTGGCTGCGCGGTTCACCGATGCCAAGTCGCTGTCTGTGGAAATCCTGTCTCGCATGGAGTTGCACAAGCGCGATCGGCGCGACATCTGGCACGACGACACCCTGGGCAAGCCGCCGCTCGATTGGTTGCAGGAAATCTTCGAGCGCGTCAACAACGGCCGCAGCGAGGAATTCACTTTGCCGCGCCGGATCGAGTTGGTCGTGCCTGTCGCGATCCTGGGCGATGAATCGGTTTCGGTCACACTGATCGACACGCAAGGCATCGACGACATCGCTGAACGCGGCGATCTTGAAGTTCATTTTGATGACACGCATACCGTGGTCGTGTTATGCACCGTGTTCAATGAAGCGCCAGCTACTGCCGTGCGGCAATTGCTGACCCGCGCTCGGGAAGGAGGGGTTCGGACACTGGATAGTCACGCAGCCATCCTTGCGCTGCCGCGCCCCAGTGAAGCACTCGCTGTTAAGGACAATGGTTTCCCCGTGCAGTCGGCCGAAGAAGGCTATGAAGTCAAGGGCGAAGAAGTGCAGTTGAAGCTGCAACCTATGGGGCTCGACCACTTGCCTGTCATGTTCTTCAATGCCGCGGAGGATGCGCCTGAGCAACTGCGGAACTTCATCCGTGCCCGCATCACCGCCGTGCAGGAGTGGCAGCGCAATGGGTTGCGCGAAATCATCGCCGGCGCCAAATCCATGCTTGAGAACTACGAAAAAGACCAGGCTCGGGAGGCGATGGCGGCCGCAGCGCGTCGTCTGACGATCTGGTTGGACAACAACGAAGCAATTCCGGCACAAACCAAGCGGCATGTCCACGACAGTCTGGTGGCGGCTGTGGGCACCGCACACCCGCGCACCGTCTATGCCGCCATCGTAAGAGACGGCGATTGGTGGAATCTTAACTATGCCCACCAACTCAGTCACGGTGCCCGGCGCATCGCTGCCGGTATTGCCGAACCGAAGTTGCAGAAGTTCAAGGAGATCGCCGAGAACCTGCTGCAAGACGACCAGTTCAGTGATGCCCACGACCTCATCCATCAAACAGTCAGAACGATGGAGGCCGGCTTCGATGCGCTTGTCCGAAAGGCCCAACTGGTTGGACAAAGCATTCATTCGGATGAAATGACCGCTGACGCCAACTTCTGGAAGACGTGCTACAGCGAATGGGGAAGAGGTTCGGGCTATCGTGATCGCATCAACAATCACAACCAAAGCTGGTTTGAAGAGAAGAACGAAGGAGGAGCCGATGCTCGCGTGATGCAACTGGTCACGGACAGTTGGCATGAAGCGGTTGCGACCGTTCGCCATCTGCTAGCGCAAGACTGAGAAGGTCGCTGCCAAGATGAATAGCACTCCAGCGACCAGCATACGCGCTTCTGCAACGGCCAAGCTGATGGCGTTCTACCTCAGCCGCGACCGCATTCTCTCTTTGGTCAATACGGAGGGGCTGCCGCCCCACGTCCTCCATACGTTGCAAGGCAAGGACGTACCCATGACCTCAGCCATACTCGGCAGCGCTGTCGGCAGCTACGTGCTGGATGCGATTGCATCGGGTGGTATCAAGACCCTGCAACAGCTTGCGGTCGAGAACGCGATTCAGCCTGGCACTCCCTTCATCTACAACGGACATTTTTATGGCAAAGGCTTCGGCTACGCCAACAAGAAATCGGCGTTGACGTTGACCGAGAAACTCGACGAGCCAATGGAGGGAAAGAAGCTCGTCCTCGAATTCTCGAAGAACGGCCTTGTAAACGACACGGCCTACACCCGCATGGCGGGATCGACTCGGCTCTTCGCCTTCGCCTACATCGCCGACGTCACCGCAGATACCATCCGTGCGATTCCCTATGCAATCGGGGATCTGGTCAGCGGTCAGTCGTCGATGCCGTTGCCTTTCGCCTCAACCTTGGAGTTGCAGCCCAACGACATTGAGCAGTTTGCAGGCATGGATAGAACATGGATTCCTTCCAAGACCGAGTTTGCCCGTCTTGCTGATATTCCCGAGCACAAGATCAAGGAGTTGATCTGTCATCTGCTCAATGAGCACGATGTTCCCAAGGATTGGGGCGGAGAAGAGAGCGATTTGTTCTCTGACCGGCTCTTGATCGACGGCGAACGCAAGACCGGCGCCTTTCTGCTCAAAGGGCCGGCCAAATTCCATCCGATGACGCCGCGCGACCTGGGTAAGAACGCCGACCAGATTTATCGCCTCTTCAATACTCCCGCGCAGGTCTATATCGTTCAGCACTGCCACAACGTCGGCGCGGCCGTGCGCAAGACCGTGGAGGCTTACGCCCTACATCGCTCATTTACAGCCCCTTGCCGCTACGTGATTATGGACGGCGTGGCAACCGCGCAGTTGCTGCGAGCACATGGCCTTTGGGACACCGGAGTGCCTGCACAGCGCGGAAGAAAGTCAGCCAGGTCGGGTGGCAGTAGCAAGGCCGATTGAGCATCGCCCCCGCCCACCGTGGCGGGGCGCTTCTCGCACTACGACTCCGACGCCGCCAGGCGGCGTTCCGTCTCCGCCATCAGCTCGGCCGAACTGCACCCGAGCGCTCGCGCGATCTTGAGGATGAGCGCAAGCGTCGGCATATGCTCACCACGCTCCACCTTGCCCATGTGCGAGCGCTCGACGCCGGCCAGATGCGCCAGCGCCTCCTGCGCCACGCCATGCTCCGTGCGCAGCGCACGCACCGCCTCGCCGAAAGCCCGTGCCGGCTCGGCCTCGAAGGTGGTGGCGCCGGTTGGCCGGCCGCGCTGGATTGGACGCTTCTGCATGCATAGAAGCGTCGATTCACGGCACAATTAAAACCACGTTAAAGATAACTCTTTCCTCGCTTTTGCCCTACGATTCGAGCACTTGCTGCTGGCCCGCTCGGCCGGCTTTGGGTGGATGCGCAAAGGCGGATTGCCGCCTTCGTGCTTCCGTGGATTCGGTGATTGCCGCGAGTACGGTTCCGTGAGCTTCTGCAAATCCGCTTCGCCTGCTCCGAGGCTTTTCGTACTTCCGCAAATCCGGCTTTGCGGATTGGCGTGCAAGCACATGCGTGCTTCGTCGGCTTCGTGCGGATCAGTACCGCTTCCCCGGTTCTCCCCACAGCGAACAAGCACGCGAGCCTGGCGCACGCCGCTTGCCGTCAACCCCGGCCCGCACCGAACCGTGTTGGGGTATGACGGCCGCGCTGGCCGCGTGCGCCCTGTGTCGCCTCGCTCCGCCGTGGAGCGAACCCTTCAAGAGGAAGCGACCATGAAGACACTCATTACCGACGAACAACGCGCGCAACTGCTCGCCAACGGCCGCGCACGCGCCGAAGGCGCGGGCATCGACCCGCTGCCGGTGGTCAAGCTGTTCACCCCGGACGCGCACGCGACCTGGCTGCTGACCGAACTCGATCCCGAGGATGGCGACACCGCCTTCGGCCTGTGCGACCTGGGCCTGGGTATGCCGGAGGAAGGCACCGTGCGGCTGTCCGAGCTGGCGTCGATCGTTGGGCCGCTGAAGCTGCCCGTCGAACGCGATCTGTACTTCGTCGCCACGCGCACGCTATCGGAGTACACGCGGCTGGCACAGCGCAACGGGTCGATCATCGACTGACCGGCCCCGCTGGCCCGCGATCGTGGGTCAGCACAGTGCCGCCAAGCGCGGCGCACTGTGTCTATTTCGGTCTGAGTTCAGACCGCCCACGCATCAATCGGCACTCATGCACCGGCGAAGTGCGTGCATGACCAAAACAGTCCTGATTCCCGACGCGGCTTGCGGCACCGTGTCCATTGCTGCGCACCATCATCGTTCGCGCAGCCGTCGCATTCGGACGACCTGTGCAATGCCCTGGAGCCAATCGGTCTTGACACCGCCAGTTTAGCGAGTACCCGTGACGATACGCCGATGAAGCCGTAGCTCCCCCTGACGCCCGTGGCGACGAGCCCTGCTGTCCGACAGGAGGCTGCGTCATGGCAGAGTCCGATCACTGGCACCCCGGTGCCGCTTACCTTTACGTCCTGCACCTGGACGGCCCCGCGTTGGCGTGGGAATACCTGCGCCGCCACCCCGACTACCGGCGCGACTGGCTGCGCCGTCGCCGTCATCCCGGAGCGGCGCAGCACTGGGGCCTGCGCCTGCTGGAAGACCCGGCCCTGGATGCGCGCGACGCGCACCCGGCCTGGTTCCCCGATCACGACAGCGTGGTGCAGCTCTATCCCGATGCGGACCCGCCGCCCGATGCCGCACGCTTTGCGTTCTGGCATCTGCCGGGCCGCAAGCAACTGATCCACGACGGGCGGCGGCTGGTGCTCGCCACCCGCTGGGCCGGCTGCTGTCTGCGCCTGGCCTTCGCGTCCGATCTGGCGGATGGCATGGCCTACGCCTATGCCATGCGTGCATCGCCTGATCCCTGTTCCCGTTGCCGCGCACTGGTGGGAGAACTGGACAAACTGGTGGCGGTCGCGCCGACGGCACTGGCCGGGGCACGCCCTTCGACGACCGCGCTGTTGGAACTGCGCACCTTGCAGGCGCTCGACGGCACGCTGGCCGGTGCATCCCTGCGCGCCGTGGCTGACGTGCTGTTCGGCACTGCGGCGGTCGCCAAGGACTGGCACGCCGACGGCGCGCTGCGTGCCCGCGTGCGCCGCCTGGTGCGGCGGGGCCAGACCTTGATGCGCGGCGGCTACCGCCGTCTCGCGCAGCTTCATCCACACACGCAGGGACGTTTCGCATCCTTCGCAAAACGTCCCTGAGCACAGCGCCTTTCTTTTCTGAGACTGCCTCCATCCGGCCGCGCTGTCGCGGTCGGCGATTCAGACCGATGGAGGTTCACGCCATGAGACCCGCACCGCTGCGGCCGCAAGCCGCTCCCGCTGTCACGCAACAACCCGCCCAGCCTTCGCGCTACCTGACCAACGACGAAGCCGCCGACTACCTGCGCTTGTCGCCGCGCACGCTGGAGAAGCAGCGCGTCATCGGCGGCGGCCCGCGCTTTCGCAAGTTCGGCCGCCGCGTGATGTATTCGGTGGCCGACCTCGATGCCTGGGCCGACGCGCGCAGCTTCGAGGCCACGTCCGACCCCGAGTACGCCGAGCGCCACGCCGGTGACTACCGCGATGGCCGCTGACGACCGGCGCGCGGATGGTTCTCGTCGTGTCCAGCTCGGAGAAAGAGCGCGAACAGCTCGACCTGTTCCGCGCGCTGCCGGGCGACATGGCGCCGCGCGACGCACAAGACATGATGGCCTATCCGTTCTTCTCGCTGGCCAAGTCGCGGCGCACGGCGCCGATCGACTTCCGCTCCGGCGGCGTCACCGTGCGCGTGGAAGGCACACAGGAGCACGGCATCGCCACCATCTGGGATGCCGACATCCTCATCTGGGCCGCCAGCCAGATCGTCGAAGCGCGCGACTCAGGTCTGCGCCCGTCGCGCAGGATGCAGGCCACGCCCTACGAGATCCTGCGCTTCATCGGGCGCGGCACGTCGCTGCGCGACTACCAGCGCCTCAAGGCTGCACTGGATCGCCTGCAATCAACCACGATTGCCACGTCGATCCGCGAGACCACGGGGCGGCGCCTGCATCGCTTCTCGTGGATCAACGAATGGAAGGAGCGCACGGACGCCAGGGGCGCGCCGCTCGGCCTCGAACTCATCCTGCCGGACTGGTTCTTTGCTGGCGTGCTGGACGAAGCCTTGGTGCTCACCATCGACCCGGCCTACTTCAAGCTCACCGGCGGCATCGAGCGCTGGCTGTACCGCCTGGTGCGCAAGCACGGCGGCAAGCAGCGCGACGGCTGGCAGTTCGACTTCCCCTACCTGTATCGCAAGTCGGGCAGCCTGGCGCAGCCTCGCGACTTCGCCCGCGACCTGCGCACGTTGGCTGCTCGGCAATCGCTGCCTGGCTATGTGCTGTCCGTCGAGCGCTGGCCCGGCACGCCGGAGATTCTGGCCTTCCGCCCCGTGCCGTCCACGGCACGTTGATAACTGCGGGGATGAAAACGGGACAAGCTGTGAATGGGCTCGTGCTATCGGGCGCGCCGGGACTCGTGCTATCAGGCGCACCCCTATCGTGCTATCAGGCGCGCGAATCGCGCCTAACTTCAGCGGCCACAAGGATTTTTCCGGCCCTTAACTTTATATCTAACTTTAGAAGCTATCTAACGAGTAACAAGACCTTGCTATTGGGCCGGTGGATAACCGCTGAAGGTCAACAGCAAAGGCGTTTTTCAGGCCGTTCATCGAGCCGCTTTCCGCAACGGAGGGCTGCGCCATGATCGTCGCCTTGCTCAACCAGAAAGGCGGTGTCGGCAAGACCACGCTCGCCACCCACATCGCGGGTGAACTCGCGCTGCGCGGTCAACAGGTCATCCTGCTGGACGCCGACCCGCAGGGTTCATCACTGGACTGGACGCAGCGACGCAGCCAGCAAGGGCTGCCAAGGCTGTTCAGCGCCGTGGGCCTCGCACGGGAAACGCTGCACCAGGAAGCGCCCGAACTCGCCCGGCGCTGCGATCACATCGTCATCGACGGCCCGCCACGCATCGCCGCACTCGCGCGCTCCGCGCTGCTGGCGGCCGACCGTGTGCTGGTGCCGGTGCAGCCGAGCCCCTACGACCTGTGGGCCAGTGCCGAGATGGTGGCGTTGATCCGCGAGGCGCAATTGTTCAGGCCGGCGCTGCGCGCGGCCTTCGTCATCAACCGGCGTGTGGTGCGCACAGTCATCGGACGCGAAGCGCGTGGCGCGCTCGCCGAGCAGCCGCTGCCCGCACTGCACGCGGAAATCCGCCAGCGCATCGTCTTCGCCGACAGTGTGGCCGCTGGGCGGCTCGCACGAGAAACCGCGCCAGACAGCGCCGCCGCACGCGAGATCGCCGCGCTGGCCGACGAGCTGCTGAGGTGGTCGCCATGAGTGGCAAGCGCATCGCCATCGGCGTGCGACCGCCGGCGAATCCGCAGGCCGAAGCCTGGATTCGCCAAGGCGACGCCAACAGCGTCCAGAAAAGCGACCTCTACACCGCGCGCCTGACTCTCGACGTGACGCCGGCCATGCGCGCCCGCATCAAGGTCTCGGCCTTCACGCAGGGCGTGACGGTGGCCGAGCTGCTGCGTGCGCTACTGGAACGCGAGTTCCCGGAGCACACGCCATGAACTTCGCCACGCAGGCACAGATTCATAAGAGCGCGGCTGCGCCGCCGCCTTCACCGCAGCCGCTCGCATCACTCGACAGTCGCGTGCCGCTCACCCGCGTATCGCTCGCCTACGTAGAGCAGCGCATCAATCTCTATCTGCGCTTCGGCAATCCGGCGCGCACCGTGCAGTTCGACCGCTGGCGGCGCTACGCGGTGTTCCTGCCAACAGCGATCTTCTGCCGCATCCGCTGGGAGTCGAACGACTACGGTACGACACGCTGGCAACTCATGGTGATGCAAGCCTGCACGCCGCTGGATGTCATGCAGAACATCCCCGGCATTCGCCCTGGTGCGCGCCTGCTGCTGCACGCCGAAGGCGAACAGAAAGTGCGAGCTGTGCTCGCGCAGATCGACGCCATCGAAGCGCGGGGCATCGAGGCCATCGACGTGTCGCCCGCGTACTGGCGCACGCTGGGCAACCGTCTGGCTGCGCGCCTGCCGCTGCCGGAATACAGCGCCGAACGGCACGCGGCCTGGCTGGCCGGGAGGGCACTGCAATGACCGCGACGATCACAACCCTTCCTCGCTCGTGTCTGCGCGCTCGCTTCGCGTTGGCTGCACTCGCTGCCTGCGGCCTCGCTGCGCTGGCCTGGGCCGCCTTCGTGCAGCCATCGGCACGCATCGTCTACAACCCGTCCGACAGCGTGCCGGTCGGCTGGTATCGCATCGAACCGGCGCACTCGCTGCCGGGTGTGTTGCACGTCGGCAGCATCGTGCTGACCACCTTGCCGGCAGACGCCGCCGCGCTCGCCGCGCAGCGTGGCTACCTGCCGTCGCACATTCCGCTGCTCAAACGTGTTGGCGCAGTCGCGCCGCAACACGTCTGCATCGTGAATGGCATCGTGCGCATCGACGGCGTGCCGGTGGCCGCCGTGCTGCGCACCGACCGCTGGGGTCGGCCGCTGTCATCCTGGCCGCAGTGCCGTCAGCTCGCCGAGGGCGAACTGTTCCTGCTCAGCATCACCAACCCGGCGTCGTTCGACAGCCGCTACTTCGGGCCGGTCAGCGCCGCCGCCGTGCTCGGCGTGGCGCGACCGATCCGCCTGGAGACGCAGCCGTGACGACGCACCTTGTTGCGCCGTCCGGCATGTCGTTGCCGTGTTCATGCCGGTGCAGCGCGGGTGCGTTCGCACCGCGCAGCGCACGGCACTCCCCCGTGCAGACAGCTTGCCCCGAGCGCGCCATGCCGCAGGCATGGCTGGTGCTCGCCGGCGGCCAGGCTGCGCGTTGCGCAGCGCCGCCGGGGCATCGCACCCCCGTGCCGTCAGGCCGGGGGAAGATGCAGGGCAAGATTGAAGGGTGCGGCACTCTCGTGCGCACAAAGCCAGTCTGCACGTGGGGTTGGCGCGGCACGCGCCGTATCGTGGCACCGTGCCGCGAGCAGCGCCGATGCCGCGTGGGCATTGGCGAAAGCACGTGCATCGCGCCCTGTGGCGCGCTGCACTTCGCCGGAGCCGCCGCATGAACCGGCGCAACGGCGACGATGCCGACCGCTTCCGCCTTCGCCCCGGCGCGCCGAAACAGCGCGGCGACGCCTTTATCTCCAAGGTGCTGCGCCAGGCCACCAAGGCGGCCAACGCCACCGGCGGCAAGCGCGGCAAGGCGCCCGGTTCGCGGTTGGGGCGCGGCCACGTCGCCGCGCGCTTCACCGGGCAGTCGCTGTCCGCGACCTCGCGCCGCGCCACCGTCAAGGTGCGGTTGGTGTATCTCAAGCAGGCCGGCGCGCGTTCGACCATCACGCACCTGCGCTACATCGAGCGCGAAGGCGTCGGCCGCGACGGCGAGCCGGGGCAGGCGTACAGCACGACCACCGACGACGCCGACCTGGCCGCCTTCGAGGAACGTGGCCGCGAGGACCGTCACCAGTTCCGCTTCATCGTCTCGCCGGAAGATGCCGCCGAGCTGGAAGACCTGCGGCGCTACACCCGCGACCTGATGACCCGCATGGAAGCCGACCTGGGCACGAAGCTCGATTGGGTGGCGGTGGACCACTGGAACACCGACAACCCGCACACCCATGTCGTCTTGCGCGGCAAGGACGACACCGGCAAAGACCTCATCATCTCGCAGGAGTACATCACGCGCGGCATGCGCGAACGTGCCGCCGAACTCGCCACCGAATGGCTCGGGCCTCGCACCGAGCTGGAGATCCAGCGCAGCATGGCGCGCGAGGTGGAACAGGAACGGTGGACGGGGTTGGACCGTACCCTACAGCGTGAAGCGGCGGACGGCCTGGTGCATGTCGAACACTTCAACGAACCCCGGCTGCAACGCCAGCGCCTGCTGCTGGTTGGCCGCCTGCAACGCTTGCAGCGCATGGGACTAGCGAGTGAAAGCCAGCCTGGTGTGTGGGCCGTTCATGCCGACGCGGAACCAACGCTGCGCGCGATGGGCGAGCGCGGCGACATCATCCGCACCATGCAACGGGCCATGAGCGGCCAGCCGCGCGAGCTGGCTGTCTTCGAGCCAGGTGAGGACGGCCGAACCGTCATCGGCCGGGTGGCCGCCAAGGGGCTGGCCGACGAACTGCTCGACCGGGGCTATCTGATCATCGACGGCGTGGATGGCAAGGCCCACTATGTCGCGCTCAACGCCCGCGACGCACCCGGCAACTACCCGACCGGCGCTGTGGTGGAAGTGCACGGTTCCGCCGAGGTGCGGACGGCGGACAGGAACATCGCCGCGCTGGCGAGCGATGGGCTGTATCGCACCGATCATCACCTGGCGATTGCACAAGGTCAGGCGCAGGCCGGCCGCGATCCGCAGGAAGTCGTTGCGGCCCATGTCCGTCGGCTGGAAGCCCTGCGCCGGGCCGGTATCGTGGAGCGTGTGGCCGAGGGGCTGTGGAAGGTGCCGGACGATCTGCCCGCACGCGGGCATCAGTATGACGCGCAGCGCCTGGGCGGCGTGGCCGTGGAGTTGAAATCGCACCTGCCCATCGAGCGGCAGGCTCACGTGATCGGGGCTACCTGGCTGGATCAGCAGTTGATCGGTGGCGGCAAGAGATTTGGAGATTTTGGCTTTGGCAGCGAGGTCAAGGACGCGCTACAGAATCGGGCAGATTTCCTGGCCAAACAGGGACTGGCCGAGCGGCGCGGCCAGCGGGTGATCCTGGCGCGCAACCTGCTGGCGACGCTGCGCAATCGGGAACTGACGCAGGCCGCGCAGGACATTGCCACCGAAACCGGGCTGGAGCATCGCTCAGTGGCCGACGGGCAGCGCGTGGCCGGCATCTATCGGCGCAGCATCATACTTGCCAGCGGGCGCTATGCGATGCTCGATGACGGCATTGGGTTCCGTCTGGTCCCGTGGCGGCCGGTGATCGAACAGAGACTGGGACAGCAGATCGCCGCCACGGTGCGAGGCGGTGGCGTGTCGTGGGAAATCGGACGTACCAAGGGCATATCCGTCTAGTGTCGGATGCCCCATGCAGCTCCACGTCTCGAAGCCGGCGTCAATCGCGCGGCGGGTGGCCTGCTGATCGCCGAGCGCTTCCGTTTGTGTTCGCACGCCCTAGCACGATCTCAACTTGACGCGCCAGATCAGCTTCCTGGTGCAACCAAGCGCGAAAAGCTAGAAGTGCCGGATCTTCCTTTCGAATAGCGCGGTATTCTAGAAGCCAACTCCCGACTGTGTGCGCGACGATCGGGAATGGCGCGACCAACCGGCCCGCTGCCAGGGCGTCGCTGACGTAAGGGATTTGAGCGATAGCGACTCCGACCCCGTCGAGCGCTGCCTGCATCGCCATGACATTGCTCTCGAACGACACTTCACTGGCGGGGTGCACGGGAGAACGCAAGCCCGCAGCCTCGAACCAGTACGGCCATTCATTGGGCATGTCGGACACGACGATGAGAATCGCGTCGCGCAAATCGTCAGGCGAGCGCAGCGTCGATGCGAGTTTAGGGGTGCAGACCGGCACGACGGCGCTCGGGAATAGGCGTTCTGCATCGTAGCCTGGCAACGCGTCGGTATCGCGTCGGATAGTGCAGGTCCAGTCATCGCGTACCGGACGAGTTGCGCCACCCGTCGCCATGCGCACTTCGACGTCGGGATGGCTGCGATAGAAGCTTGCCAGTCGCGGGATCAACCAAGTGATCGCCAAGGTTGGACCGACTCCAACCGTCAGCACCGGGCCACTACGCATTGCCGTAACGCTTTCGGTGAGCCGGGCAATGGAATCGAAAGCATCAGTCAGACCGGACAGCAGCGCCTGCCCTTGCGCCGTCAGTTCAAGCGCGTTCGCATGTCGCAGAAACAGAGGAAAGCCAAAACGATCTTCCAGCAGACGGACCAAGCGACTTACCGCAGTTTGGGTGACGTTCAGCTCTCTTGCCGCGGCAGTGAAACTGCCATGCCGGCCAGCCGCCTCAAAAGCCCGCAGTCCGTTCAGCGAGGGTAATTGTCGCATCATGTGAGACCCCAATTTTTTCTTGGGGGAATGGTAAGTTAAAGTCGTTTGTCTGACAATGCCTACTACCTTAATATGCATTGAAAGAATCAAATTTCTTACGGAGGCTCACATGCACTACTTCGCTAATTCAGGCTCTGTTTTCAACTGGCTATCGCCAGCGCAATGTCCGGTTCCAGTCGGACCCGGCCTTTGGGCATCTCTGAAGGTTGGGAGGCAATGTGTGACCAAAGGCGCTCTCTTCAGCATCGTCATTGCGATAACAGGAGTTTTATGTATGGCTTACACCCAACCGGCTTTCGCCCAGGAAAAGCGAGGCGTGATACCGCATGCGCCGCTGCTGAGAACAGCCGTGCCCGATACGGCTAACCAGGAAGTCGCCGTCTATCACGTCGAATATGAGCCGGGTGGCATCAATCCACGGCACCTTCATCCGGCTGCGGTCACCTTCCACATCCTTTCCGGCACTGGCATCTGGCAGGAGGAAGGTGAACCGCCAGTCACTCTACGCGCTGGCGACAGTCTGCTCGTTCCGGCCGGCACCATTCATGCTCACTGGAATCCGAGTTCAACGGAGAGACTCCGCTTTCTCGAATTCATCGTGGCTGAAAAGGACAAAGGACGGTCCATTCCAAAGCCATTGAAAGACTAGGATGCAATTGCGTGAAGCGATGCGGAATCTACTCACGGCGACGGCGGCTGTCGCTGTGATCCTCGCCTGCGGGCCCGCTGTCGCACAGGATTCCGTCAGCGCCCGGCTGGAGGCGCTGCAGGCGGAATCAGCAAGCTGCAGAACGAAGTCGCGACCCTGAAAGGGGACGTTGCGGAGGGGCGGGAAGAAGCCAGAGGGGCCGCCGAACAGGTGGTTGCGGCCAGAACGGCGACGCCCGCCGACGCACCTAGCGTCCGGGTGTCCTCCAGCAACCGGCCGACGATCTGTAGCCCCGACGGACGAAACTGCATCTCTCTCACGAGCCGCCTGCAGCTCGACTTCGGCGGTTACAACTACCGGCCGAACACCATAGCCACGACGCCGCAGGACCTTGTCGGCGGCGCGATCGCGCGCCGAGCGCAGTTTGGCGTTATCGGCACGTTCCTGGACGACTGGGAGTACAACCTCGTCTTTGAGGGCGGCGGGTCCGGCGGCGCCACCAGCGCGGTCTTCGACAAAGGTTACCTTACCTATAGCGGTTTCAAACCATTCAAGATCTGGGGCGGCATTCTCAGCGTGCCTTACATGCTCGACCGAGCGACAAGTAACAACAACATCACCTTTATGGAGCGAGCCGCGCCCGTGGAAGTCGCCGCCGGCATCGGCGGAGCCACGCGTTCCGCTTTCGGCATTACCGCCAACGACCGGCAATGGTGGGCCGGCGCCTTCCTGACGGGACCGGCCTCCGGCAGGACATCGCACGATGCAAGGCAGACCGCCGCGACCGGACGGGTGGTGTTCCTGCCAGTTCTGACCGACAGCGCCTCGCTCCTGATCGGCGGCGACGTGCAGTACCTGTTCGATGCGCCGACGGGCGCCTCGGAACTGAACCTGCGAGACCGGATTGAGATGCGCATCGACGGCAACCGCATCTTGGGCACCGGTCCTCTTCCGATCGACTCCGCGCGCGTCTTGAGCGCGGAACTGGCCGGAACACTGGGCAGCTTCCACTTCCAGGGCGAATATTTCGATTTCAACGTCGAGCCGACCCCCGGCAACGGGCCCAGCCTCGACTTCAGTGGTTACTACATCCAGGGTGGCTACATCCTCACCGGCGAGAAGCGAAGCTACAGCGCAAGCTCCGGCTCTTATGGGAGCGTTGCGCCAAGTCGTCCCTTCGACTGGAGGATGGGCGACTGGGGCGCATGGGAGATTGCTGCGCGCTACAGCATGATTGATCTCAACGACAGGGACATCTTCGGCGGCCGGCAGGAGAACCTCACGCTCGGCCTGAACTGGTATGTGAACAGCAACATCCGCTTCATGCTTAATTACATCAACGGCACGGTGGACAAGCGAACGGGTGGCGGTGGCGACATTGGCGCGAGGTACCAAGCCGTTGGTGCCCGCACGCAGATCGCGTTCTGACCTCCATCCACGAAAGACCAAGGAATGACCGCCGCATCGACGCCTCTTCCTTGACCTACAGCGACGTGCCCCGCGCGAACACGAAGCTGCAACGTTCGCTAGTTCCAGCGCTGGGTTGAGGCGGTGCTGTTGCTCCTCGCACCTCTGACTGGGGACACCATCTTTACGGCTAACGCAAATGATGGCGATCAAGGCTAAGGCTTCCACAACGATCGAAGCAGTCGGTGGTGCTATCACACAAAGGAGATCGTCCAGTGGAATTTCGTCATCTGCGTTGCTTTCTGGCCGTTGCTGAAGAACTCCACTTTGCCCGTGCCGCTGAGCGGCTACACATCGAGCAGTCACCTCTATCACGTGCTATCAAGGAACTGGAAGAGGAGTTGGGCGTGCAGCTCTTTGTGCGCACTACTCGCAGCACGCGCTTGACTCTCGCCGGAAAGCTGTTCCTCAATCACATTCCGCGCGTGTTTGCAGTCCTGGAGCAGGCGCGTGAAAGCGTGAAATCGGCTACCAATGGCTTTCACGGGCAGTTGCGCATTGCTTTGTCTGATGGCATCACACCATCGCGCCTGCCGGCGCTACTGGCACGTTGCCGCGAAGAATATCCAGAAATCGAAATCCGGCTCTTCGAAGTGCCGCTGGATCAGCAGATCAAGGGCCTGCATGATGATCTGTACGACGCGGGCTTTTCCATGGCCGATGAGGCCGGCGACGGCATCATCGTCAATCCAGTTTGGGAAGACCAGTTGATGGTAGCCGTGCCCGCGCGTCATCCCGTGCTGGCTTACAAACGAATTCCGCTGGAAGAAGTGCTGCGCTACCCGATCGTGCTGGGTGATCCCGCAGCATGCGAAGGCCATGCTCGCCAAGTTGATCGCATCCTGCGCCGACAGGAACGGGAGCCGCTGATCGCGCAGCGTGTGGCGACGTTCGACGTGATGATGATGCTGGTATCGGCCGGCTTGGCATTGGGCCTTGCGGGTGGCGCGCACATCGCATTCAGTCGTGAGCTAGGCGTCGTGGCGCGCCCGCTTGCGGGACAGCCACCCTTGTTGACTACTTACCTGCTTCGTAGGGACGCCGAACCGTCGCAGATGCTGGCTCGCTTCATTGAACGGCTGGCGTCCATGGAGTCGAACGATCCTGATTGGCCTGCATCCTCAAAATCTGGTGCTTTGAAGGATATCGAGCTATGAAGAAGATCATCCTGCTTCTGCTCGCTTTGATGCTAACCGCATGCGGTCAGTCAAACCCGATCGCGACCAAGACCACCATTGAAACGGTGGAGTCCCTTGCAGCTAATCCCGAGCGCCTCAAAGAGCTGCGTCAGCAATGCAAGCTGGAACGAGCCAAGCTGGGCAATGAGTTGTGCAACCGGGTTTCTGAGGCAACGCGCAAGCGCTTCTATGGCGACGGCAAGGTGCCGTATACATCACTGGAGAATCCGCCCAAATTTTGATTGTAGGCAGTTCGCCACGAATCATTTAATTTCTGTCAAACACGCCGCAATGCGCCATCGCTTGCGGCTTTTTTTCTGCCTACGCCCCTGCGCGAGTTCTTGCTTTTTGTTCGACCTTTCTCCCGATAACGGTCTTTGACCGGCACTGACCCGGCACCGATCCTGACACCAGCGGCACGTTGAACGCAGTGCGCGCAGGGGAAATCGGAGGCCGGGAGATGCAAGGGACGAACGTGTTGTTCGGTCAGATTGCCGTGGTATTCAGCATCGTGATCGCCGGAGTGTGGAGCGCCACACAATGGACAGCTGCGACCCTTGGTTATCAGATACGTCTTGGCTCGCCGTGGTTCGATTTCCTTGGCACGCCGATCTACCACCCGTGGAAGCTGTTCGAGTGGTGGTTCCTTTTCGACGCCTATGCGTCGCACGTCTTTGACATTGGTGGCGCCATCGCGGGCGGAAGCGGCTTGGTGGCCGTGGTGGTCGCCATAGGCATGTCCATCTGGCGCTCGCGCCAATCTCGTCTGGTCACGACCTACGGCTCGGCCCGCTGGGCCGATGCCGCGGAAATCTGCAAAGCCGGGCTGACCCAGCCATCCGGAGTCTTCCTCGGCCTGCATGGCCGCCAGTACCTGCGACACGAAGGCCCAGAACACGTCCTGACCTTCGCGCCCACGCGCTCGGGCAAGGGCGTCGGCCTGGTGGTGCCCACGCTGCTGTCGTGGCCCGCGTCCGCCGTGATCCACGACATCAAGGGCGAGAACTGGGCTATCACCGCCGGCTGGCGCTCGCGCTTCTCGCACTGCCTGCTATTCAACCCTACCGATGCGAAGTCCGCCGCCTACAACCCGCTGCTGGAAGTACGGCGCGGTGCGCATGAAGTGCGCGACGTGCAGAACATCGCGGACATTCTGGTCGATCCCGAAGGCGCGCTGGAGCGGCGCAACCACTGGGAGAAGACTTCGCACGCGCTGCTGGTCGGCGCGATCCTGCATGTGCTCTACGCCAGCGAGGACAAGACGCTGCGCGGCGTCGCCAACTTCCTGTCCGATCCCGCGTGTCCGTTCGAGGTGACGCTGCATCGGATGATGACGACGAAGCACCTCGGCGATGCACCGCATCCCGTCGTCGCGTCTGCTGCGCGCGAAGTGCTCAACAAGTCGGACAACGAGCGGTCCGGCGTGCTGTCCACCGCGATGAGTTTCCTTGGCCTGTACCGCGACCCCACGGTGGCCGAAGTCACGTCGCGCTGCGACTGGCGCATCGCGGACCTGATTTCCGCGCAGCATCCTGTATCGCTGTACCTCGTGGTACCGCCGTCGGACATCAGCCGCACCAAGCCGCTCATTCGTCTGATCCTCAACCAGATCGGACGGCGCCTCACTGAATCGCTCGATGGCAGCGACGGCGTGGAGCGCAAGCACAAGCTGCTGCTGATGCTCGACGAGTTCCCCGCACTCGGCCGGCTCGACTTCTTTGAATCCGCGCTCGCCTTCATGGCCGGCTACGGGCTGCGCGCCTTCCTGATTTCGCAGTCGCTCAACCAGATCGACAAAGCCTACGGCCAGAACCATTCGATTCTGGACAACTGCCATGTGCGCGTGACCTTCGCCACCAACGACGAACGCACGGCCAAGCGCATTTCCGAAACGCTGGGCACCGCCACCGAGCTGCGCGCGCAGCGCAACTACGCGGGCCATCGGCTCGCGCCCTGGCTCGGGCACCTGATGGTGTCGCGGCAGGAAACGGCGCGCCCGCTGCTCACGCCCGGCGAGGTGATGCAGCTCCCACCCGACGACGCCGTGGTGATGGTCTCCGGCCATCCGCCGATCAAGGCGAAGAAGCTGCGCTACTACGCGGACGCCAACTTCAAGCGCCGCGTGTTGCCAGCACCCACGCTGGCGCAGGGCCGCTACGCCGATGCCCCGGCCGCGCGGCCCGATGACTGGAGCGCCTTGGCGATTCCCGCCATGCCTGCCGTGCCCGCTGTGGCTTCGGACTTGGGAGACGCCAACGAAGGCGGCCCGCGCCAACAGCCCGAGCTGTCCGAAGTCGTCGCCTACAGCTCTGAATCCGAGCACGCGGCCAGCGATCTGGCGCTGCTCGATGACGACGACGATCTGCCGCTTCCCCTGCCGTCCCAGCTCGACCCGCGCTTGCAGCGCGCGGCTCGGCTGGCCGCCCTCAACCCCGACGACGGAATCCAGCTATGAGCCATCTTCATTCCCGCCATCGCCTGAACCTGTTCATCGAGCGCGACCATGCGAAGCGCCTGGACGAGCTGGCCGCGAAGAAAGGCGTCTCGAAATCCAGCATCGTCGCGGCCGCACTCGCGTCCTGGCTGTCGCCGGATGCGGCCGACCAGCGCGAAGCGGCGATGGCCAAGCGGCTGGATCGCCTGTCGCGCCAGTTCGAGAAGCTGGAGCGCGACCAGAACATCCAGATCGAAACGCTGGCGCTGTTCGTGCGCTACTACCTGACCGTCAGCACACCGCTGCCCGAGGCCCATCAGGAAGCCGCGAAGGCACAGGGCAAGGCGCGCTTCGAGCAGTTCATCGAACAGCTCGGCCGCCACCTGCTGCGCGGGCGCAGCCTCGTGCGCGAAGTCTACGAGGAGATCCAGCCCGACACGCAGCGGCTGGACGAGACGGCGGCGCTGGCCGAAGCGCAGGAACGCGCGCAGGAGGCTGCCGCATGAGTGCCGTCCCGCAGCCGCCATCGTCCTCTGTCACCTCGCTGGATCGGCGCATTCGCATGTTGCGCACGGCGATGGGGCCGCTGATCGCTTCCGCGCTCGAAGACCCGGACGTGGTGGAAGTGATGCTGAACCCGGACGGTGCGCTGTGGATCGACCGGCTCTCCACGGGCCGTGCCGCCACCGGCGAGTCGCTGTCGGCCGCCGATGGCGAGCGCATCATCCGCCTGGTCGCGGCGCACGTCGGCACGGAGGTGCATCGCGGCCGGCCGCTGCTGACCGCCGAGCTGCCAGAGACCGGCGAGCGCTTTGAGGGCATCCTGCCGCCGGCCGCGCCGGGTCCGGCCTTCGCCCTGCGCAAGCGTGCCGTGGGCGTAATCGGCCTGGCCGACTACGTGGGCGACGGCATCCTGAGTGCGGAGCAGGCCGAGTTCCTGCGCCGCGCCGTGCGCGAGCGCCAGAACATCCTGATCGCCGGCGGCACCAGCACCGGCAAGACCACGCTCGCCAATGCGCTGCTGGCCGAAATCGCCAGCACTGGTGATCGCGTGCTGGTGCTCGAAGACACGGTGGAGCTTCAGTGTTCTGCCCGCGACCATGTGCCGCTGCGCACCCGCGCCGGGGTTGTGAGCATGCAGGAACTGGTGCGCGCCACGATGCGCCTGCGCCCCGACCGCGTGATCGTCGGCGAAGTGCGCGGCGGCGAGGCGCTGGACCTCATCAAGGTGTGGGGCACAGGGCATCCCGGCGGCATTGCCACGCTGCACGCCAGCTCCGCGCACGGCGCGCTGCTGCGCCTCGAACAACTGATTCTCGAAGTCGCCATGACGCCGCCGCGCGCGCTGATCGCCGAAGCGGTGAACGTCATTGTCTTCATTGCCGGGCGCGGCCGTGCCCGCCAGGTCCAGACCGTCGCCCGCGTGACCGGCTTCGACGGTCAGGGCTACCAACTCGACGACGCGCTCGCGCCGCTTCCTTCCCCGTCCTCAACCCACTCTGGAGAACTGCCATGACGCCTGCTTACGTTTCTCATGATTCCCGCATTTCCGTAAATCCGCTTTCCCTGCTCGCACGCCTACGGTGCCTGGCCGGGCCAGCACAACAGGGGCTGCTGCTGGCGGTCGTATTCCTGCTGGCGACCGGCACGGCGCACGCGGCCGGTTCCAGCATGCCCTGGGAAGGGCCGCTGCAAGCCATCCTCGACTCCATCCAGGGGCCGGTGGCGCGCATCGTCGCAGTCATCATCATCATTGCCACCGGCCTGGCGCTGGCCTTCGGCGACACGTCGGGCGGCTTTCGCAAACTGGTCCAGATCGTCTTCGGCCTGTCCATCGCGTTCGCGGCGTCCTCGTTCTTCCTGTCCTTCTTCAGCTTCTCCGGTGGGGCTGTCGTATGAGTGCGCCCGATGAGTTCGCCAGCGGCTTCGAGGTGCCGCTGCATCGTTCGTTGACCGAAACCATCCTGCTGGGCGGTGCGCCGCGCACGGTCGCCATTGCCAACGGCACGCTGGCCGCCGCCGTGGGACTGGGCCTGCAACTGTGGATTCCGGGTCTGGTGATGTGGATCGTCGGCCATTCGCTCGCGGTATGGGGGGCGCGCGTCGATCCGCAGTTCATGCAGGTGTTCGCGCGGCACATCAAGCACAAGCCTCTGCTGGACGTGTGAGGACGACGCCATGTTGCATCTCGCCGAATACCGTCAGCGTCCCGCACTGCTCGCCGACTGGCTGCCCTGGGCCGGGTTGATGGCGCCCGGCATCGTGCTCAACAAGGACGGTTCGTTCCAAAGGACAGCATGCTTTCGCGGGCCGGACCTGGACAGCGCGACGCAGGGCGAGCTGATCGCCACGTCAGCGCGGCTCAACAACGCGCTACGCCGCCTGGGTTCCGGGTGGGCCTTGTTCGTCGAGGCCGAAAGGCTGTCAGCGGCTGACTATCCGCAGTCCGAGTTTCCCGAACCGCTGTCCTGGCTGGTGGACGAGGAACGCCGAGCGGTGTTCGAGGAAGACCAGAGTCACTTCGATAGCCGCTATCACCTGACGCTGGTGTGCCTGCCGCCGGAGGAGTCCCGCGCACGCGCCGCGAATCTGCTCTACGAGAATACGTCGCAGCGTGGCGTGGATTGGCATGAACGCCTGATCGCCTTCATCGCGGAGACGGATCGTTGCTTCGACCTGCTCGACGGCGTGATGCCAGAGATTGCCTGGCTCGACGACAGCGAAACGCTTACCTATCTGCACGCCACCATCTCCACGCGGCGTTATCACGTGGCCGTGCCGGAGCATCCGTTTCACCTCGATGCGCTGCTGACCGACTGCCCGCTGACCGGCGGGCTTGCGCCGATGTTGGGCGATGCGCATTTGCGCGTGGTGTCGGTGCGCGGCTTCCCGACCTCGACCTGGCCGGGGCTGCTCGACGACCTGAACCGACTCGGCTTCGCCTATCGCTGGAGCACGCGCTTCCTCTGCATGGACAAGTCCGAGGCGGAAAAGGAACTCGGCCGCCTGCGCCGCCAGTGGTTCGCCAAGCGCAAGAACGTCGTCGCACTGCTGCGCGAGACGATCTTTCAACAGGAAAGCCCGCTGGTCGATACCGACGCATCGAACAAGGCGGTGGACGCCGATGCGGCCTTGCAGGAGCTGGGCAGCGATCAAGTCGCTTTCGGCTACGTCACCGCGACCGTGACGGTGCTCGATACCGATGCCGGCGCGGCCGACGAGAAGCTGCGCAGGGTGGAGCGCGTCATTCAGGGCCGGGGTTTCGTCACGATCCCTGAAACACTCAACGCGGTGGAGGCGTGGCTGTCGTCGATTCCGGGCAACGCCTACGCGAACGTGCGCCAGCCCATCGTCTCGACGCTGAACCTCGCGCACCTGATGCCGGTGTCGGCGGTGTGGGCCGGGCCGGAGAAGAATGCCCACCTCGACGGGCCACCCTTGATCGTCACGCGCACCGATGGCGCCACGCCGTTCCGTCTGGTGACGCACATCGGCGATGTCGGCCACACCCTTGTCGTTGGACCGACCGGCATGGGCAAGTCCGTGTTGCTCGCCACGCTGGCGATGCAATTCCGCCGTTATCCCGGCTCACGCATTTTCGCCTTCGACATGGGCCGCTCGATGCGCGCCACCATCCTCGGCCTCGGTGGCGAGCACTACGACCTGGGCACGGACAGCGGCATCGCGTTTCAGCCGCTCGCGCGCATCGACCAAGAAAGCTACCGCACTTGGGCCGCCGAATGGCTCGAAGGCCGGATGCTGCGTGAAGGCGCGAGCATCGGCCCCGACGAGAAGGCGGCCATCTGGTCGGCGCTGGAAAGTCTCGCCGGTGCGCCGGTGGAGCAGCGCACGCTGACCGGGTTTTCCGTGCTGTTGCAGAACAACGCGCTACGCCAGGCGCTCGCGCCCTACGTGCTCGGCGGCGCGCACGGCAGTTTGCTCGATGCCGATCACGACCGTCTGGGCACCGCCGACGTGCAGGGTTTCGAGATGGAGGAACTGATGGCGAGCCGCGCCGCCGTGCTGGCGGTACTCGGTTATCTGTTCGCGCGCTTCGACGAGCGTTTCGACGGCGCACCGACTTTGCTGATTCTCGACGAGGCGTGGCTGTTCCTCGACGACCCGGTGTTCGCCGCGCGCATCCGCCAGTGGTTGAAGACGCTGCGCAAGAAAAACGTGTCGGTGATCTTCGCCACGCAGTCGCTGGCGGACATCAAGGACTCCAGCATCGCGCCGGCCATCGTGGAGAGCTGCGCAAGCCGCATCTTCCTGCCCAATCCACAAGCCACTGAGCCGCAAATCCGCAAGATCTACGAAGGCTTCGGCCTCAACGCCCGGCAAATCGAGATCGTCGCCACCGCGCAGCCCAAGCGCGACTACTACTACCAGTCGCGGCTGGGCAATCGCCTCTTTGACCTCGACCTGGGGCCGGTCGCGCTGGCCTTCGCCGGTGCTTCGACGCCGCAGGACCAGCGCGACATTGACGCGGTGGAAGCGTCGGCTTCGTCTTCCAGCTTCGCAGCCGCCTGGCTGCGCCACTGCGGCCTGGACTGGGCGGCCGATCTGCTGCCGTCCGCACCTGCCGCTTCCAATCCACCACAGGAGAAACCGTCATGAAGAAGACACTTCTTGCGACCGTCGCTGCCGCTCTGTTCTGCACGCTGCCTGCCGCGCAGGCGCAATGGGCGGTGATTGACCCGACCAACCTGATCCAGAACACGCTGACCGCGATCCGCACGCTGGAGCAGATCAACAACCAGGTGCGGCAGCTTCAGAACGAAGCGCAGATGCTCATCAACCAGGCACGCAATCTGACGAGCCTCGACTACAACGTGGTCAATCGCCTGCGCTCGACGCTGGCGACCACCGAACGCCTGATCGCCGAGGCGCAGGGTCTGGCCTACGACGTGACGAACATGGATCGGGAATTCGCCCGGCTGTACCCGCACGAATACGCCGCGACCGTCAGTGGTGACCGCATGGCGCAGGACGCGCGCGAACGCTGGCGACACACGCTCGACGGCCTGCACACAGCCATGCGGATGCAGGCGCAGGTGTCGCAGAACCTCAACGAGGACGAAGGCGTGCTGGCCGATCTGGTCGGCCAGAGCCAGTCGGCCACCGGCGCGTTGCAAGCCATGCAGGCAACCAGCCAGTTGCTGGCCTTGCAGGCCAAGCAGGCGATCCAGGCGCAGCAGCTCCAGTTGACGCAGGACCGCGCCGCGTCGCTGGAACTGGCGCGGCAGGCAGCAGCCACCGAGCGCGCCCGCGAAGTGCGGCGACGCTTCCACGGCGAAGGCACGCCCTACACGCCGCAGACCGTGCCGTTCTACGGCGGCGACTGAGGGCACGCGCCATGAACGACATCTCGGTGATCGACCGCTTCCTCATCGTCTTCTCCACCTACATCGACTCGGGCTTCGGTCTGCTGGGTGGCGAGGTTGCGTTCCTCACCGCCACCTTGATCGTGATCGACATGACCATCGCGGGCCTCTATTGGGCGATGAGCCATGCCACCGGCCAGGGCGACGATGTGATCGCCAAGCTGATCCGCAAGGTGCTCTACATCGGTGCCTTCGCTTACATCATCGGCAATTTCAACTGGCTGGCCAGCATCGTGTTCCGCTCGTTCGCGGGTTTGGGATTGATGGCTTCGGGATCGACCATCACGCAGGCGGAGTTCCTGCAACCCGGCCGGCTGGCCAAGGTGGGCGTTGACGCCGGCGCGCCGATCCTCGAACAGATCAGCGACATGGCGGGCTTCCCCGAGGTGTTCGTGAACGTGACACCCATCGCGGTCATGTTTCTGGCCTGGCTCGTGGTGATCGTCACGTTCTTCGTGTTGGCGATCCAGCTTTTCATCACGTTGATCGAGTTCAAGCTGACGACGCTTGCCGGCTTCGTGCTGGTGCCGTTCGCGCTGTGGAACAAGACCGCGTTCCTGGCCGAGAAGGTGCTGGGCAATGTGGTGTCGTCGGGCATCAAGGTGCTGGTGCTGGCGGTGATCGTCGGCATCGGCACCGGCCTGTTCGCCGAATTCCAGGTCGCGCCGGACGAACCCTCCATCGACCATGCGCTGGTCATCATGTTGGCATCCCTTGCGCTGCTGGCGCTCGGGATCTTCGGGCCGGGTATTGCTACCGGACTGGTGTCCGGTTCGCCGCAGCTCGGCGCCGGTGCGATGGCGGGAGCCACGCTCGGCGCGGCCGGGACCGCCGTTGCCGTGGGTGCGGTAGCCACCGGCGTCGGTGGTGCCGTTGCGGCCGGCGCGCGCATGGCACCTGGCGCTGCCCGCATGGCCGTCGGCGGCGCACGTTCGATGGCATCGACCGCGAGCAGCGCCAAGTCGGCCTTCCAAGCGGGTTCCTCTGGTGCCGGCGGTGGCCTCAAGGGCGCGGCGGCCGGTCTGGGCAATGTTGCCAGGACCGGCGCGCAGTCGGTCGGGCAGCGCGTGGCCGCCGGTGTGCATTCGCTGAAGGCGCGTGCCGCTGCCGCCATCAATCCCGATGCTTCCACGGGCAGCGCTGCTACCGGCTCGGCCGCTCAGGGCGGCAGTGCGGACGCCGCCGCCAGCACCGGACAACCCGCGTGGGCGAGGCGCTTGCAACGCCGCCAGCAGCTCACCCATGCCGCCACCACCGTCGCGCACACGCTGCGCGGTGGCGACGGCGGCGGCTCGGGCAGCGGCCCCAGCCTGCGCGACCCATCGAACTCATAAGGAGAACCTGCCATGCGATTCAAACGACCGCAGGTGCGCTATGCCGACACACCACAGCCGGCCACGCCGTACCAGGCTGCCGAACAGGTGTGGGACGAGCGCATCGGCTCGGCCCGCGCACAGGCGAAGAACTGGCGGCTGATGGCCTTCGGCTGCCTCGCGCTCGCGCTGCTGATGGCGGGCGGCCTCGTCTGGCGCTCGGCGCAGTCCATCGTCACGCCCTACGTGGTGGAGGTGGACCACGGCGGGCAGGTGCGCGCCGTCGGTGAGGCAGCCACGCCGTACCGGCCAACAGACGTGCAGATCGGCTATCACTTGGCACGTTTCGTCACGATAGTTCGCTCGTTGTCCATCGACCCGATCGTGGTGCGGGACAACTGGCTCGAAGCCTACGACTACACCACCGACCGCGGCGCGGCCGTGCTCAACGACTACGCGCGCACCAACGATCCCTTTGCGCGGATCGGCCGGGAAACGGTGACGGTGGAGATCAACAGCGTTGTACGCGCCAGCGACACGTCGTTCAACGTGCGCTGGACGGAGCGCCGCTACGTCAACGGCGCGGCGGCAGGGCTGGAACGCTGGACGGCGGTGGTCTCCATCGTGCTGCAAACGCCGCGCACCGAGGAACGGTTGCGCCGCAATCCATTGGGCATCTACGTCAACGGCCTGTCATGGAGCCGTGAACTCGACTCAACCGAAGGAGGCAGGCCATGAAACCGTCTTTGCGCTTTTATGCTGTTGCATTGATTGCCGTCACGCTGGCGGGCTGCGCCACGCCACGCAAGCCACCGAGCATCACGCTCGACGAGCCGGTGCAGGCGCAGCCCTTGCCCGAACCACCTCTGCCGATGGAAGTGGTTGCGGTGCCGGAGCCTTTGCCGCTACCGGGGCAGTTGATGCCGCTGCCCGAACTCGCGGAAACGGAGGTGACACCCGAGCCGGAGGACGAGCGCGTGCGCGTATCCCGCGCCAACGAGGAAGCGCGCATGGCGCCCACGCGCGAAGGCTACATCAATGCGATTCAGGTCTGGCCGTTTACCGACGGCGCGCTGTACCAGGTCTATACGAGTCCCGAGCGGGTCACGGTGATTACACTCCAGCCCGGCGAGGAACTGGTGACGGTCGCCGCCGGCGACACGGTGCGCTGGATCGTCGGCGATACGTCGAGCGGCGCCGGCGGCGAACTGCGCGTCAACGTGCTGGTCAAGCCGATCCGCACCGGCCTCAAGACCAATCTGGTCATCACCACCAGCCGCCGCACCTATCTGATCGAACTGACTTCGACCGAAAAGGCGTGGATGGCGTCGGTGTCCTGGGACTATCCGCGCGACCGCATGCTGGCCTTGCAGCGCCAGGCGCGGGCGGCGCAGACGGCGGCGCCGCTCGATACGGGCCTGTCGCTGGAGAACATCCGCTTCCGCTACGCGATCAGCGGTAGCAATACACCGTGGAAGCCGCTGCGCGCCTTCGACGACGGCGAGAAAGTCTACATCCAGTTTCCCGGCGGCATCGCACAGGGCGAGTTGCCGCCACTGTTCGTGATCGGCGCACAGGGCGATGGCCAACTCGTGAACTACCGCTTCCGGTCGCCGTACTACATCGTGGACCGGCTGTTCGGCGCGGCCGAATTGCGCCTGGGTGGCGACAAGGGCGACGTGGTGCGCATCGAGCGCACGGACGGCACGACGGGCGCGCGGAGGAACTGACCATGAGCCAGGACGATTCTCCGGACATGCTTGGCGCCGCCCCGAAGCTGGCGCCGGAACAAGTCGCCCTGCGGGCGCAGCCGCGTCCCGTCACGCGGTTGAACCGGCGCATGCTGGCAGTTCTGGTCGGCAGCGTGGCCGCCGCCGTATTGGGCGCAACGCTCTGGTCGCTGCAAGCACCGCAGCGCCGTGGCGCAGGCGAGCCGACCGAGTTGTACAACGTCGATCGCGTGTCGCGCTCCGAAGGGCTGGCGCAGTTGCCCATCGACTATTCGCAACTACCGCCGACCTTGCCACCGCTGCCGCCGGAGCTGGGCGAACCGCTACCCGGCGACCTCGGAGCACCGATCCTGCGCGCCGAACAGCGAGCGCAGGGTTACTCGCAACCGGGCTATGACCCGGCCGAAGCCGAGCGCCTAGCGCGGCTCAAGGAGGCCGAGGAAGCGGCGGCTTCGTCCGTGTTCTTCAGCACGGGCGGACAGCGCGCCGCCGTAGCCCCTCCCACTCAGAGCATGGCAGGAACCCCACCGCTGACCGGACTGGCGGGTTTCGATCCGCTGGCCGCCGGACCGGCTTCGACGGCCGCGCAGCCGGGCGATCCCACCGCCGTGCAGAACCGGCAGGACCAGAAGGAAGCGTTTCTGAGCAATGCCGGTCCTGTGCAAACCCGCAATTCTGGCAACCTGCAACTACCTGCCTCGCCGTATCAGGTGATGGCCGGCACGGTGATCGCGGGCGCACTGGTGACGGGCATCAAGTCCGACCTACCGGGCGACGTGATCGCCACGGTGACGGAGCCGATCTACGACACGGCCACCGGCCGCCATCTGCTGATCCCGCAGGGCTCGCGCATCCTGGGCCGCTACAACAGCCAGGTCAGCTACGGGCAGACCCGACTCCAGATGGTGTGGCACCGGCTGATCCTGCCGGACACCTCATCAAGCCAGCTCGACAACCTCGTGGGCACGGACCCGGCCGGTTACGCGGGCCTGGAGGATGGTGTCGATTGGCATTGGGATCGCATCTTCGCCGGCGCGGTGCTGACCACGCTGCTGGGCGTCGGCGCCGAACTGGCCGCCCCGGAGAATCGCCAGGGCGGGGATCGCGTCGTCATTGCCGGCCGCGACAGCGTGCAGGACAGCGTGAACCAGATCGGCCAGGAGATGACCCGGCGCAACATGAACATCCAGCCCACGCTGACGGCTCGCCCCGGCCTGCCGGTGCGCATCATCGTCAACCGCGACCTGGTGCTGCGACCGTACCAGCCGCTGTTCTTCCAGAGGGGTGCATCGCAATGAACACGAACAAGCTGCGGCTCGGGCCGTTGCCCAAGAGCGAGAGCGTCAAGCTGACATTCGCGTGTCCGGCCAGCCTGAAGGCCGACCTCGACCGCTACGCCGCACTGCACGCGCAGACCTACGGCGAGCCGGTCGATGCGATGACGTTGATCCCGCACATGCTGGAAGCGTTCATGGCACGGGATCGGGGGTTCAGGAAGGGGACGGCGGCGAAAGCGCCGTCAGTGCCCCGGCGGGACGCGCCGCCGACATAGGCGTGGCCACATCGGCGGCGACACGAAAGCGCAGGTCAGTGGCCTGCGCTTTTGTGTTTTTGGGCTATGGCTCGCAGGAGCCTTGTCATATCATCTGCACGGACATTGCCGGATGCTTGCTCAGCTACGCCGAGACCCGCAACCGCCTTGCTCTTATGTGGCTCCTAGCCTGCCAGAGCAGGACTGCCCGAGGGGCTGGCCCAGAAGCCAAAATCCTTGTCCGATATAGACTTAGGTGTTGTGCCTGTCAGCAGAGAGTTCTTGACAGGCGACATTTTTTAAGCCGATTTCATCAGCAAGCTCCCAGACCCTGATTTCCCAATCTTTCTTTGACGCTGGCGCGGCTTCAACCTCTGTGGTGGTTGTGTCATTAATTTCAGCTTGTTCGGCGGTCGGCACTTCATCGGCAGCGGCTTGAAGTGTGTCGTGGTGGGTGACAAGCGGCTCTTCTGGGGCTATTGGATACCGGTGGATAACCACGCTTTCCTCTAACCCGACTGGCTTAGTTGGAATAAAGCCTTCTGAGTAGCGCCATAACCTGTCCTCTAAAGCAGGGGGAAAGATTGGCGCCAAGCATAAGCTGTCACTTTCTGTTTCCCAATCACCGTCATGTTCAGGCGCTGAGTCCGCTAACGGTCGGGTGCGGGAGTACCAGGCCTGAAACTCATCCAGCCAGACGAAGACATTGTCGGGCAATTCCAATACCGCCTTGATGCGCCAATTCGCGTAATTTTCGTTTACCGCCCCGCTGCGCTCATCCGCCCTCAATTGCGCTGTCAGGCTGCGGTACGTAACAATCCATGCTTCCCACTGGCTTGCGGGAACCTGCACAAGATTGCGCTGGGAATCCATTTGATACGCAAACAATTCGTTGTGCCTATTCCGAATCTCAAGGTTGTGTCCAACTTTTTCGGTTTTCGGTGCCGCAAGCACATTGACGATTTCGTCGGGCGGGGTTTTCCAGGAAGTGACATAGGGGATAGCCCGAAGGGGTAGCGCTTTTCGGTCATCAATATCAAAGGTGACTTGCATCGGGCAGTCCCTCGCTGTGCTGCCAGCAGTGTTCGGAATCCGCTCTAGTCTTGGGAAGGAGTCGGGATTTTGTGCCGACGAACTAGGTGGGGCAATTCATCATGCTACTACTGGCGAACCACTTTGCCCGGATCAGGACGGTGCGATACGAGCGGGAATCGCACCACCTTTTTGCTTGCCAGTGCTCGCACGGGACGCGGGATATTTTTTCCGGATCGACAGCCTATACTGCTCAGCCCATCGGGATAGGGAACCAGTTTAATCCCTGGATTTTCTGGTATCGGCTGTTACGGGAAAAACCTACATAGCGCCTACACGCCCCGAAGACGAATCGAACGTCCGACCTACCCCTTAGGAGGGGGTTGCTCTATCCACTGAGCTACCGGGGCGTGGCGCGCATTCTACCGAATCCCGCATGGATTGCCGAATCCCTGCGGGACGCACCCGATTGGCGCGCAACCCGGCTATGATGCAGACGGGGGAGCATATGAATAAATACATGCTGGGCGGATTGGCGTTACTGCTGCTGCTGGCCAGCGCGCTTTTGTGGATGCTGCGGCCAGGCCCGCAGCGGACGGAAGGCAGCGCCGCGCCCGATTTCGCCTTGCCGGACCAGGATGGCCGCATTCATCGTTTGGGCGATTATGCCGGGCGCTGGCTGGTGCTGTATTTCTATCCCAGGGACGATACGCCCGGCTGCACACGGGAGGCATGCTGCTTTCGCGACGCCATCGGTGCGCTGGGCGATCTCGACGCGGCGGTGGCCGGAGTCAGCGTCGACGACACCCGGTCGCACGCCGGTTTTGCCCGTAAACACCAGTTGCCGTTCCCCCTGCTGTCCGATCCCGGCGGGCATACGGCCGCAGCATACGACAGCCTGCTGAATCTTGGGCTTGTGCGACTCGCCCGTCGCCACACCTTCATCATCGCGCCCGACGGACGTATCGCGGCACGCTTCGACAGGGTTGACCCGGCACGCCACGCACAACAAGTCGCCCATGCCTTGCAGGCCCTCCAGCAGGCCGGCATGACGCGCCCAAGGCTGCCATCCGGCCAATAATGGACTAAACATCGATAATGTCCTGAGCACAAGCGCCTATGCCTATGCAACGCGGATTTTCTCTCACCACCGGAACGGCCTTCGTCACGCTGATCGCCCTGATCTGCGGGCTGGCCTTGAACGGCCTGCTGCAATTGCAAACGCTGGGCGAGCAGATGCGCACGGTGGTTGAGAACCATAACCGCAAGATCGATCTCATCACGCAAACCCAGGTGGCGGCGCATATCCGTACCGACAGCCTGTTCCGCATGGCGCTTGCCGACGATCCGTTCGAGCGCGATGCCCATTTCCTGGAATTCAACCGCGCCGGTTTCCTGGTCGGGAGCGGGCGCAACGCCCTGCGTCAGCTGGGGTTTTCCTCCTCCGAGCAACGCAGCTTCGATACCCAGACCCTCCTGATCAACGACATCGAATCGGTGCAGAATCGCGTGGTCGATCTGCTCAAATCCGAACTGAGCGCCGACGCGCGCCGGGTACTGGTGCAGGAGGCCATCCCTGTCCAGGAAGCCTTCAACCTGCAACTGGCCGACATGCGCAATCTGTATCAGCAGGCCAACCTGGTTGCCCAGCAGCAGGCGCAGCAAACCTACCGGCGCACTTTTCTGCTCACGCTGGTATTCGGCATTGCGGCGATTGCCCTGGCCCTGCTGATCGCCAGGCATACGCTGCGAAAAATCGGCCAGAAATCGCGGCAGATAGACGAACAGATGGTGGAGCTCGAGCGCTCGCGGGCAGCGCTGCGCGAAGAGGCGACGCATGACCCGCTCACCGGGCTGGCCAACCGGCGGCTGTTTTACGACCGCCTGCAGCAGGCGATCCGCCACGCCCATCGCTATGGCGGCAAGGTGGGCATCCTGTATGTGGACATGGACCGCTTCAAGGACATCAACGACCGGCATGGCCACCATATCGGCGACGCCGTGCTGATGGAGGTCACGGCACGACTGCGTCGCCGCTGCACTCAAGATCGAACATAGCCTGGCCCACAGCGCTCGCTTCGACGACCTCCAGCTGGACATCGACGCCAGCATCGGCCAGGCGGTATATCCCGACGACGGCAGCGACGAAGATGCGCTGATTCGCGCCGCCGACGCCGCCATGTACCGGGTCAAATCCGGCTGCGAGTCGGAACGCCAGCGCTGCCTTTCCTTTCAGTGACGCGTCAGCGAGGCTTGAAGCGGGCCGCCGCGCGCGCATGGCGCGCCTTGGCGCTCCAGATCCAGACATACTGCGCCCCGGAGACCACGGCAATGACGAACACGATGCCGAACAGCGGCAGCAGCCAGTCGTCCAGCGCCAGCAAGCCGGCCAGACCAGCCAGCACCAGCGTCAGCAATACGAACTCGGCAAACATATGCGTCTTGCCAAGCCAGGTGGGATGGATTTCCAGATGGCCGGCCAATCCGCGGTAGCTCAACGCGCCCAGCACGATGACGCTGTCGCGCAGCAGGATCGCCAGCGTCACCCACATCGGGATCGCTTCTTCGAGCGTCAGCATCACCAGCGTCACCAGGCCCAGCGCCTTGTCGGCGACGGAGTCGAGCGCCGCGCCCAGTTGCGTCATCTGGTTCAGCCAGCGCGCCAGCAGGCCATCGATTCCGTCCGACACCGCAGCGGCGAGGAACAGCCAGCAGGCCGCCTCCCAGCGCTGCTGCAGGATCAGCCAGCCGACGACCGGCACCGCCGCCAGGCGCAGCAGGGTGATGATGTTGGGCAGGTTGAAGACGCGTTCGCTCATAGGCGCACCGTACTCAACTCAAGGGCTGTCTGGCAAGCTCGTCCCACACCTTGTCGAGCCGCTTGACCGACACCGGGTATGGCGTTTTCAGTTCCTGGGCGAACAGCGATATACGCAGCTCCTCCAGCTGCCAGCGGAAATCGTCGAGCGCCGCCGGGACCGCGCCAAGACCGCCTGAAAGGCGAGCGTCTGGCGGCGTGCCCCTTGCAGGTGCTGCGCCAAGACCGCCTGAAAGGCGAGCACCCTGAAGGGCATAAACGTCTGGCGGCGTGCCCCTTGCGGGTGCTGCGCCCTTCGCCTGGTCGCGCCGCGCCAGGTACTTGTTCTGCAGCGTCAGCACGCCCGCCATGGCGCGCGCATCGCGCTGTTCGGCAGCGGGCAGCTTCTCCAGCCGCTTGAGGATGCCGCGCAGGTAGCGCGGCAACTCCTTCAGGCGCGCCCACGGGGTGGCGGTGATGAAATCCGCCGGCACCAGCGCCGCCAGGTGCGCGTGCTCGTCGCGCATCACCGCGGTGAACTGCGGCTTGGCGTTGAGGCGCGCCGCCACCTGCGCATGCAGGTCGAGTATCTCCGCCACGTCGCGCACGAGCGCCTGCTTCACCACGGAGATCCTGGGCTTGGCGCGCTCCTTCTGCTTGCCGAAGCGCTTCTCGTCGCGCGGGGTGTCGTCGTCGCCCAGAAGCGCACGCGCGGCAATCGCATCGATCAGCGCTGCGCGCAGTTGCTCGGCGCTGCCAAAGCTGCGGTATTTCAGCGCCAGCGCGGTCTCACGTGAAAGATCCTTGTCGAGCTGCTTGAACTGCGCGGCCAGCGCGATGCGCAGCAGCCGCACGATCCCGCGGCGGGTCTCCATCTCCGCCGCCTCGGCCGCATCGAGCAGGCGCAAGTCGACGGTCTCGCCATTGTCGACCAGCGCCGGGTAGCCGATCAGCTCGCGTCCGCTGCGCCTGAATTTCACCTGCTCGGGCAGGTCGCCGAAATTCCATTCGGCGAGGCCGGTGCGCTCGAACTCGCTGTCCTCGGCGCCGCCGCCATAGGTGATGCGGGCCGCGCCGCCGAGCTGCTGGCGCAGGCTCGCGAGATCGCGGCCGCCGGCGAGTTCCTGCCCGCTGTCGTCGGTCACGCTGAGATTCATCTTCAGGTGCGCCGGCAATTCGCCCTTCCACTCGTCGGGGTGGACGTCGGCGCCGGTTTTCCTGCGGATGAAACCGGCGAGCGCGTCGGTGAGCATGGCCTCGCCCGGCTTCGTCACCGAGAGGAAGGCGGTCACCGTGTCGGGCAGCGGAATCAGCGGACGGCGCCTGTCCTTGGGCAGGAATTTCAAGAGCGCAGTGAGCTTTTCGCGGATGAGACCGGGCACCAGCCAGTCGATCTGCGCGGCCTCGATCCGGTTGAGCAGATACAGCGGCAGGCGCAGCGTCACGCCGTCGAGCGGGTGGCCGGGTTCGAAGCGGTACTTGAGCTTGCACGCCGCGCCGTCGATCGCCATCGTCTCGGGAAACAACGCATGGTCGGCGCCGAGCCCCTCGCCGAGAATGTCCTCGCGCCGCAGGAACAGGATGTTCGGATCGGCGGCCTCGGCTTCGGCACGCCAGGTCTCGAACGCGGCGCCGTTGTGGATGTCGGCCGGGATGCGCGCGTCGAACACGCGGAAAATGCGCTCCTCGTCCAGCCACACGCCGGACTTCCTCGCCTTGTGTTCGAGGTCCTCGATTTCCTTGACCAGCGCGCGGTTGTGCGCGAACCACGGCGCCCGCGTGTCGTATTCGCCCGCCACCAGCGCGCCGCGGATGAACAGCTCGCGCGACAGCACCGCATCGACGGGGCCGTAGTGGATCTTGCGCCGCGCCACCAGGGTGATGCCATACAGGCTGACGCGCTCGAACGCCACCACGCGCGCGCCGTCCTTCTCCCAGTGCGGCTCGATGTACATGCGCGTCAATAGATGACGCCCCGCTGCCTCGATCCATTCCGGCCGCACCTCGGCGACGGTGCGCGCGAGCAAGCGGCCGGTATCCGTGAGTTCGGCGGCCATGATCCACTTCGGGGCTTTTTTCGCCAGCGCCGAGCCGGGATGGATCGACAGCTTGATGCCGCGTGCGCCCTGGTAGTTGCCTTCGCCCGGCTTGGCGCGCGCCTTGGCGTCATCCGACTTGAAGCCGATGTTGCCGAGCAGGCCGGTCAGCAATGCCTGGTGGATCGCGTCGTAGCCGGCGTCCTTGTCGTTCTCGCGCAGGCCGAGTTCGGCGACCTGCGCATGCAGCTGGCCGTGGATGTCGCGCCACTCGCGCATCCGCCGCGGCGACAGGAAATGATCCTGCAGCAGCGCCTGCAACTGGCGGTTGGTCTTCTTGTGCTGCACCTGCTCCGCGTACCAGCGCCACAGCTTGAGCCAGCCCATGAAGTCGGAGCGCTCGTCGGCGAACAATCTGTGCTTTTCGTCGGCCGCCTGCGCGCGCTCCATCGGGCGGTCGCGCGGGTCCTGCACCGACAGCGCGCTGGCGATGATCAGCACCTCGCGCACGCAGCGCTGCTGCTCCGCAGCCAGCAGCATTCGCGCGATGCGCGGGTCGAGCGGCAGCCTGGCGAGCTTGCTGCCGATCCTGGTTAAGGCCCCCTGCTCGTCGAGCGCGTGCAGTTCGGCCAGCAGCTGGTAGCCGTCGGTGACGAGCCGCGAACTCGGCGGGTCGATGAAGGGAAATCCCACCACGTCGCCCAGCCCGAGCGACTTCATGCGCAGGATGACGCCGGCCAGCGACGAGCGCAGCAGTTCGGGATCGGTGAAGCGCGGCCGGTTGGCGAAGTCGGCCTCGTCGTAGAGGCGGATGCAGACGCCGTCGGTCACCCGCCCGCAGCGCCCGGCGCGCTGGTTGGCCGAGGCCTGCGACACCTTCTCGATCAACAACTGCTCGACCTTGTTGCGCGCCGAATAGCGCTTCACCCGCGCGGTGCCGGGGTCGATCACGTAGCGGATGCCCGGCACGGTGAGCGAGGTCTCGGCAACGTTGGTGGCGAGCACGATGCGCCGCAGCGCGCTGGTGGGCTTGAAGATCGCGTCCTGCTCGGCCACCGACAGGCGGGAGAACAGCGGCAGGATTTCGGTACCGGGCGGATGGTGCTTCCTGAGCGCCTCGGCGGTGTCGCGGATCTCGCGCTCGCCGGGCAGGAACACCAGGATGTCGCCGGGGCCCACGCGCGCCAGTTCGTCGGTGGCATCGAGAATGGCGGCGATCAGGTCGGGTGCGTCCTTATCCTTCTTGTCGGCTTTGGCTGAGTTGGCGGGCTCCTCGCGTTCGCCGCGTTCAATCGGCCGCCAGCGGATTTCCACCGGGTAGGTGCGCCCCGACACCTCGATCACCGGCGCGTCGTTGAAGTGCCTGGAAAAGCGCTCGGCGTCGATGGTGGCGGAAGTAATGACGATCTTCAGATCGCTGCGCTGCTCCACCAGCGTCTTCAGGTAGCCGAGCAGGAAATCGATGTTGAGGCTGCGCTCGTGCGCCTCGTCGATGATGATGGTGTCGTAGCGGCTCAAGAGCGGGTCGCCCTGGCTTTCGGCCAGCAGGATGCCGTCGGTCATCACCTTGATCGCGGTGTCGTGGCGTACCTTGTCGGTGAAGCGCACCTTGTAGCCGACCACGCCGCCGAGTTCGCCGCCGAGTTCCTGCGCAATGCGCGCCGCCACCGAGCGCGCGGCGATGCGGCGCGGCTGGGTGCAGCCGATCAGCTTGCCGGAGCGTGCCGTAACCGATTCCAGCCGCGCTTCCAGACACATCTTGGGGATCTGCGTGGTCTTGCCGGAGCCGGTCTCGCCGCACAGGATCAGCACGCGGTGGGCGCGCAGCGCCGCGAGGATGTCATCGCGGCGCGCGGAAACCGGCAGATCGGGGTAATGGATGGAAATGTTGTCGGTCAAAATTCAAAAACCGTCCGCGCAGTGCGCGGACAAAAATGTTCATTTGTTCTGGATATACCGCGCGTCATCGAAGGTTTCCAGCCAGGCTGGCCGGTATACCGCCATCACGGTAATCGCCATGCCGGTGGAAAAAGCCTCGGCCCAGGCGAGCAGCAGCGCGGCATACGGCGTGTACTGCGTCAGCAGATAATCGAGCGGATAGGCGCCGGCCAGCGCCATCACTGCCGTGGTGGCCAGCCCGACGGCCGCCACCGCCACCGCTGCGCCGAAAAAACCGTTGCCCAGCACGTAAATGAACAAATGATTCGGCAGGCGGCGTTCCAGCAGGCGGAACACGCCCCAGCTCACCGCCGCAGGCAGCGCCGCCTGCAACAGCGCATCGATCCCCAGCGCAACCGGATTGCCGCGCCCGAACGCCGCATTGGCCAGCAGAACCAGCACCCCGGCAAAGCTCGCGCGCCAGAAGCCGAACATCAGCGTCATGGCCGAAATGCCGTACAGATGAAACGCCAGCCCCGGCTTCACCCCGGCACGGATCTGCCACAGCGCCAGCAGCGCCACCGTGGCGCCCAGAAACAGGTTCAGGCGCGCCGGCTGCGCAAGCCTGCGCCAGTCGCCCGACATCAGCCAGCGCCAGCCCAGAAAGGCCAGCCCCAGCCAGCCGAACAGATGTAATGATTGCGGCAGCACAAGCGCGGTAAAATTCATCCATCAATTTTACGCGAAGCCCCAGTGCGTTGCCGCGCCCTTCGCATCGAGCCCCTGCCATGTCCAGCAAAAACCAGAACGCGCCGCTCAACGACGACGACATCGCCGAACTGGCCGACCTGATCGACGATGCCGCCGCGCGCACCGACGCGCCGCTGTCGCTCGAAGGCGTCGACGGCTTCGTCACGGCCCTGCAATGTTCGCCGCGCCCGATCGCAGCGGAAAGCTATCTGCCGGTGCTGTTCGAGCATGACGCTCCCGCAACGCTGTTCGCCGATGCTGCGCAATACGGCCGCTTCGAAGCGCTGCTCGGCCGCCGCTGGAACGAGATCGCGCGCGCGCTCGCCGTCCCGATCGACAACCTGGCCGACCCGCGCGCGCTGTCCCCGCTCATCATGGACTGGGAAGGCCTGCTGGCCGACCTGCCGAAAAACGAGGCCGCCGCGCTCAGGGCCGAAGGCGTCCCGCCTTATGCCAGCCTCTGGGCAGCCGGATTCCTGCAGGTGGTGGAACACTGGGAAGCCGACTGGGAACTGCCGCCGGACAGCAAGGACGAAGCCTTCGTCGACGAAATGCTCGACCCGCTGTATGTGCTGATGACGCCGCCCGGAGAATGGACGGAAGCAGAGCGCCAGACCAGCCGCAACGATTACGTGGCGATGGCGATCTGGAGCTGTTATGAACTGCGCGACTTCTGGCGCGACCGCGGCCAGGCTCCGCGCGCTTGAATTCCTGTAACTTGAATCGTTTAGTTTGCATCCCGCTATGAATCTCGTCCTGTTCGACCTCGACAACACCCTGCTCGCCGGCGACTCCGACTACGAATGGGGCCAATTCCTCATCGCCAAGGGCGCGGTCGACGGCGCCCACTACGAAGCCAAGAACCGCGCGTTCTACGAAGACTACAAGGCCGGACGGCTGGATATTCATGCCTTCCTCGCGTTCGCCCTGCGCCCGCTCGCCACCCACACGCGCGAACAGCTCGACGTCTGGCACGCCGAATACATGGCGACGCGCATCAAGCCGATGATTACCCAGGCCGCGCGCGACCTGGTCGCCAGACACCTCGACGAAGCCGACCTGGTCGCCGTCATCACCGCTACCAACAGCTTCGTCACCGCGCCGATTGCGCGCGAATTCGGCATCCCCCACCTGATCGCCACCGAACCCGAGCAGCGCGACGGCCGCTTCACCGGCGAAGTCGCCGGCACCCCCTGCTTCCGCGAAGGCAAGGTCGTCCGCCTCGAACACTTCCTCGAAGCCCACGGCACCCGCCTCGACTGCCTCACCACCAGCTGGTTCTACAGCGACTCGCACAACGACCTGCCGCTGCTGGAAAAAGTCCGCCGCCCCGTCGCCGTCGATCCCGACCCCACCCTGCGCGCCCATGCCGAGGGCAAGGGCTGGCCGGTGATTTCGCTGCGCGCCTGATCGTGGAAAATATTCAAACAGCCGTCGCAAACCGAACCGCCATGTCCACCCCCAGCACCCTCTCCGAAAGCGTCGCCCACCAGCGCGACGCCCTCGCCAACCTGCTGCGCGAGCCGCTGGCGCTGGCCGCGCAGGCGTGCAGCCGGGCATGGCCGAGCCGCGCCGGGCTCAACGCCGCGCTGAGCCATGCGCTGACGACCCTGCCGGCGTGCAAATACCTGTATGCGCTGGATACCCGCGCGATCCAGCTCTCCGACAACATCAGCCGCGAAGGCCTGATCGAGACGGACTACGGGCGCGACCGCTCCGACCGCCCCTACATGCGCGAAGCGGTACCGAACCAGGGCTTTCTGCTGACGCAGGCTTACATCAGCCTGCGCGCCAAGCGGCCGTCGCTGACCGCGATCCAGATCGTGCGCGACGACGACGGCCGCGCGCTTGGCTTCGTCGGCGCCGATTTCGACCTGCGCGACCTGCCGATCACCGGCAAGCTGTACGACGAACCGACCTACTGGCGGCAGATCAAGGGCGACCCGGCGATCCGCGGCGCGGTGTTCCACCAGACCCGCAGCGACAGCCAGATGGACCTCAACCTCGACACGGTGCTGGGGGTGATGGAGGAACTGATGACCGATCGCGGCGTGTTCCACGGCAAACTGCACTTTTCCAGCAGCCGTGCCACCATCTGGCTGGTCGACGACCCCTATCGCTACCGCCTGCTCGACATCGACGCGCTGACCGACCCCGATACCTGCCTGATTTATCCGTGCCACCCCTACCCGGCCGACGCTGCGGTGCCCCGCGACAAGATCCGTACGGTGCTCGACAGCCTGCGCGCGCTGCGCTTCATGGACGAGACGTTTTATCTGCGCGGGGGGTCGCTCAACATCTTCAACGGCATGGTTGGCCTCACCTTCTCGTGCGACGGCTCGCACTACCTGCCGTGGGACGAGTTTTTGATCAAGGGCTACGACTTCTGGGCCAGCGGCAAGTCGCTCGGCTGAATCGACGCGCAGGTAACGCCCCAGGCGGCGGACGGCCTGCAGGCTGCCCCGCACGCACGGAAGCCATCGAAAAATCCTTCAAATCCCTGCGAAGCTTCCCCTTGCCTGACGCACGGCATCGCCATTCCCCGCGAATGGGCGCCCGATCCTCGATATCCTTCAATAAGGCAGCCATGATTGCCCCCTTTACGGGCCGCGGCAGCCGGCACAGGCCAATAGCCCTGCCCGCAACAGCTTGAATCCCTCGCGCCTAAAGGCGGATAATGCGCTATCGCGTCGGGCTGCCTGCTTTGGAAACCTACATCCTCATCATTATTTCCACGGTGTTCGTGAACAACATCGTGATGGCCAAGATTCTCGGTCTGTGCCCGTTCATGGGTGTGTCGAAGAAGCTGGAAGCGGCAATCGGTATGGGGCTGGCGACGGCCTTCGTGCTGACGCTGGCGTCCGGGGCGAGCTATCTCGTCAACGAATACCTGCTCGGCCCCGAATTGTTCTACCTGCGCACGCTGTCGTTCATCGTGGTGATCGCCGGGATCGTGCAGTTCACCGAGATGTTCATCCACAAATCCAGCCCGGTGCTGTACCAGGTGCTGGGGATCTACCTGCCGCTCATCACCACCAACTGCGCCGTGCTGGGGATTCCGCTGCTCAACGCGCAGGAACAGCACGGCTTCGTCGAATCATTGTTTTTCGGCGCCGGCGGAGCGCTCGGCTTCACCCTGGTGCTGGTCCTGTTTGCCGGCATCCGTGAACGGATGGAGACATGCGACGTTCCTTCGCCGTTCAAGGGCACCAGCATTGCAATGATCACCGCAGGCTTGATGTCGCTGGCATTCATGGGCTTCTCCGGGCTGGTCAAGTAATGCTTGCCGCCATTCTGGTGATGGCCGGCATCGCGGTGGCGATCGGACTGGCGCTCGGCTGGTCGGCCATCCGGTTCAAGGTGGAAGGCAACCCGCTGGCGGAAAAGATCGACGCCATCCTGCCGCAGACGCAGTGCGGACAGTGCGGATTTCTCGGCTGCCGGCCCTATGCCGAGGCGATCGCCAAGGGCGAGGCGGATATCAACCTGTGCCCGCCGGGCGGCGAGGAAGGGGTGAAGAAACTGGCCGACCTGCTCGGCGTGGAACCCAAGCCGCTCGACGAAACCCATGGCGCACCCAAGCCCAAGTCGGTGGCCTTCATCGACGAACAGACCTGCATCGGCTGCACCCTGTGCATCCAGGCCTGTCCGGTCGACGCCATTTCCGGCGCCGCCAAGCAGATGCACACCATCATTGCGGCCGAGTGCACCGGCTGCGAACTGTGCCTGCCGCCGTGCCCGGTCGACTGCATCACCATGGTGCCGATCGCCGAAGATCTGCCGCACTGGAAGTGGAAGCATCCGGTGGTGATGCTGAAGCAGGTTTCCGGAGACCGCAGCGCATGAGCCGCGAACTGTTCAAATTCAAGGGCGGCGTGCATCCACCCGAGCACAAGGCAGAGTCGAACGCACGGCCGGTCCGCGCCGCGCCGCTGCCGAAGAAACTGGTCATCCCGCTGCGCCAGCACATCGGCAGCCCGGCCAAACCGCTGGTAAGCGTGGGCGACCGGGTGCTGAAGGGCCAGATGATCGGGGAAGCCGACGGCACCATCTCGGCGGCGGTGCACGCCTCCAGCTCGGGCATCGTCAGCGCCGTCGACCTGCAGCCGGTACCGCATATCTCCGGCCTGCCCGACCTGTGCATCAGCATCGAAACCGACGGCCGCGACGAGTGGGTGGAACATGGCCCGCTCGATTACCGGGCGCTGGCGCCGGCCGACCTGCGCATGCGGCTGCGCGACCTGGGGCTGGCCGGCCTCGGCGGCGCGGTGTTCCCCAGCGCGGTCAAGCTCGATCCCGGCGCGGCGCAGCACTGCCCCACCCTCATCATCAACGGCGGCGAATGCGAGCCGTGGATCACCTGCGACGACGTGCTGATGCGCACCCGTGCCGACGAGATCCTGCAGGGCGTGGCGATCATGCGCCACCTGCTGGGCAGCACGGAAATCCTCGTCGGCATCGAGGACAACAAGCCGGAAGCCATCGCCGCGATGCAGGCGGCCGCGGCCCGGATGGACTTTGCAGCGGAAATCGTGGTCGTGCCGGCGCGCTACCCCGGCGGCGGCGCCAAGCAGATGATCCAGGTGCTCACCGGCAGGGAGGTCCCGTCCGGCAAGCTGTCCACCGACATCGGCATCCAGGTGTTCAACGTCGGCACCGCCTATGCGCTGGCACGCGCGGTGCACCATGGCGAACCGCTGATCTCGCGGCTGGTCACCGTCACCGGCCACGTGCTGCGGCCGCAGAACTTCGAGGTGCTGATCGGCACGCCGATGCATGCGCTGATCACCCTGGCGGGCGACCGCGACGGCACCACCGGCGTGCTGATGGGCGGGCCGATGATGGGCATGCCGATGCCTAATCTCGATGTGCCGGTGGTCAAGGCGACCAACTGCATCCTGGTGCAGTCGGCCGAGCTGTTCCCGCCGCTGCCCAAGGCTTTGCCGTGCATCCGCTGCACCCGCTGCGCCGACGCCTGTCCGGCGGAACTGCAGCCGCAGGAACTGTTCCGCTTCGCCAAGGCGGGCGACTTCGGGCGCGCGCAGGAATACCATCTGTTCGATTGCATCGAGTGCGGCTGCTGCAGCTACGTCTGCCCCAGCCACATTCCGCTGGTCGACTTTTACCGCTACGCCAAGAGCGAAATCTGGACCCGCGAAAAGGACAAGCGCGCCGCCGACCTCGCGCGCGAACGCCACGCGTTCCGCCAGTTCCGGCAGGAGCGCGAGAAAAAAGAAAAAGCCGAGAAGCTTGCCGCCAAGGCCCAGGCCAAGCGCGCCGAACTTGCCGCCGCGCCCGACGCCGGCGGCGCCGCGCCCAGCGAAGCCGACGCCAAGAAAGCGCTGATCGCCGCCGCGCTCGCCCGCGCGCAGGCAAAAAAAGCCGAGACTGCGCCGAAGAACACCGACCATCTGCCGCCCGGCACCCAGCGCGAGATCGAGGAAATCGAGGCGCGCCGGGCTAAAATCCGCGAGCTGGCGCGCCAGCCGCTGGAATCCGACGAGAAACCCTAAGGCGTCACGGAAGAAAACGCATCATGCCCTCCCCTTTCATTCTTGATCGCAGCAGCGTCACCCAGGTCATGGCCTGGGTGCTGGCCGCGCTGCTGCCCGGCATTGCGGTATACGTCTGGGCGTTCGGGCCGGGCATCCTCGTCACCCTGGCGCTCGCCACCGTCACCGCGCTGGCGGCCGAGGCGGCGATGCTGAAAGCGCGCGGCTACCCGGCCAAGCCTTTCCTCGCCGACCTGTCGGCGATCGTCACCGCCTGGCTGCTGGCGCTCTCGCTGCCTTCGCTGGCGCCGTGGTGGCTGATCGTCACCGGCACGCTGTTCGCCATCGTGGTCGCCAAGCACCTGTACGGCGGCCTCGGGCAGAACATCTTCAATCCGGCGATGGTCGGCTACGCGGTGCTGATCGTGTCGTTCCCGGCGCAGATGACGCAGTGGGCGGCCCCGCTCGAACTGACTTCGGCCCCTCTCACCCTGGCGCAAAGTGCGGCGGTTATTTTCGGCGGCGACGTGCCCAAGGCCACGCTCGATGCCGTCACCATGGCGACGCCGCTGGACGCGCTGCGCACCGGCCTGCTGCAGCAGCACACCGTCGACGAGATCATGGCGCAGCCGATTTTCGGCCACTACGGCGGCGTCGGTTTCGAGTGGCTGGCGGCGGCGTTCCTGCTCGGCGGCCTCGTGCTGTGGGCCTTGCGCATCGTCGGCTGGCAGGTGCCGCTGGCCTTCCTCGCCGGCATCTGGCTCACCGCCGGCTTCCTGCATTTCTTCGACGCCGGCCGCTTCGGCGCGCCGTGGTTCCATCTGTTCGCGCCATCGGTGATGCTCGGCGCCTTCTTCATCGCCACCGACCCGGTATCCGGCGCCACGACGCCGCGCGGCAAGCTGATTTTCGGCTTCGGCGCGGGCTTTCTCACCGTCGTCATCCGCACCTGGGGCGGCTATCCCGACGGCGTCGCGTTTGCCATCCTGCTGATGAACCTGTGCGTGCCGCTGATCGATCAATACACCCAGCCGCGCATCTATGGCGGCGCGAAAAAGATCAAGGCGCCGCCCGCATGACGCCGCAAATCTGGGCGGCTCTGCGTAACGCACTGCGCACCGGCCTCATCCTGTTCGTGTTTTCGCTGATCGGCACCGCGATGCTGGCGTTCACCCACGACCGCACCGAGCCGACCATCGCCCGCAGCCAGCAGGCCGAAAAGCTCGCGCTCATCAACCAGGTGTTGCCCGCCGCGCTGTACGACAACGATCTGCTGGCCAGCCCGCAAAGCGCGCCGGCGGACGCGCTGCTCGGTACCCGCAAGCCTTCGACGATATGGATCGCCCGCCGTGGCGGCGCAGTCAGCGGCGTGGTGCTGGAGGCCGTCGCGCCGGACGGCTACAGCGGCGACATCGCCTTGCTGGTCGGCATCGACATCGACGGCAACGTGACCGGCGTGCGCGTCACCGCGCACCGCGAAACACCGGGGCTGGGCGATTACATCGACCGCGCCAAAAGCGCCTGGATCGACCAGTTTGCCGGCAAATCGCTGGCCGCCCCGCCCCCCAGGCACTGGAAAGTGGCGAAGGACGGCGGCGTCTTCGACGCCCGCGCCGGCGCCACCATCACCCCGCGCGCCGTGGTCAAGGCGGTCAAAAGCGCGCTAGACTATTTTGCGCGCCACCGCGCCGCACTGGTGGCCACGCCCGAGCCAGGAGTCCAACCATGATCACCGCAACAGAATTCCGCAGCCTGTTTCACAACGGCCTCGTCAAGCAAAACACCGGGCTGGTGCAGTTGCTCGGCCTGTGCCCGCTGCTGGCGATCAGCAACAACGTCATCAACGCGCTGTCGCTGGGGCTGGCGACCGTACTGGTGATGGCCGCCTCCAGCGGAGCGGTGTCGGGGGTGCGCCATTTCGTGCCGAACGAAATCCGCATTCCCGTGTTCGTTCTCATCATCGCCGCGCTGGTCACGGTGATCGATCTGGCGATGAATGCCTTCGTGCACCCGTTGTATCTGGTGCTGGGGATCTTCATCCCGCTGATCACCACCAACTGCATCGTGCTGGCGCGCGCCGACGCGTTTGCCGCCAAGAATCACCCGCTGCACAGCGTGGTCGACGCGATTGCGATGGGCCTGGGCCTGACGCTGGTGCTGGTGGTGCTGGGCGCGATCCGCGAACTCGCCGGGCAGGGCACGCTGCTGTCCGGCATCGACCTGGTGTTCGGCGAGGATGCCAAGCAATTCGTGCTGCACCTGCTGCCCGGCTACCAGGGCTTTCTGCTGGCGATCCTGCCGCCCGGCGCCTTCATCGCGCTGGGGCTGCTGATCGCCGCGAACAACTGGAACAAGGCGCGCGCCGAACAGCGCGCCCGCGTGGCCGCGCCGGTTGCGGCATGAAACCGCCGCTGAAAAAGCGCGTTCCCAAGCCGCGCAATCCCTATGTCGCGTTGGCGATCCAGCGCCGCGCCGGCGAACATGAAAAATCAGCCGGCGCCAAGCGGCAAGTCGAAAAACAGGCATTGAAAAAGTCGCTCGATACGCAGTGACGCGCCGCATGCCAAGCCCGCCATGAATCCAGCCAAACGCCGCGAAATCTTCAGCCGCCTGCGCGCGGCCAATCCCCATCCCGCCACTGAGCTTGAATACGCCACGCCATTCGAACTGCTGGTGGCGGTGGTGCTCTCGGCGCAGGCCACCGACAAGGGGGTGAACCTGGCGACGCGCAGGCTGTTTCCGGTGGCCAACACCCCCGAAGCCATCTACGCGCTGGGTGAGGCGGGCTTGGCGGACTACATCAAGAGCATCGGCCTCTACAAGAGCAAGGCCCGGCATCTCATCGCCGCCTGCCGGATGCTGGTCGAGCAGCACGGCAGCCGGGTCCCCGCCGACCGCGCCGCGCTCGAAGCGCTGCCCGGCGTGGGGCGCAAAACCGCCAACGTGGTTCTGAACACCGCGTTCGGCCAGCCGACCATGGCGGTCGACACCCACATCTTCCGCGTCGCCAACCGCACCGGCCTGGCGCCCGGCAAGACCGTGCTGGAGGTGGAAAAAAAGCTGCTCAAGAGCATCCCCGCCGAATTCCGCATCGACGCCCACCACTGGCTGATCCTGCACGGCCGCTACGTGTGCCAGGCCAGAAAGCCGAAATGCCCCGCATGCCTCATTGCGGATCTGTGCGAGTACAAGGACAAGCTTGTTTAATCCCAGCCGCGATCAGGTGCGCCAGTTCTTCTTCGACGTGTGGGCGAAATACCGCGCCGGACAGCCGCTGGCAGGCGCAGAGCAGCCGGCGCTCGACGTCGTGCTGGCGCACCCCGAATACCACGCCATGCTCGATCGGCCCGATCGCCATATAGAGCGCGACTACCTGCCCGAGTCCGGCGAAACCAACCCCTTTCTGCATCTGTCCATGCACCTGGCGATCGCCGAGCAGCTCTCGGTCGACCAGCCGCCGGGGATCCGCGACCGCTACCAGCGCTTGCTCGCCCTGCATGGCGACGCCATGGACGCCCAGCACGACATCATGGATTGCCTCGCGGAAATGATCTGGCAGGTACAGCGCTACCGGACGGCGTTCGATTCGGCGGCGTATTTGCGCTGCCTGGATCAAAAGCTCGGCATCGCCTGACGGCCGCCCGCCAGCGCCCGGACTTCGCGCAGCGGGCTTCATTTTGTCGAAATCCTGTCGATAACACTGTTGAAAATGCGACAGCGGCGCCCCGGAAGGCCTCGCTGCATGCTGGCCGCCCCCACACGGCCATCGATAGTCCGGCACCCATTCAGCCTGAAGATGCCGCCACGCGGGTGGCAGCCGCAATGCATTCAGGCCGGGATTTGCCAATCCGCAACGGCATCCATACGCTTCACCGAAAACAGGTTGATTGATGACACAGGTTGAACAACTCAAAATCAGCGGCCAGCTGCCCAGTCCACGGGGGGTTGCGCTGGCCGTGCTTGAGTTATCCCGGCGCGAGAACGCAACCCTGAGCGAAATTGCCCGGGTGGTGCAGACCGACCCCGCACTGTCCGGACGGTTGATCAAGCTGGCGAACGCCGCTTCGCACGGCGCGCGCCCGGTGGTATCGGTGCAGGAAGCCGTGGTGCGCCAGGGCATGGCGACGGTACGCCAGCTTGCGCTGGGGTTTTCGCTGCTGGACCAGTATCGCGCCGGCGCATGCGAAGCATTCGACTACCAAGGATACTGGGCGCACTCGCTCCTGATGGGGCTGACCATGCAGGCGCTGGGCGCGCGGATGCCGGTAGCCGCCGCCGACGAGCTGTTCGTCTGCGGCTTGCTGGCCCAGGTGGGGCAGCTGGCGCTGGCGACCGCCTACCCCGACGACTACAACGCGGTCCTGACGGCGCATCATGCCGATCCCGCGCAGCCGATCATTGCCCAGGAACGCGCCCGCCTGGAAACCGACCATAGCGAACTGGGCATCGTGATGCTGACCGACTGGGGCATCCCCAGGGTCTTCACCGAGCCGCTCGCCCATTACGAGAACCCGGATCGCCCCTGTTTTCCCCACGACTCGCGGACCAGCAGCCTGACGCTGATGCTGCGGCTGTCGCACCTGCTCGCCAACCTCGGATTGGCGAATGCCGCCGAGCGCCCGAAACTGGCGCGGGAATGGATGGCGCTGGCGGCCGAACTCGACATCCCGCAGGAAGCTGCCGGAGACTTCATCGACGACGTGATCGCCAGCTGGCATGACTGGGGCGCACTGCTGAAGATTCCGACGACGATCCTGCCGCCCTTTGCCGAAATCAGCCATGGTCACGCGGAGGCCACGGAAGACGAGGCGCCGCTGCGCATCGTGGTGGCAGACGGCAATGCCTTCAGCCGCCGCAAAATCATGGCGCTGCTGGTCGAAGACAGCGGCCACATCGTCTATCCGGCGGACAACGGCAACACTGCGCTGGCGCTGGCAATGGAGGTGCTCCCGCATGTCATCATCGCGCACTGCAACCTGCCGCAGCTCGACGGCCCGGAATTGTGCCAGGCCTTGCGCGCGACCGAAGAAGGCCGCCGCATGCATATTTTGCTGATGGCCGACGATCACGGCGAAGCGCAGCTGGCGCGCGCCTACGAAGTCGACGCGGATGGCTATGCCCCCAGCACCATCAGCGCCAAGGGGCTGCGTACACGGCTCAACGCTGCGCAGCGCCTGGTGCGGTTGCAAAACGCCTGGGAAAAGGACCGCGCGCAGCTGCGCCAGATCGCCGCCGAGCTGGCCGTGGCCAACCGGCGGCTGGCAAATGCCGCGCTGACCGACCTGCTGACCGGGCTGCCCAACCGCCGTTCGGCGATGGATCAGCTCGAACAGGCCTGGAGCGCCGCTTCGCGCTCCGGTGCGCCGCTTGCGGTGATGGTCATCGATATCGATCATTTCAAGCACATCAACGACACCTACGGCCACGCCACGGGCGACGCCGTCCTGCGCGAGGCGGCCGACACCCTGCGCATGTCGGCACGCCGGGGGGACAGCGTCTGCCGGATCGGCGGCGAGGAGTTCCTGGTCATCTGCCCCGACACCGACCTCAAGGCCGCGATGCAGTCGGCCGAGCGCTTGCGCGCCACCCTGGAAGCGAAAAGAATCGCCATCGGGCAGGCGGAAAGAACCATCACCGCCAGCATCGGCGTGGCTGCCCGGGAAGCCGACACCGTGGATATCGATTCGCTGGTCAGCACCGCCGACCAGGCGCTCTATGCGGCCAAGAAGGCCGGGCGCAACCGGACCTGCACCCGCCAGCATTTCCCGTCCTGTTGACGCGACAAGCAGGCCGCCGCGCCGGGACAGCGGCCACGGACCCGTGATCCGGCGGCAAACCACGCCCGGATCGCCGCTTACAATGTACGCGCAATCCTTTTCACCGCATCGTCCTCCGGATGCGGCTCGACACGGAAGCCCAGGCCTGCCGCCAGTTTCAGCATCGGGCGGTTGGTTTTCAGCACCTCGCCCTCCATCGTCTTCAGACCCATGCCGCGCGCCACGTCCATCAGCACATCCATGAGCTTGTGGCCAATCCCCTGCTTCTGCCACGCGTCGTCGACCACCAGGGCGAATTCGCAGGACTCGGCGTCCGGATTGATGGCATAGCGCGCCACGCCCAGCTCCACCTCCCTGCCGTCGATTTCCGCCAGCGCCAGCAGCGCCATCTCCCGCGTGTAGTCGATCTGGGTGAGGCGCGCCAGCATGGCGGGGGACAGCTCGCTCACCGCGTCCATGAAGCGGAAATGCTTGGTTTCCTCGGACAGGCTGCGCACGAACCTCTGCGTCAGCTCGGCATCTTCCGGGCGGATCGGGCGAATCACGACGTCGTTGCCGCTGGGCAGCTGCCAGTGCGTCACCAGATGCGCCGGGTAAGGGTGGATCGCCATGTGGCCGTAGCGGTCGGCCATCGGCACGCGGGGGGCGATGACGATGCGGGCATCCAGCGCCAGCGCGCCGCGTTCGTCGACCAGCAGCGGATTGATGTCCAGTTCGGCCAGCCAGGGCAATTCGCAGACCATTTCCGACAGCCGCAGCAGCACATTCTCCAGCGCGTCCATGTCGACCGGCGGACGGTTGCGGAACGCGCCCAGCAGGGTGGCGACGCGGGTGCGCCGGATCAGGTCGTGCGCCAGATAACGGTTCAGCGGCGGCAGGGTCACCGCGCGATCCTGCAGGGCTTCGACGTCGACGCCGCCGGCGCCGAACACGATCACCGGCCCCAGCACCGGATCCGAGGTCATGCCGAGCAGCACTTCGCGGGCGTGCGGACGCATCACCATGGGCTCGACGACGATGCCGTCCAGGGCGGCGTCGGGACGCAGACGCTTCACATCGGCCAGCATCTCGCCGAACGCGGAACGCACCGCCTGGCCGCTGGACAAGCCCAGCCGCACGCCGTTGACGTCGGACTTGTGGGTGATGTCCGGCGAATTGATTTTCATCACCACCGGGAAGCCGATCTGTTGCGCCATCAGCATGGCCTCCATGGGACTGCGCGCAATCAGCGTCGGCGCGATCGGGATGCGGAAAGCCGCCAGCAGCGCCTTCGATTCCACCTCGTTGAGCAGATGCCGGCCCTGCGCCAGCGCGCTTTCGACGATCAGGCGGGCGCCTTCCGCATCCGGCTCGGTCTGCTGCGACAACGGCCCCGGCGTCTGCATCAGCTGGCGCTGGTTCTCGTAAAAGGCCGAGAGGAAGGAGAACACCTCGACCGCCGGTTCCGGCGTGGTGAAGTACGGAATGCCGGCCTGCTTGAACAGGCGCCGTCCCGCGTGCACCTGCGCCTCGCCCATCCAGCAGGTCAGCACCGGCTTGTGCGAGGTCTTCGCCGCCTCCACCACCGCCTCGGCCACCTCGGTCGGCCTAGTCATCGCCTGCGGCGTCAGCATCACCAGCACGCCGTCGACGTTGTCGTCGGCGAGGCAGGCGTCCACCGCCGCGCGGTAACGCCCGGCGGCGGCGTCGCCGATGATGTCGAGCGGATTGCCGTGCGACCAGTTGGCCGGCAGCACGGCGTCGAGCGCATCGAGCGTCGCCGGCGACAGCTCCGCCATGCGCACCCCCAGGTCCACCGCGAGATCGGTCGCCATGACGCCGGGGCCGCCGCCGTTGGTGACGATGGCAAGGCGGTTGCCGCTGGGCCGGATGTGGCTGGACAGCGCGCGCGCCGAGGCGAACAGCTGCAGAATGGTGTTGACCCGCACCACCCCGGCGCGCCGCACCAGGGCGTCGAACACCGCGTCCGATCCCACCAGCGCCCCGGTGTGCGACTGCGCCGCCTTTGCCCCCGTCGCGTGGCGCCCCACCTTGACCATGACGACGGGCTTGAAGCGGGCCGTCGCCCGCAGCGCGCTCATGAAACGGCGTGCATCGCGGATGCCTTCGATGTAGAGCAGGATGCCGCGGGTCTGCGTGTCGGTGGCGAGGTAGTCGAGGATTTCGCCGAAATCCAGGTCGGCCGACGCGCCGGTGGAGATCACGCTGGAAAAGCCGATGCCGTTGGTTTCCGCCCAGTCCATCATCGCGGTGCAGATTGCGCCGGACTGCGACACCAGCGCGAGATCGCCGGCCAGGGTGGCGCCCTGGCTGAAGGTGGCATTCAGCCCGATGGCCGGCCGCTGGACGCCCAGGCAGTTGGGGCCGATGAAGCGGATGCCGTATTGCTTCGCCGCGCCGGTCACGGCCGCTTCCAGCGCCGCGCCCTTTTCTCCCACTTCGCGGAAACCGGCCGACAGCACGACGGCATGGCGGATGCCGCGCTGTCCGCATTGCGCCATGATCTGCGCGACGGTCGGCGCGGGGGTGGCGATCAGCGCCAGCTCGGGCACCGCCGGCAACTCGCCGGCGCTGGCGTAGCAGCGTTCGCCGAACACCGTCCCGTGCTTCGGGTTGACCGGATAGACCGCGCCGCTGTAGCCGGATTTGCGCAGGTTCCGGAACAGGGTTCCGGCAACCGAATCCTCGCGTTCGCTGGCACCGAAGACCGCAACCGAGCGGGCGTTGAACAGGGGATGCAGATAGTGTTGGGGCATGGCTTCGTTGAGGGCTGCGTGCGGCGGCGAGTCGATCGGGCCGGGGACGCCCTATCCTAGGCCATCCCCTGTTACAGCGCCATCCCGCCGGGCGTATAGTTGAACCCTTCTGCCCCTGGGCCGCGTCATGCACACCGCCTACATCACCCACCCTGAATGCCTCAAGCACGACATGGGCAGCTGGCATCCGGAAAGCCCGCTGCGCCTGCGCGCCATCGATGACCGGCTGCATGCCGCCCACCTGTTCGATTACCTGCTCCACCGCGAGGCCCCGCTGGTGCACCGCAGCCAGCTGCTCAGGGTGCATGACGCCGCCTATATCGATTCCATCGAGGCCGCCTCGCCCTACGAAGGCTTCCACGCGCTGGACCCCGACACCGGCATGAACCCGCACAGCCTGGACGCCGCCTACCATGCGGCCGGCGGCGCGGTGATGGCGGTCGACCTGGTGATGCGCGGCGAAGTGGCCAACGCCTTCGTCGCCTGCCGTCCGCCCGGACACCATGCCACCCGCAGCCGGGCCATGGGGTTTTGCATCTTCAACAACGTCGCCGTGGCGGCCGCGCATGCCCTGGAAGCGCACGGCCTGGAACGGGTCGCCATCGTCGATTTCGACGTCCATCACGGCAACGGCACCGAGGACATCTTCAGGAACGATCCGCGCGCGATGCTGTGCTCCACCTTCCAGCACCCCTTCTACCCGTTCTGCGGCGCCGACACCGCAAGCGGACACATCGTCAACGTGCCGCTGCCCGCCGGCACCACCGGCAGCGCCTACCGCGCAGCCTTCAGCGCGCAAATCATGCCGCGCCTGGAAGCCTTCCGGCCGCAGATGCTGTTTTTCTCCGCCGGATTCGACGCCCACCGCGAGGACGACATGGGCCAGTTCGGCCTGGTGGAAGCGGATTATGTCTGGATCACCGAGCAGGCGATGGGCGTGGCTGCGCGCCACGCCGAAGGACGCATCGTCTCGGTGCTGGAAGGCGGCTACGACCTCAGCGCCCTGGGACGCAGCGCGGCGGCGCACATCAAGGCCCTGGCGGGTTTATGAAGCGCTTCGCCGGCCGGATCAGCCGCGCCCGCCGTCTTTCCGCCCCCTGAATCAATATTTCAGGGTCAGCCCCTTCTGTTTGGAGAAATACATCGCCAGATCGAGCATGTCCGTATCGGAGAGGTTTTGCGCCTGGCCGGCCATAATGGGGTTCTTGCGCTTGCCGGACCGGTAATCCTTGAGCGCCTGGTAGAGATAGTCGCGGTGCTGGCCCGCCAGCTTGGGAAAGGATGCCACGGCACTGACCCCGTCCGCGCCGTGGCAGGCAGCGCAGGTGGCCGATTTGGCCTTGCCGGCCTCGTAATCGCCCTTGGCATGCGCCGTCGGGGAAGTACCCAGTGCAATCGCGGCGAGGATGAGCCATGTCTTTTTCATGGGGCCTCCTCAGTTGGCAGCGCCGCTGTACGACGACGCGTAATACGCCGCGAGATCGTCCATGTCCCGCTCGGACAGGCTGCCCGCGATGGCCGTCATGCTGGGGTGGCTGCGTTCGCCGCTTTTATAGGCTTTGAGTGCCGCCACGATATAATCGGCGTGTTGCCCGCCGAGCTTGGGAACGCTGTATACGCTGGGGTAGGCGGTACGCCAGCCGGCAATGCCATGACAGCCGGCGCACATCGAGGTTTTAAGCTGCCCGGCCCTGGGGTCGCCCGCTGCCTGGGCCGGCACAGCCAACAGCAGCAGCGCGGATGCACACAAGGTCATCATGGTGAGTTTCATCTTCCCCTCGCTCTCTCTGGTTGAGTTGTCGTTGCGACCCTGTCCGACACGGGATTTGCGACTGATTATAGGTTGCCCGCAACAGGACGCCATGCAAAAACCCCTTTGCGACAAATAGTTATAGTCTTATCCGCCAATATGCTTCTGGAGTCTGCGTGATCGATCTCAAGGCCTGTCCGCTCTGGCTTTACCGCCTGCTGCCCTTCCTGCGCTGGTGGCCCAACGTCACCCCGCAGACCTTCAAGGCCGATACCGTCGCGGCATTCACCGGCGCACTCATTGTGCTGCCGCAGGCAGTGGCGTTCGCCACCATCGCCGGGCTGCCCCCCGAATACGGCCTGTACGCGGCGATGCTGCCCGCCGTCGTGGCGGCGCTGTGGGGGTCGAGCTGGCACCTGGTGTCGGGGCCGACGACGGCGATCTCGATCGTGGTATTCGCCTCGATCAGCCCGCTGGCCGAACCCGGCAGTCCGCAATTCATCGGCCTGGTGCTCACGCTCACCCTCTTGGCCGGCCTGATCCAGCTGGCAATGGGCCTGGCGCGCCTGGGTGCGCTGGTCAACTTCATCTCGCACACCGTCATCATCGGTTTCACCGCAGGCGCAGCCATCCTCATCGCCGCCAGCCAGATCAAGAATTTCTTCGGCCTCGACACGCCGCGCGGCGCCCACTTCCACGAAGTGCTGATCCATTTCGGCAGCCACCTCGCCGACATCCAGCCCTGGGTGATGGCGGTGGGCGCAGTCACGCTGGCGTCGGGCATCCTCGCCAAGCGCTACCTGCAGAAGCTTCCCTACATGATCGTCGCCATGGTGGCGGGCAGCATGGTGGCGGCCATCCTCAACGCCGAATACGGCGCCGAGACAACCGGCATCAAAACCGTCGGCGCGCTGGCGGCCTCGTTCCCGCCGCTGTCGCTGCCCGACTTCTCGCTCACCGCGATCAAGCAGACCCTGTTCCCCGCCACCATCATCGCGATCCTGGCGTTGACCGAGGCGGTGGCGATCGCGCGCTCGGTGGCGATCAAGTCCGACCAGCGCATCGACAGCAACCAGGAATTCGTCGGCCAGGGGCTGTCCAACATCGCCGGCAGCTTCTTCTCCGGCTATGCCTCCAGCGGCTCGTTCAACCGCAGCGGGGTGAATTACGCCGCGGGCGCGAAGACGCCGCTGGCCGCCGCGATGTCGGCAGTATTTCTGCTGCTGATCGTGCTGCTGGTGGCGCCGCTCGCCGCCTACCTGCCGGTGCCGTCGATGGCGGCGATCCTGTTCATCGTGGCGTGGAGCCTGATCGACTTCCACCACATCGGCGAAATCTTCAAGCGCCACAAGCGCGAACGCATCGTGCTCGCGCTGACCTTCGCCGGCACCCTGATCGACCTGGAAAAAGGCATCTTCCTCGGCATTCTGGTGTCGCTGCTGTTCTACCTGTACCGCACCTCGCAGCCGTCGATCCGCGAACTGGTGCCGCTCGCGTCCGAACTCGACAATCCGCGCCGCAAATTCGTGCCGGTCACGACAGGCGCGTCCACCTGTCCGCAGATGGCCATGCTGAGGGTCGAGGGCTCGATCTTCTTCGGCGCGGTCGAACACGTGCAGCAGCACTTCCGCAACGTCGACGAGGCCGACCCGAAAAAGAAGAACCTGCTGATCACCGCGCGGGCGATCGGTTTCATCGACCTCGCCGGCGCCGAACTCCTGTCGAAGGAAGCCACCCGCCGCCGCAAGCTCGGCGGCGGCCTGTATCTGGTGGGGGTGCAGCCGGATTTCTGCGAAATGCTGCGCCGCAGCGGCCAGGTCGACACCGTGGGGGAGGACCAGATCTTCAAGCACAAGGGCGAGGCGCTTCAGGCGATCTACCCGCGGCTCGACAACGAAATCTGCCGCCGCTGCACGGCGCGGATCTTCCAGGAGTGCCACGTCGCACTGCCTGACGGAACGCCGCGCAGCCTCAGCGACCGCGAGCTGGCTGCGCGCGCCGCCACACCCACGGCGGGATAGGCGCGGGATCCTGCCACAGCCCGATGCCCGCGCGGCGCGCTTCCTCCTGCAGCGGCCGCATCGCCCGGCGCGGATTGCGCGACGACGACCAGGCGTAACCGCGCCGCACCAGTTCCTCGTTCACCGGCAGCGCGCCGACCCCAAGCCTGCCCAGCCTGCGGCCGTAAACATCAGTGGCAACGACCTCGAGCGTCGCGCGCTGCTGCAATGCCATGCCCTCAAGCGCGCGGGTGGCAGCCTCGCCATACGGCTGCCCCTTTTCCGGCGCGTCGATGTCGACCAGGCGCACCTTGATGAAAGCCCGCGAGGACGGATGGTAGTGGTCGGGTTTGAACAGCACGGTATCGCCGTCGATCACCACGATGACGACGCCGGTGAGCATTTCCGCCCACGCCGCACCGGCGGCGAGCAGCAGGAACAACGCAAGCAGGCGGCTCAACTCGCGAGCATCTCGGCGGCGTGCTGCCGCGTCGTCGCGGTGATCTTGAGTCCGCCGAGCATGCGCGCGATTTCCTCCACCCGCGCGCCGGCATCGAGCAACTCGATGTTGGACGAGACGAAGCCGCCGTTGGCCTGCCTGGCCACGCGCAAGTGCTGCGAACCGCGCGCCGCCACCTGCGGCAGGTGGGTGATGACCAGTACTTGCCGGGTTGCGCCCAGCTTCGCCAGCCGCCGCCCGACCGCTTCGGCCACGCTGCCGCCGATGCCTACATCGACTTCGTCGAAGATCAGCGTCGGTACGCCGGCCACGCCCGACAGCGCGGTCTGGATCGCCAGGCTGATGCGCGACAGCTCGCCGCCCGACGCCACCTTGCCGAGCGGCCCCGGCGGCAGGCCGGGATGGCTGGCCACCAGAAAGCCCACGTCCTCCAGCCCGTGCGCGCGCGGTTCGCCGGTCGGCGCAAGCACGATGTCGAGCCGGCCGCCGGCCAGCGCGAGTTCGTCCATCGCCGCCGTCACCTGCTTCGACAGCGCCGTCGCTGCCTCGCGGCGCAGCGCGCCGAGCTGACGCGCATCGGTCTGGTATCGTGCCAGGGCCGCATCTTCGCTTGCCTGCAGCGCATCGAGATCGTCGCCGGCCGCCAGCGCGGCCAATCGCATTTCGAACTGTTCCAGCAAACCGGCCAGCGCATCCGGCTGCACGCGGTGCTTGCGCGCCAGCCGGTGCATGTCGGCAAGCCGCCGGTCGAGTTCGGCCAGCCGCTCGGGATCGGGATTGAGGTTGCCGGCGTAGCGACGCAGCGCATGCACCGCCTCGGTCAAATCGGCGCTGGCCGAATTCAGCAGTGCGGCGACCTCCTTCAGGCTGTCGTCCACCGCCTGCATGCCGTCGAGCCGCGCGCTCATTTCGCCGAGCTGTCCGGCCACCGCCGCCTCGCCCTCGTCCAGCCCCTCGATCAGCGCATGGCTGCCTTCCAGCAGCGTGGTGACGTGCGCCAGCCGCGCGTGCTCGGCCTGGATATCGTCCCAGCGCGTAAGGTCGTCGCCGAGCGCGCGCAACTCCGCCACCGCCAGCAGCAAGCCCTCGCGTTCGATCTGCCGCGCCTGGCCGTGGGTTTCTGCGTCCAGGCGCTGCCGCCGCGCCGCCTGCCAAGCGTGCCAGGCGGCGTTGACCGTCATGGCCAGCGGCTGTGCGCTGGCATACGCATCGAGCACCTCGCGCTGCGCCTGCGGGCGCAGCAGCGCGTGATGTGCGTGCTGGCCGTGGATGTCGAGCAGAAAGTCGGCAGCTTCCTTCAGTTGCGCCAGCGGCGCGGCGCTGCCGTTGATGAAGGCGCGCGAACGGCCGCCGGCGTCGATCACACGGCGCAGGATCAAAGCATCGCCGTCCGGCGCGAAGCCGGCTTCGTCGAGCCAGGCCGCCAGCGCGGGCAGGCCGTCGATCGCGAATTCGGCGGCGATCTCGGCACGCGGTGCGCCCTGCCGCACTACGCCCCCCTCGGCGCGGTCGCCCAGCGCCAGCGCCAGCGCATCGACCAGGATCGATTTGCCGGCGCCGGTCTCGCCGGTGAGCACGGTCAGCCCCGGCGCGAAGTCGAGCTCGACCGATTCGACCAGCAGGTAGTTGCGGATGGAAAGATGCGACAGCATGGGAACGCGCAGCGGGTTAAAGCTTCTTGCCCCAGTGCAGCTTCTGCCGCAGGGTGTCGTAATAACTGTAGGAATGCGGATGCAGCAGCGTGACCGGGTGGCTGGCACGGGTGATCCACACATGGTCGCCGCTGAGCAGGTCGAAATGTTGCTGGCCGTCGAAGTGGACGCGCGCGTCGTCGGCGTAGGTCAGGTGCAGCTCGATGCGCGCATGGCTGCTGACCACGATAGGGCGCGCCGACAGCGTGTGCGGGCAGATCGGCACCAGCGCCACCGCCTCCAGCGTCGGATGCATGATCGGTCCGCCGGCCGACAGCGCATAGGCCGTGGTGCCGGTCGGGCTGGTGACCACCAGGCCGTCGGCGCGCTGGCTGTAGACGAATTCGCTGTTGATGGAAATTTCCAGGTCGATCAGGCGGCCCGAGCCGCCCTTGCCCACCACCACATCGTTGAACGCAGTGGACTCGAATACGCGCTCGCCGCCGCGGCGAACCTGGCCGTTCAGCAGGATGCGCTCTTCCGCCATGTACTGGCCGCTGAGGATTTCCGCCACCGCATCGTACATATGCTCAACCGTGATGTCGGTGAGAAAGCCCAGCCGCCCCTGGTTGATGCCGATCAGCGGCACGCCGCGCGGCGCCAGTTCGCGCGCGATCGACAGCATGGTGCCGTCGCCGCCCAGCACCACAACCGCATCGCTGTCGATCGCCAGGCCTTGCAGATTGCGGGTGGGGAATCCCTCGATCCCCAGATGTTCGGCGGTCTGGCAGGCAAGCAGAACCGCATGCCCGCGCCCCTGCAGAAACTCCCCCAGTGCCCGCACGGGGGCTTCCATGCCCTGATTGTTGTATTTGCCGACAAGACCGACGGTATGGAAAGGGGTTTTCATGAAGGACGATTATATAGGCGAGATACACGTTACAAGACGCAAGGTGCAAGTGATTCGTGGCTGGGCGAAAAGCCGCTCGCTTTGCTTGCATGCTGTATCTTGCGACGTGCAACTTGCCCCTATAATTTGCCCATGCTCACCGACCGCGCCCGCATCCTGCTGAAAACCCTGGTTGAACGGTATATTGCCGAAGGCGAACCGGTAGGCTCGCGCACCCTGTCCCGGCACTCGGGGCTGGAGCTGTCGCCGGCGAGCATCCGCAACGTCATGGCCGACCTCGAGGAAATGGGCTTCGTCGCCAGCCCGCACACCTCGGCCGGGCGGGTGCCGACGCCGCGCGGCTACCGCTTCTTTGTCGATACGCTGCTGACGGTGCGCCCGCTGGCGCAGGTCGAAGTCAGCCAGCTCGAAAACAGCCTGACGTCGTCCGACCCGCAACGGCTGATGACGGCGGCCTCCACCCTGTTGTCCGACCTCAGCCGGTTTGCCGGCCTGGTGATGACGCCGCGGCGCAGCCCGGCATTCCGCCAGGTCGAATTCATCAGCCTGTCCGACAAGCGCATCCTGCTCATCATCGTCACCATGGAAGGCGAGGTCGAGAACCGCGTCATCCTTACCGAACAGCCCTACAGCGCCTCCGCACTGACCGAGGCGGCCAATTATTTCAACCAAAACTTTGCCGGCCACAGCTTCGACCAGGTGCGCGCGAAGCTGCGCGACGAACTCGGCCGCATGCGCGACGACATCACCCGCCTGATGGCGGCGGCGGTGGATGCCGGCAGCCAGGCGCTCGACGCCAGCCAGGAAAACGTGGTGGTATCCGGCAGCCGCAAGCTGCTCGACGTGCAGGATCTATCCAGCAACATGGGCAGCCTGCGCCGCCTGTTCGATGCCTTCGAGCAGAAGACCGGGCTGCTGCGACTGCTCGACCAGTCGCGTACCGCGGCCGGGGTGCAGGTCTTCATCGGCGGCGAATCCGAGTTGCTGCCGCTCGACGAATGCAGCCTGGTCACCGCGCCCTATTCGGTCGACGGCCAGGTGGTCGGCACGCTCGGCGTTGTCGGCCCCACCCGCATGGCCTACGAACGCGTGGTGCCGATCGTCGACATCACCGCCAAACTTTTATCGAGCGCGCTGTCGCATCATTGATGAGCTATTTCAAGGAACCCGAATACGCCCACGGCCAGCCCGCCCGCACCGGCATCCTGCTGGTCAACCTCGGCACCCCCGAGGCGCCCACGGCCCAGGCGCTGCGGCCTTACCTGAAGCAGTTCCTGTCCGACCCGCGCGTGGTGGAAATCCCGCGCGCCGTGTGGTGGCTGATCCTCAACGGCATCATCCTCAACACCCGGCCGAAAAAGTCGGCCGCGAAATACGCCGCGGTCTGGACCAAGGACGGCTCGCCGCTCAAGGTCCACACCGAAAAGCAAGCCAAGCTGCTGAAAGGCTGGCTGGGCGAGAAAATCGCCGCCCCGTTCATGGTCGAATACGCGATGCGCTACGGCAACCCGGCCATCTCCGACACCTTGGCGCGAATGAAGGCCGCCGGCTGCGACCGCATCCTGATCCTGCCCGCCTATCCGCAATACGCCGCCTCCAGCACCGCCACCGCATTCGACATGGCATTTGCCTGGCTGCAGCAAGTCCGCAACCAGCCGGCGCTGCGCACGCTCAAGCACTACCACGACCACCCCGCCTACATCCAGGCGCTGGCCGCCAACATCCGCGATTACTGGCAGATGCACGGCCGCCCCGACGTATTGCTGATGAGCTTCCATGGCGTGCCGCGCTACACGCTCGACAAGGGCGACCCCTACCACTGCGAATGCCAGAAGACCGGACGCCTGCTGGCGCAAGCGCTGGGACTCGATCCGAAGCAATATCGCCTCACCTTCCAGTCGCGCTTCGGCCGCGCCGAATGGCTGCAGCCCTACACCGACAAGACGCTGACAGCGCTCGGCCGCGACGGCGTGGGACGCGTCGACGTGGTCGCTCCAGGCTTCACCGCCGACTGCCTGGAAACCCTGGAAGAACTGGCGATGGAAGGCCGCGCCAGCTTTCTCGAAGCCGGCGGCAAAGAGTTTCACTACATCCCGGCACTCAACGAACACCCGCTCTGGATCGATGCGCTCGGCCAGATCGCGCTGGAAAACCTGGGCGGCTGGGTGAGCGACGACTGGAATCGCGACGCCGACGAACAGGCGCGCCAGGCAAGCAAAACCCTGGCGCTGAACCTGGGCGCGCGCAGCTAAGCAGGCCGGCTCAAACCCCCGTCCAGCGCGCTGCAAAGCCGCGCTATATAAGCCCCTGCTTGTTGACAAGGCATGGAGGCTCCCCCAGCATGGTATTTCTGGACAGGGCGTTCCAAACCCCGCCAGAATCAAGGCTTGCGGGGCCGTCGCGGTCCCCGTCTTGGCCCCCACGTCTCTGGAGGAGTCTATGCACAAGAAAACCACCCTGGTGCTTGGCGGCTTCATCGGCCTCGCCCTTTCCGGCAGCGTCGGCGCGGCGGACATGCACACCCAGGTCATCGCATCCACCTGCATGTCCTGCCACGGCCCCGGCGGCAAGAGCCAGGGCAAAATCCCCAGCCTGGCCGGCCTGAACAAGGATTACTTCGTTAAGTTCATGACGGAATTCAAAGCCGGCACGCGCGCCGCGTCCATCATGAAGCGCCACGCAAATGGCTACACCGAGGCCGAAATCGAAGCCATGGGCGCCTATTTCGCCAGCCTGAAGTAATCCATCGAGGAGACCGAAAATGACGCTGAATCGTCGCGATTTTCTGAAGATTTCCGGCGCAGGCGCAGCGGTTGCGCTCACCGGTTGCGCCAGCCGGCCCGGCACCTCGGCCCGCGGCCACGTCGTCGTGGTCGGCGCCGGCTTCGGCGGCGCCACCTGCGCCAAATACCTGCGCAAGTGGGGCCCCGACATCGCGGTCACCCTGATCGAGCCGAACGACAAGTTCGTGTCCTGCCCGATTTCCAACTGGGTGCTGGGCGGCCTGCGCAGCATGGACGACATCACGCACGGCTACGACAGATTGCCCAGGCACGGCATCCAGATGGTCAGGGACAGCGTCGTCGCCATCGACGCGGGCAGGCGCGTGGTCACGACCCGCGGCGGCGCCAGCATCGGCTATGACCGCCTGGTGCTCGCCCCCGGCATCGAAGTGCTGGGCGACACCGTAAGAGGCTACAAGGAGGCCGAAGCCGCCGGCAAGGTCGTCCACGCCTGGAAAGCCGGCGCCCAGACCGCGCTGCTGCGCCGCCAGCTCGAAGCCATGCCCGATGGCGGCACCTTCGTCATGTCGGTTCCGGCCGCGCCCTACCGCTGCCCACCCGGGCCCTACGAGCGGGCCTGCATGGTGGCCCACTACTTCAAGCAGGCCAAGCCCAGATCGAAGATCATCCTGCTCGACGGCAACGCCGACATCGCATCCAAGAAAGCCCTGTTCACCTGGGCCTGGAACACCTTGTATCCGGGCATGATCGACTATCGCCCCAACAACGCGCCGCTTGCGGTGGATGGCGGCAAGATGACCGTCGCCACCGAGTTCGACGACGTCAAGGGCGACGTGCTGAACGTCGTGCCCCGGCAGCGTGCCGGCGAAGTCTGCGACCTGGCCGGCGCACGCAACGACGGCAACAAGGCCTGGTGCACGGTCAATCTCGCCACCTTCGAGTCGACCACCGTTCCCAACGTCCACGTCATCGGCGACTCGGTGCTGTCCAACCTGCCGAAGTCCGGCCACATGGCGACCAACCATGCCAAGGTCTGCGCCGCCGCCATCGTCGAACTGCTGGCTGGCCGCCAGCCCGACCCCATCCCGGTCGTCGCCAACACCTGCTACTCCGCCACCTCCGACACCACCGCAGGCTATGTCGCCAACGTGTACCGTTTCGAGGCCGGCAAGGGCTACGTCAGCGCTCCCGAAGGCGGCGCCACCGCCAAGGGCGACGAACCCAACTTCGTCTTTGCCGAATCCTGGTCAAAGAACATCTGGGCCGAAGTGCTGAGCTGATGCAACGCGGTGCTGCAAACGAAAACGGGGGGCTGCAGCCCCCGTTTTCGTTTGGCGATTCCGGATGGCCCGAACCGGCCCGCATTCCCTGCAAAAAACATGGCGGGTTCGAGATTAAGGTTTTCGGATTGCGGTCGATACGCCCTATAAGGATCGCCCCCCTCTCGCCCGCAGGTAATGCCATGGAAATCGCCGGCTCGGACATCCAGTTAAGCAGCCAGCATGCCAGCGTGGTCCAGCACACCATGCGCGAATCCCTGCGTGCCTGGACCGGACCGGAGCGCCCCGACTTCGAGGGGCGCGGCCAGGTGGCCGGACGGGCCGAAATGGATCGCGTATCGATCTCCGGGGAAGGCAAGGCGGCGCAGGAATCCGACGCCGTTTCCGGCGCCCGCGAAGCCGTGGATACCGACCCGCGCATGCAGATCCTCATCAGCATGGTGGAAGCGTTGACCGGCGAAAAAATCCGCGTCCTGTCGATGCAGGATCTGCAACCCACGCCGGCACCATCGCTGGAGCCCTTGCCGCCCTCCGGCGGCGCCGGGAAACCGGCGGCACCCCGGCCCGCGGGATTCGGGATCGAATACGAGCGCAACGAAACCCGCTACGAGGCCGAGCACACCCGCTTCCAGGCTGCGGGCACGATCAGAACAGCGGATGGCCGGGAAATCGTCTTCAAGCTGGCGCTGTCGATGAGCCGCGAGTACGTCGAGCGGCGCGAGCTCAGTGTGCGCCTGGGCGATGCGGCGCGGCAGACCAAGGACCCGCTGGTGATCAACTTCAATGGCAGTGCGGCGCAACTCGGCGCCACCAAATTCAGCTTTGATCTCGACAACGACGGCCGCAGCGAGCGGATTTCATTTGTTGCCCCCGGCAGCGGCTTTCTCGCCCTCGACAAGAATCAGGACGGCAAAATCAACAACGGCGGCGAACTGTTCGGCCCGGCCAGCGGCAACGGCTTCGCCGAGCTGGCCGCTTATGATCAGGACGGCAACAACTGGATCGACGAAAACGACGCCGTGTTTACCCAGCTCAGGGTGTGGAGCAAGGATGCCCAGAGCAACGACCGGCTCGCCACCCTGAGGGCCGCCGGCGTGGGCGCACTGTATCTGGGCAAGGTTGCCACCGAATTCAGCCACAAGGGTGCGGACAACCAGCTCGATGGTCAGGTACGCGCCAGCGGCATCTATCTAAACGAAGACGGCTCCGCCGGCAGCCTGCAGCAAATCGACCTCGCCGTATAACCCGGGGATCTCATGCCTCTCGCCGGCGCCACTAGTCACACCGCGGAGCCATTCTCAGCTTCGCCTTGACGGGGTCGCCGACCTTGTATTCCGACAGGGTCTCCCGCGAAGCCTGAAATTCATGGATGGACCCGTCGGCCGTCCGCAGGGTCAGCCTGCCCTGGCCCATGTCCACCTTGGTGACCTGACCCTCAACCATGGCCGGCGCAGCGGCCTTGCCGCAATCGGCCGGCTTGTCCTGCGCGAGGGCGAGCCCGCTCGAAACCATGAGGCAGCCGGCTACGGCTGCCACCTTCAAAAGCATTCCGTTCTTCATCGCGGCCCCTTCACTTGGTTATGTCGTAAATGGCTCCCGCCGCCGCGCCAACGCCGGTGCCAATCAGCGCGCCTTTGCCGGCGCCGTAACCCGTGCCCGCACCGATGGCGGCCCCTGCTCCGGCCCCGACGGCGGCACCGGTGGCGGTGCCGCAGGAGGTACCAAACACAGCGAAAATCAATAAACCGGCAATTGCAATTGTCTTCGGGGTCTTCATGGTTTGCACCCTCCGTGACATGGCTCATCCGAATAGCGGAGATCCGCTACCCGCAGCCTCTTGTAAGGCTGTATTTTTTTCTAGTCGATGCGAGCGGCCCCGTCAAATAGAAGATCCTATCGAACAGCCATTTCGGCTGCCGGCCCGTCAAGGGCCGGGGGGATGTTGCGGCAACGAGAAACGGGGCTGCAGCCCCGTTTCTCGTTGCCGCAGGGCGCGGACGCAGTTCGACCATTGCACCCTGAGCGGGCTGTTTTCGGAGCGCTAAACGGGACACGATTTTTCCACTAGCCTCGTTCATACACCGCAAAATCAAACTCCAGCGCATCGCCCTTCTCACCCGTGTGCGACTCGCGCGAAACCTCCCTGAACGCGCTTCGGTCGTAGTCAGGGAAGCGGGCGTCGCCCTCGGCTTCGATGTCCACTTCGGTCAGGTACAGACGGTCGGCGAGCGGGATGGCCTGGCCGTAGAGCTCGGCGCCGCCGATGAAGAAAATCTCGGCGGCGTCCCGGCACAGTGCAAGCGCGGCGGGGATGGAGTCGGCGACGAGGCAGCCGTCCCTGCGGTAGCCGGGGTTGCGGGTGATGACGATGTTGGTGCGTCCCGGCAGCGGACGGCCGAGCGACTCGAAGGTCTTGCGGCCCATCAGGATGGGGTGGTTCAGCGTCAGCGCCTTGAAATGCGCGAGGTCTTCCGGCAACCGCCAGGGCAGGCGGTTCTCGATGCCGATGACGCGGTTTCTGGCGAGGGCTGCAATAACGCTCACGCGCGGTTTCTTCTGAGTCATGTTCGTTCGATTCTTCTCAAAGCTGCCTCTCTCCTCACGCCTTACGCCTCACGGATTTCATACCGCCACCGGCGCCTTGATCGCGGGGTGCGGATCGTAGCCGCCGAGGGTGAAATCCTCGAAACGGAACGCGAAAATGTCCTTCACCTCGGGATTGAGCGTCATCGTCGGCAGCGGGCGCGGCGCTCGGGAGAGCTGCTCGCGCGCCTGGTCGAGGTGGTTGAGGTACAGGTGGGCGTCGCCCAGGGTATGGACGAAGTCGCCCGGCTTCAGGCCGGTGACCTGCGCCATCATCAGCGTCAGCAGCGCGTAGGAGGCGATGTTGAACGGCACGCCGAGGAAGATGTCGGCGCTGCGCTGGTACAGCTGGCACGAGAGCTTGCCGTCGGCGACATAGAACTGGAAGAAGGCATGGCACGGCGCCAGCGCCATCTTGTCGAGATCAGCGACGTTCCACGCCGAGACGATGATGCGGCGCGAATCGGGGTTGCTCTTGAGGGTCTTCACCGCTTCGCCGATCTGGTCGATGGCGCCGCCGCCGGGCGTGGGCCATGAACGCCACTGGTGGCCGTACACCGGGCCGAGATTGCCGTTTTCGTCGGCCCATTCGTCCCAGATCGAGACGCCGTTTTCCTTCAGGTAGCCGATGTTGGTGTCGCCCTGCAGGAACCACAAAAGTTCGTGGATGATGGAGCGCAGGTGGCATTTCTTGGTGGTGACCAGCGGAAAACCGTCTTCCAGGTTGTAGCGCATCTGCCAGCCGAACACCGACAGGGTGCCGGTGCCGGTGCGGTCGTCTTTGCGGGCGCCGTGCTCGAGCACGTGGCGCATCAGGTCGAGGTAGGGTTTCATCGTGAAGTGGGGTTAAGGTTTTGCCGGGGCAGCCTGGATCGGCAGCCCATTATCGTTGAATACGGTTTCGCTCCGCACGCCGTCGTAAAACCCGGCAAGCAGGGCGGCCGGCGCCTGGCCGTAGATATCCCAGAAGGCGATCTCGAAATCGGCGCTGTCCTGCACGGCCAGAACCAGCCGGCGGAAGCGCGTTTCGTCCTGCGCCTTCAGCCAGCCGACCAGCAGCATGGACTGGCGATAGAACTCGAAGATATTGAGCCTGGACGCATCTGCGCGGTGACGCTTGCCGGGCGTGTCGCGCGCGGTGAGATTGACCCGCTTGCCGGCCTGGATCGCTTCGAAGATGTAGCCCAGAGCCCGCTTGCGGTGCCGCGCCGCCACCACGCGCTCTTCCAGTGCGATCGCCGTGTGGGGCTTGACCAGGTAGCCGTCCAGCGCCGACTCGGCCGCCTCG
>NCIH01000006.1:0-54849 GCA_002281975.1 Hydrogenophilales bacterium 17-64-11 | reverse complement strand
CTAACTGGCTGAAATCAAGGGGAAACCGGAAATATAAGCCATAAACCCATGAGTTAAATTACAAAATCAGCATTCTTGATAATTAACCTTATCATGAATAAGACATGCCATGAAGCCGGATGCCCCTTGCTTGTTCTGATCGAAACGCGCCCCCCATACTGCTATTGCTGGCTTTTGACTGTTGGCTTGCCAGACCACGAGTGCTTGAACGCTGGTAGCATCAAATCTTCTCAACCAACCTAAGGGATGTTCATGAATAAGACTGAATTGATCGAAACCACGGCAGCCGAAGCGGACATCAGCAAGGCCGCTGCCGGAAGGGCGCTTGATGCCATCCTCGCCACCGTCGTCAAAGCGGTAGCGAAAGGTGATTCCGTAACCCTCATCGGGTTTGGCGCATTCAAGTCTTCCAAGCGTGCTGCCCGTACCGGACGCAATCCACAAACAGGCAAGGAACTGAAGATCGCTGCCACAACCGTGCCGCGCTTTACGGCCGGCGCTGGTTTCAAGGCTGCCGTTGCGGGTAAGAAGGCTGCAAAGAAGAAGTGATGTCACATTAGCGGGCGTGGCGCTGTCCTTGTAGGCCGCGTCCGCATTCAAACAGTCAGTTAGTGCCTCTCTGCTCCTAGCCCTCTTTGAGCATGACCCAGCACCCCGACCAAAATTCCCCTGCCGCTAGCAGGCGGATTCGCCTGTAGTCATTCGGCTCGCTCACATTCAGGGCCGTTGGCCGAAAGCGCCAATTGACATCCTTGCAGCGGACATGGAGAGCCTCCGGTTGTGGTGGGCCGTGACTGACCTGACTAGAACGGCCGCTTCAATCTTTACGACGGCATGCTCCCACCATTCTGAGATGTACACGCCGTGAACCGGACTTTTCCCTTGTTTCATAGCGTGAATTACAATCCGCTAATCTGGTTAGCCTAGTGGTTGTGTTCGTCCCCCTTATGGAATGTTATCGATGTTGCCTGGCGCCGGCCCCCGTTCAAGCTCGCGCCAGTTTGTTGTTTCCTGCCTCCCCCTCACTCGACCCCATTCTCGGCGCGTATGGAACGTCAATGTAGGTGATCCCGGCAACCACGCCGAACGATTCATCTCGTCTCGCGGCACTTTCGCCCGGAGCATTTCATGGAATTCCATATGGATCTATCCATATGGATCGGCTTGTTCACGCTCGTCGTTCTGGAAATCGTACTGGGCATCGACAACTTCGTGTTCATCGCGATCCTGGCCGACAAGCTGCCGCCGCACCAGCGCGACCGCGCACGGCTGATCGGCCTTTCGCTCGCATTGCTGATGCGGCTGGGGCTGCTGTTCGCCGTATCCTGGCAGGTGACCCTGACCGAACCGCTGATCACGATTGCCGGCGCCAGCTTCTCGGGGCGCGACCTGATCCTGCTGGTCGGCGGCCTGTTCCTGGTGTTCAAGGCGACGATGGAACTGCACGAGCGTATGGAAGGCAGCCTGCATCAGGCCGGGCCCAAGTCGGCCTATGCCAGTTTCTGGATGGTGGTGGCGCAGATCATCGTGCTGGACGCGGTCTTCTCGCTGGATGCGGTCATCACCGCCGTAGGCATGGTGGATCAACAGGGCGTCATGATGGCGGCCGTCGTGATTGCCATGGGCGTCATGATCATCGCCTCCAAGCCGCTGACCCGGTTCGTCAATGCGCACCCCACCATTGTTATTCTGTGCCTGAGCTTCCTGCTGAAGATCGGTTTCAGCCTGGTCGCCGAGGGCTTCGGCTTCCATATTCCCAAGGAATATCTCTACGCCGCGATCGGCTTCTCGATCATGATTGAAACCTTCAACCAGCTTTCGTGGCGCAATCTCGCCAAGAACGAATCCCGGCTGCCGCTGCGGGAGCGGACGGCGGACGCCATCCTGAACCTGATTGGGAGGGCGCAGGATGGCCACAGCAGCAGAGAAGTCGGCGGATAGGGAAGAAGAGGTTCCTCCCGCGGCATTTGGCGAGGAAGAGCGCTTCATGGGGTCGCTTCAGAAAACGGAAAAAATCGTACGCTAAGCATGCATCGGGGCCGGAACCCAGCCATACAGCGTGGGAATGGACACGCCGAGGTTCTTGGTCACACCCTTAAGGAATGAGGCTCTCAGTCCCCGCATTCCGTTGCTTCGCTGGCACGGTGGTTTTTCCGCAGCAGCAGCGTCAGCGCCGGCGGCGCGATCAGCGTGGTCAGAATCACCATGATAACGATGACCGAGAACATGGTTTCGCTCATCACCCCGAGCTGTTTGCCGACCATGGCGAAGATCAGGCCCACCTCGCCGCGCGGTACCATGCCCCAGCCCACTACCCAGGCATTCGCGCCACGCCCGGCGGCGAATCCGGCGAGCAGCTTGCCGGCCACGGCGGCGGCCGTCACCCCGAGTGCGACGGCAACGATGGCGGGATCGGCCAGCGTGGACAGATCGACCTGCATGCCGGTGAGCACGAAAAACACCGGCACGAAGAAATAGCCGATCGGCTCCAGCATGTGTTCGTGCTGGTGTCCCGAGTGGCGGGTGAGCGCCTCGCGCAGACGTTCGGCGAGCGGGTGAATGCCGCCGGGCGTGTGATCCGGCAGCAGCGCCTCGACCTCGCGCACGATTCTGGGCGTCTCGAAGGTCTTGAAAAACACCGGTTCGAACAGGAGTCCCGCCGCGAAGGCGCCGATGATCGGCGCCAGGCCGGCCAGGTGCGCCAGCCAGGCCATGAACAGACCGGTGGCCAGCACCTGGGCGAACAACATGCTCTGCCCCTTGTCCAGCCGCGCCAGCCAGCGACTGGAGTGGGGCGCGATGGCGCGGCCGATGGCGATGGAGCCGACCAGGAACAGGGCGGCGTTAAGGATGATGCCGCCCACTTCGGAGAGGCTGACCGAGCCCGCCTGCACCAACCCGCTCACCACCGCCAGGATGACCAGGCCCAGCACATCGTCGATCACCGCCGCGCCCAGCACGATGCGCGCCTCCGGCGCGCCGAGATGCCCCAGGTCGCGGAACACCCGTCCGGTGATGCCCACCGAGGTGGCGGCGAGCGTGGCGCCCAGGAACAGATAGGCATTCGTTCCCAGACCGGGTAGCAGCCACGGCCCGGCCACGAAGGCGCCCAGCACAAAGGGGGTCACGATGCCGACCACGCCAACGCCGGCGGCCCGCCCGCCGACCTTGACCAGATCGGCCAGGCGCGTCTCCAGGCCGATCTGCAACATCAGGACGATGACACCCAGCTCAGCCATGAAGGCGATGATCGGGTCCTTCGCGATGCTGTCGAAATACTGGATGCCGAACAGCGACAGGTTGCCCAAGGCCACCCCCAGCAGCAGTTCGCCGAGCACGGCGGGAAAGCCGACTCTTTCGGCCAGCGGTGAAAACAGCCGCGCCGCCATCAGGATGATCGCCAGCCACAGGAGGTTCTCGGCGACCACGCCCCCGCCCGCCGCCCAGGCGATGCCGGGGAAAAACGCCGCGACGGCGAACATCCATCTGGATCGGTTCATGGTTTTGCCGTCTCCGCGGCGGGGGGCAGCACCAGCACATCGCAATCTGCCGCATTGACCACATCCTTGGCGACGCTGCCGAGCAGGAACTCCTGCATGCCGCTCTTGCCGCTGCGGCCCAGGGCGATGAGTTCGGCGCGCTGCGATGCGGCGCGCTCGACAATCGCGGCAGCCGGATAGCCCGCCGTGACATGGCGGGTGCAAGCACCTTCGGGTTGCGCGGCTTGCAGCCGGGTTTCCGCTTCCGCCAGGGCACGGCGGCGGTAGTCCTCGGCGAACGCCGCATCCAGTCCGGCCTGGCGCATCCGCTCGTCGATGGTCGTGTCGTAGACGTGCAGCAGCTCGATACGCGCATCCGGCGCGGCCGCGCGGCACAGCGCCGGCATCGCCGCGAATCCGGGCGAGAAATCCAGCGCGACGAGGGCGTCGCGATAAGGCGCCGGCTGCGTCTGGAGCTTGACGATCAAGACCGGGCAGGCCGCCGTCCGCAGCACCCGTGCAGCGGTGGAACCGAGCAGCAGATCGAGCAGGGTATTCTCGCCGCGCGCCCCTGCCACCACCAGACCGGCCTCGACCGTGCGCGCATAGTCCGCGATCTCGCCGTGGGCCCGGCCGATACGGGTGGAGGCGTGGGCCTCGATGCCGAAATGCGTTTGTAGCGTCGCCGCGAGTTCTTCCAGCCGGATGCGCGCGCCCTTGGCCGCGGCCTCGTCGTTGCGGGTGGCCTCGGCCGGCCGGATGTCCGGGCCGGGATAGAGCGCCAGGGGATGCACCACATGCAGCAAATGCAATTCGGCATGACATGCCTTGGCGATCAGGGCGGCGCGGCGCACGGCCCGGCCGGCGGGTGTGGAAAAATCGGTGGCAACGACGATGCGGTGGATGGGGGTCATGATGTCTCCTCGATTGGATGGTGGGTTCGCTCAGTGTTCGGTAACACGCTCAGCGCCAGGCGACCAGCACGTCGCCGCGCGAGTGGGCCAGCACGTGCTTGGTGACGCTGCCGAGCAGTAGTTCCTCGGTCATGCCCGCGCCATGCTTGCCGAGCACGATGAGATCGGCGCCTTGTTCTTCCTCCTGCTCCAGGATGCGGGGCGCGGCGTCGCCATGGACCGCTAGGGCGCGCCAGTCCGCCGCGGCGAGGCCAGCCTCGGCGGCGGCCTGATGCAAGCGGGTGAGCGCCTCCTCGCGGGCCTCGGTGCGGTGGCGCCGGATGGTCTCTTCCGCCACCCCGGCAATGCGCAGCTTGCCTTCGAAGGGCGCATCAAAGGCATGCAGCAGGACGATCTCGGCCTGCGGCGCGACCGCCCGTGCCAGACGGATGGCGCCCCGCGACCAAGGCGAGAAATCCACCGGCACCAGCACGCTGCGGTAGGCTTCGCGGGCGGGCTGTTTCACCACCAGGATCGGGCGCCGGGTCTTGCGCAACAGGCGCTCGGCAGTTGCCCCCAGCAGCCAGTGGCGCATGAAGCCCGCGCCGCGCGCGCCAACGATCAGCAGGCTCGCGTCCAGGCGGTCCGCCTCGGCGGCGATGCGCTCCAGCACCGCGCCTTCCAGCAGATGCGTCCCGGCGCTCACCCCGAGCGGCGCGCCGACGTCTGCGGCCAGTTGCGCCAGCGCTTCGCGTGCCTGCTCGCGGATGCGCGCCTGCAAGGCTTCGCCCTCCGCGCCGAACCAGCGGCGCAGTTCGTCGAGCGCACCCTGCTCCAGGACATGCGCGAGTTCCAGCCGTGCGTTGATATCGCGGGCGAGCAGCGCCGCGCGTTGCGCGGCGTGGCGCGCGGGGGCGGAAAGATCGGTGGCGGCAAGCAGGGTGTGCAGCGGGTTCATGAGCTTTTCTCCTTGTCCTGTTTCGTCTCGAGCACGGGTGCGTAGTCCCAATCCCGCACTTCCTGAATTGTCATATCGATGTCGTCAGTGGGTATGGACAGCATCCGCAGCGCCAACGCCCCCAGGCGCAGGCTGGCCTCGATTGTCTCCGGATAGGCGTAGCTTGCGCCGGCATCCATCAGTTGCGAGCTTGCATCGAGATCGCGTGCCCGCGCGATGACGGGTACGTGCGGGTAACTTCCGCGCAGAATTGCCACGGTGCGCAGCGCGCTGGCGTGGTCATTCAACGTGATGACGACCAGGGCGGCCCGTTCTGCATGCGCCGCCGCCAGCAATTCCGCATCGGAGATGTCGCCATACAACACCAAGTGCCCATCGGCGCGTCCCTGCAGCACCTGTTTCTGGTCGGTGTCGAACGCCACGAACGGCACGCCACTTGCCTTGAGAAGCACGGCGATGGTATGGCCGACACGGCCATAGCCGCCGATAATGACTTGCTGCTCCGGCACATCCGATAAGCCGTGGGCAATGCCCTGTTCCGCATCGCGTCGGATGCCAGACAGTCGGGCTGCGATGGCCTGATTGAAGCGGATCAGGAATGCGCCCGCGAACATCGAGAACAGGACGGCGGTCAGCGCGATCTGCCCCATGTCCACATCGATCGCTTTGGCATCGAGTGCTATGGCCAGCAAGGCAAAGCCGAATTCCCCGCCCACGGCCAGCAGCAATCCGCTGCGCCATGCCGTTAACGTGTCGATGCCGCTTCTCTTCACCATTGCCGTGACAATCAGCAGCTTGCTGACCAACAGCAGCAGTGCGCCAAGCAGTGCCCAATGCCAGATGTGCGGGATGGTGGCCGGTTCGAGCAGCATGCCGATGCCGATGAAAAACAGCCCGAGCAGCACATCGCGGAACGGACGGATGCTGGATTCGACCTGGTGACGGAATTCGGTTTCGCCCAGCATCATGCCGGCCAGAAATGCGCCAAACGCCAGCGACAGGCCAAGGCTGAATGTCGTCCAGGCGGCGAGCAAGGCAACCAGCAACACCGCCAGGGTGAACACCTCGGCGGAACGGCGCCGCGTGACGAGGTGAAACAGCGGTTGCAGCAACCAGCGCCCGACATAAAACACCAGCGCGAACGCCAGCAAGGCTTTGGCGATCACCCAGCCCAGTTCGCCGGCCAATAAATCGGCGCCGACCGCCAGACCCAGTACGGGAATCACCACCAGAAATGGCACCGCCGTGACGTCCTGGAAAACAGACATCGCCAGTCCGAGGCGACCGTGGGGCGTGTTTTCCTCGCCCTGCTCGGTCAACTGGCTGCTGATGAGGGTGGTGGATGACTGGGCAAACACCGCGCCGATCACAAAGGCAGCGGGGGCGGCCAATCCGGCCAGCCACACGACGAGACCTACCGCGAGGGTTGTGAAGACTACCTGCCCGGTGCCGAGTCCCAGCACCTGGTGACGCAACGCGTGCAGTTGGGGTAAGGAGAAATTGAGACCAATGGAAAACAGCAGGAAGACCACGCCAAACTCCGCCAGCGCCTTGAACTCGGGCACATTGACGGTCGGCCCCGCCGTATGCGGGCCGAGAATTACGCCAACCAGAAAATAACCAAGACTGGTGGGAATATGCAGGCGCTGAAAAGCGAGCACCACGGCGACCGCAACGCCCAGCAGCAGGAGAATTTGCGTGAGGTGTTCCATCAACAGGACTCTATCCCCGATATCGATCGGGCGGCAAGAAAGCATTCAAGCGGTTTCACGGCCTGCTCTCCCGCGGGCGAATGATCGAACTCAGGGCCTCCACCGCGTAATCGACGGCGTTGCGCATCGGGTAAAGAATTGTCGGTGCGCCGAGCCTCTTCAAGGCGGCGCCATCGAATTCCTCGCGGGCAACGACAGCCACCAGCGCCACCACCACATAGAGCGCCGTAAGCCAGTCGCGGCCCAGCGCCAGCACCAGCACGAAGCCGATCACGCTGGTGAACACAATCTGGCCGATGCCGGTGGCCAGCGCCACCGGCGCCGATGTGGCGCACGTGCGGCAGATCGAGCCGCAGGCCGACCAGGAACAACAGCACGGCCACGCCGATCTGCGCCAGGAGGTCGATCTGGTCGTGCGCCCGCACCAGTTCCAGCCCCGACGGCCCGACGGCGATGCCGACCGCGATCCAGGCGATCAGCACCGGCTGGCGCAGCCGCACCGCCAGTGCGCAGACGGCGGCGGCGATGGCGAGCAGCAGGGCGAGTTCGGCGAAAGGTTCGCACGGAGTCAGGAAACGACGCGCTCAGCGCGCGGAGCCAGGCAGCTTCGGGTTGGTGTCGGCCAGTCTGACGATAGGGGTCATGCCGGCCGCCCCTTTGGCGTGGAATTCATAGTGCAACTGGCGCAGCCCGTCAGGGCGGCGAGTGCCAGTGCCAGGATCAACAGGCCACGCAGCTCACGCAGGCCGCGCATCGCTGCCCACCAGCAGCACGTCGCAATCCGCCGCCTGAGCCACATCCTTGCTCACGCTGCCCAACAGCCACTCCTCCAGCCCGCCGGCACCTTGCCGGCCCAGAACAATGAGTCGGCGCGCCGCTCGGCGGCGCGCTCCAGGATGATCTTGGCCGCGGGACCGATCTCGATATGCCCGGCAGCCTGGGCGGGCATGTCGGCGAGCAGATTGGCCATAAGGTTTTTAGCGATGGCGCGCATGTCGACGCGTCGCTGCCGGACCGCCTCGGCGCTGAGCCCGACACCACGCAAATGCCGTTCGTCTTCATTCGGCAGTACGTGCAGTGCCTCGGCGGAACCGTCCGCGCTCAAATGCGCGGCCCAAGCGAGCGCCGCGTGGCTGTCGGGCGAGAAATCCACCGCCGCCAACGGCCGGCGATAGACCTCGATCGGCGCATTCCGAACGACCAGCACCGGGTCTTTACGCACCCGTAGCACACGCCAGGTGGTAGAACCCAACAACAAGCGCGCCAGCGAGTTCTCGCCGCGAGCGCCCAGCACCACGAGCCCCGCACCCATCGCGGCGGCGTGATCAGCGATCTGGCGGTACGCCCGACCGATGCGCTGCGCCGTCTGCACCGCGATGCCGTAGCGTGACCGCAGCACTTCGGCCAGCGCATCGAGTTGCCCGGCAGACGCGCGTTCGCACGCAGCCGCCCAGACGTCGGTTCCCGGCCCGCTCTCCATGCCGGGATACAGCGCCAAGGGCGACACCACATGCAGCAGCGTCAATTCGGCACCGAGTCGTTGGGCCAGCATCGCCGCGCGCTGCACAGCCTGATCAGCGGCGTACGAAAAATCCGTGGCGGCAAGGATGGGCAAGGGGATGTGCATGCGTGGTTCCTCTCTTCGACGTGCGACCGCCATCTCGGCGGAAATACGGAGCATCCGGCTGCACGCCCCAGCCAATAAAAGACTTCAGCATCATTTTATGCCATGCGCGCACGCATTCCCAGTAGGCACATGCGCGCCGCCAAAGAGGCGGTCAAGATTCCCGCGTGCGAACACGCGCGCCGCGAGCGCGCCCGCCGCTGCGGCAATGAGCAGCAGCAGGGCGAGTTCCGTAAAAGGACTTTGCACAGCTCAAATCTCCCGCTTCAGCCATGCGTCAAGTCGCGGCCAGGCATGGGGCATGAGGAGCAAGGCCACGAGGGCGGCGGCGAGGTTGAACACCGTATGAACCATCGCCACCTGCTGCGTGGCGGGCAAGTCCATGACGAGGATTTTGCCAATGACCGGTTGCAAGAGTGTGGCGAACAGCAGCACCCCGAGGACATTGAAGCCGGTGTTGAGCAGCGCCAGCTTGCGTGCCAGCATGTCCAGCGCGGCACTGGCCAGCAGCGCGGTGGAGGTGGTGCCGATATTGGCGCCCGCCACCAGCCACACCGCCACCTGCGGCGCGACGATGCCCTGCGACACCGCCAGCACCGCGAGTCCGCTGACGACGGAGGAAGATTGCACCAGCGCCGTGAGCAGGGCGCCGAACAGCAAGGCCAGCACCGGCGAGTCAAGCCATTCGTGCCACTCGGCCAGGGCCGGGTTGTGCGCCAGCGGCGCCAAGGCCTGGGAGATCAGGTCCAAGGCCAGGAAGATGAGGCCGAAATAAAACGCCGCCTTGCCATAAGGGCGCCACGGACGCGGCCCGGCGAGTGACCAGAGGCCGCCCAGCGCAACGAAGACCGGACCCAGCCCCGCCACTTTCATGGCGACCAGCCAGGCGGTCAGGGTGGTGCCGACATTGGCGCCGATCATCACCGCGAGGGCGCCCCGATCCGTCAGGGCGCGGTTGTGCGACAGCCCGACCGCCATGGAAGTCACCGCCGAGGACGACTGCACCACCGCGGTCGCAACGGCGCCAACCAGCGCGCCGCGCCAGTCGGTTCGCGTCAAACGGCGCAGTGCGTCGCGCAGGCGCTCCCCGCCGAGCCGCGCCATCTCTTCCGAGAACGCCGCCAGTCCGTGCAGGAACAGCATGACGGCGGCGAGGATCGAGAAAACCCAGGTGAAGAGCGGGCTCATTCACATGCTCCGCAATGTAAGCGCCGTGGCACAGCCTTTTCCATAATGTCCATGAACCCGTTCTCCAGCGTAAATGTTCAATCTGCCGGAAATCCGGCCATCCGCTCCAGCCAGACCAGCAGGCCGCCCGCCAGGCGCGGCGGCAGGTCGGGCAACGCCGCCATCTGCATGAGGGTCGCCGCGGACCAGGACATAACTGGAACCGAGCCAGGCCACGGCCAGGAAAAAATCGTGCGTCCCGGGCCCACGCAGCGCGACGAAGGCCGCCAGAACCCGGCCGTCCCTGGATCACGGCGAAGGAAAGCAGCAACAATCCGGCGAACGCCCGGATGGTCGGTTTCAGTGCGGCCATACCCAGTCGCTCTCCTCCGGTCGATCAACGCCGTGCTGGTGCGCATGACGGCGGCAGTCGATCTGCCGGTCGCGCAGCTTCTCCTTCACGTGAGCACCGGCCACGTGCAGCCGGGGCACGCGGTTGATGACGTCGATGGCCAGGCTGAAGCGGTCGATCTCGTTCTCGATGGCCAGTTCCAGCGGCGTGTTGATGTTGCCGCGCTCCTTGTAGCCGCGCACGTGCAGGTTCTTGTGGTTGGTGCGGCGGTAGGCCAGGCGGTGGATCAGCCAGGGATAGCCGTGGAAGTTGAAGATGACGGGTTTGTCGACGGTGAACAGGCTGTCGAAGTCGGGATCGGAGAGCCCGTGCGGGTGTTCTTCCGCCGAGGTCATGCGGAACAGGTCTACCACGTTGATGAAGCGGATTTTGAGATCGGGGAAGTGTTCGCGCAGCAGGGCGGTGGCGGCCAGCGCCTCCAGGGTCGGGATATCGCCGCAGCCGGCCAGCACCACGTCCGGTTCGCTACCCTGGTCGTTGCTCGCCCAGTCCCAGATGCCCAGGCCCTTGGTGCAATGCCGGATGGCGGCATCCATGTCGAGATACTGCAGGTGCGACTGCTTGTCGCAGACGATCACGTTGATGTCGTTGTGGCTGCGCAGGCAATGGTCGGCGGTGGCGAGCAGGCAGTTGACGTCCGGCGGCAGATAGATGCGCGTGACCTGCGGGCTCTTGTTCACCACCACATCCAGGAACCCCGGGTCCTGGTGGGTAAAGCCGTTGTGATCCTGGCGCCAGACGGTGGAGGTGATGAGCAGGTTGATGGAGGCGATGGGCGCGCGCCAGGGCAGTTCCTCGCAGATCGCCAGCCACTTGGCGTGCTGGTTGACCATGGAGTCGATGACGTGCACGAAGGCCTCGTAGGTGGCGAAGAAGCCATGGCGGCCGGTGAGGACATAGCCTTCGTACCAGCCCTCCAGGGTATGTTCGGAGAGCATCTCCAATACGCGGCCGTCGGTGGAGAGCTCGCCGCCGTCGGCATCCTCGGGCAGGGTTTGCGCCAGCCACAGCTTCTTGCTCACCTCATAGATGGCGTCGAGCTTGTTGGAGGTATTCTCGTCCGGGCCGAAGACGCGGAAATTGCGCATGTTGAGCCGCATCACGTCGCGCAGCATGGCCCCCAGCGGCCGGGTGTTCATGGCCCGCTCCCGGCCGGGTTGCGCCACCGCCTGGGCGTAGTCGCGGAAGTCCGGCATGCGCAGGTCGCGCCGCAGCAGGCCGCCGTTGGCGTGAGGATTGGCGCTCATGCGCCGCGCGCCTTCGGGCGCCAGCGCCTTCAACTCGGGCAAGAGCCGGCCCTCGGCGTCGAATAGTTCTTCCGGCCGGTAACTTCGCAGCCAGTCTTCCAGCTGGCGCAGATGGGCCGGGTTGTCGTGCAGGCCGGACAGCGGCACCTGATGCGCGCGCCAGAATCCCTCCACCTTGCGCCCGTCCACTGTCTTCGGCCCGGTCCAGCCCTTGGGCGTGCGCAGCACGATCATCGGCCAATGCGCGCGCTGCACCGGGCCGCCGCCGCGCGCCCGCGCCTGGATCTCACGGATCTCGTGAATACAGCGTTCCAGAGTCGCCGCCATGGCCCGGTGCATGACTTCCGGGTCTTCACCTTCGACGAAATGCGGCGTCCAGCCGTAGCCGCGCAACAGGCTCTCCAGTTCGTTGCCGGGGATGCGCGCCAGGATCGCCGGGTTGTTGATCTTGTAGCCGTTCAGATGGAGGATCGGCAGCACCGCGCCGTCGCGCACCGGGTGCAGGAACTTGTTCGAGTGCCAGGCGGTGGCCAACGGCCCGGTCTCGGCCTCGCCGTCGCCGACCGCGACAGTGACGATCAGGCCGGGGTTGTCGAAGACGGCGCCGAAGGCGTGCGAGAGGCTGTAGCCCAGCTCGCCGCCTTCGTGGATGGAGCCCGGCGTCTCCGGCGTGCAGTGGCTGCCGATGCCGCCCGGGAAGGAGAACTGCTTGAAGAAGCGGCGCAGCCCTTCCTCGTCCTCGCTCATGTCCGGGTAGACCTCGGAATAGGTACCCTCCAGGTAGACCGGCGCCAGCACGCCCGGCGCGCCGTGGCCGGGTCCGGCGAGGAAGATGGCGTTCAGGTCGTGGCGCTTGATCAGCTGGTTCATGTGCGCGTACATGAACGCCAGCCCCGGGCTCGCGCCCCAGTGGCCGAGCAGGCGCGCCTTGATGTGCTCGGGTTTGAGCGGCTCGCGCAGCAGCGGATTGTCGCGCAGGTAGATCATGCCGGCGGCGAGGTAGTTGCAGGCGCGCCACCAGGCGTCGATCGCGCGCAGTTCGTCGGCGGACAGCGGGGGGTTGGAGGGCGCGGGGGCGGGGGGCTGCGTCATGGCGTGTTCCTCTGCTTCAATAGGTCGCGTTCAATGGGTCGCGCAGGCGATGCGACAGGTGTGCCGGGCGATGACCCGCTCTTCGTCGGTCGGGATGACCCAGACCGATACCGGGCTGTCCGCGTCGTCGATGCGCGGCCCGCCGGCGGCGTTGGCCGACGCATCGACGCGAACCCCGAGCCAGGCCGCCTGGCGGCATATCTTTTCGCGGACGACGGGCGCATGTTCGCCGATGCCGCCGGTGAACACCAACGCGTCCAGGCCGCCCAGCGCGGCGGCCAGCGAGCCCAGCTCGCGCCCCGTGCGATAGACGAACAATTCGACCGCTTCCGCCGCCGCCGGTTCGGCGCTGGCCAGCAACGCGCGCATGTCGCCGCTCACGCCCGACACGCCGAGCAGGCCGGATTGCGCGTACAGGAGATCCGCCACGGCCTCGACCGTCATGCCTTTTTCCTGCATGAGATACAGCAACACGCCGGGGTCGAGGGCGCCGCAGCGCGTCGCCATCGGCAGCCCGTCCAGCGGCGTAAAGCTCATGGTCGTGGCGACGCTGCGCAGGCCCGCCATCGCGCACAGGCTGGCGCCGTGGCCGAGATGGGCCACGATCACGCGGCGCGCCGCCGCCCCGTCCTGATAATCGGGCAGCACGCTGGCGATGTATTCGTACGACAGGCCATGAAAACCGTAGGGGCGGATGCCCTGCCCGGTGAGGGCGCGCGGCAGGGCAAAGGTCTGCGCCACCATCGGCTGACTGCGGTGAAACGCGGTGTCGAAACAGGCGACCTGCACGAGCTCCGGGTCGATGCGGCTCAGCGCCTCGATGGCCGCCAGGCTGTGGGGTTGATGCAGCGGCGCGAGCGGAATCAGCGCCTCAAGCCGGGCGAATACGTCCGCGTCGATGCGCGCCGGCGTGCCGAAATGGACACCGCCGTGCACCACGCGATGGCCGACGGCGACGAGCCGCGCCTCGGCGCTCCTGCCCCGCACCCAGGCGAGCACCCAGTGCAGCACCATGCGCAGCGCGTCCGCGTGGCGGCGCACCGGCGCGCAGCCGACCTCGGCGGGCGCGGTGCCAGCCGCCAGGTCTTCCACGGTGAAGCGCGCTGCGGCACCGATCGCCTCGATGCGGCCGCGCGCGATGGCACCGCCGCCGCTCGATACCGTGCGCGCGTCGAACACGGCGAACTTGAGGCTCGACGAACCGGCGTTGAGTACGAGGATCACCCCGTCCATTCAGTCCTCCGCAACCGACTCAAGAAAACGAAGGGCCGTCCCGAGTTTTCTTGACCCCCACGGGGGGCGAGCCGGGCGCGGCCCGGCCCCGGGGTGCTCATGACTCCCCTTGCTTGTCGTGAAACAACGCGCGGAGTACATCCGTGGTCGTGCGGGGTGGGCGTCAGGACAAGAACGTGGCGCGAATCTTGATACCGACCACGCCTTCGATTTCAGCCACTTTGCGTTTCAGAATCGACGGATGACGGAACTCGGTGAAGCGACCCTCCAGGTAGACTTCACCGTCGCTGACCCGGACCGACAGCCTGGCGGCGGTGAAGCGCTCGTCGGCCTTGATGATCTCGCGGATACGTCGATCGATGGCCGCATCGGTCAGGGCGCGTATCGGCACCACCCATAGTTCGTTATCCACCTCGAATACCCCCGGCGTCGTCCAGGCGATGCGCTCACTGACCAGTTTCTGCTCGTAGAGCCGGACCCGTCCCGTAAGCACCACCAGCCGTTGCTCCACGCGCACCGCTATATTGACGCCTCGCAACTCCGAAGACTGCGCGATCTTCGCCTCGATCTCGCGCTGTATGCGATCATCGTCCGCCAGCGTCGGCGCCGCCTGGAACAGGGCCAGAACCAGGAACAGAACAGACAACACGTGTGTTTTCGTTTGCATCATCACTCGATCCTCTTTCATCGCAAAACCAATAAACCGACCCCGGTACCCGTGGGCCTCTTTCATTACCTCGGCGAGATCGCCGCCAATCATTTCCCTCCCCCGGCATCCCCACGCTGTGGGCGCCGAAATAAGCCTTGCCCCCTTTTTTTCTGCACCGAGATGACCCATGCGTTCAGCGACCGGAGGGCGGCGGGCGCAGGCTCCGCATGTAGATGACCAGGGCATCGAGCAGGCGCCGGTGCGTCCGCGCCATCGCTGGCGATGAAAACGGCGAACCGGATGCTGGAGGAACCGGCATTGACGACCAGAATCGCCTTGCTCATCGGTTGTCCTGCTGGCCAGGCACAGTGCCTTCCCGGCGCCGATGACGCACCCAGAGCACGAGCAGCGTGACCACGGTGAGCGGCAGCACGAACCCCAGCATGGCGCCGCTGAACGCCGGCAGCGCGTCGTGCGCGGTCGCCGCCAGGATGAGATAGGTCACATAGGCGACGTAAAAGCCGAGGAACAGCGCCCCCTTCCAGCGCGCGATCAGGTGGCCGGTGGCGAAGATGGGCAGACAGGCGAAGGCCACCGCGAGCATCACCGGCAGGTCGAAGCGCACCAGCGCGGCGGCCACCTCGAGGCCGCCGGGCGTGACCAGGGCGGCGATCCCGGCGATGCCCAGGAGATTGAACAGGTTGCTGCCGACCACGTTGCCCACCGCGATATCGCGCTCGCCGCGCAGCGCGGCGACGACGGAGGTGGCGACCTCGGGCAGCGAGGTGCCGGCGGCGACGATGGTCAGGCCGATCACCATCTCGCTCACCCCCAGGGCGCGCGCCATCGCCACTGCGCTGTCCACCAGCCAGGTGGCGCCAAGCACCAGGAGACTCAGGCCGACGACGATGAACGCGATCTGCGCCGGCAGCCGATCCAGCCGGCCACCGCCAAATTCCCGCGCATATTCGTCCTGGGGCACCGCTCCCTCGCGCCGGCCCTGGCGGATGGCGAATGCCGTGTAGGCGACGATGCCTGCGGCCAGCAGGAGGCCATCGAATGCGCCGATGCGCCCGTCCAGCGCCATGATCAGAAAGAGCACCGAGGCACCGATCATCAGCGGCGCGTCGAGCCGGACGATCTGCCGGGACACCACCAGCGGCGCGATCAGCGCCGAGAGGCCGAGGACGAACAGCACGTTGAAGATGTTGCTGCCGACGATGTTGCCGACGGCGATGTCCGCCTGCCCGGCCAGGCCGGACTGGACGCTGACCGCCAGCTCAGGCGAACTGGTGCCGAAGGCCACCACGGTGAGGCCGACGACCAGCGGCGAAATGCCGAACCGTAAAGCCAACCGGCTGGCGCCACGCACCAGCAGTTCGGCGCCGATGACCAGCAGCGCCAGACCCAGCGCAAACCAGCCAAGATCTAACAAACTCATGACCTCATATCCTCCCAAGCCAATGTTTTACCCGCCTGCAAGACGGCAGGTTACCCATACGCTCCAGCAAAACCAGCAGGTCGCCGGGCGGGATGGCCGGCCCCCGCAGAGCCAGCCTCCGGGCCGCATGCGCCAGACCCCACGCGAGCAGGACGGGGGCCAGCGCCATGGCGAGCGGCGTTGCCGCCAGTATGCGCGTTCCGGCGGGGGCCAGCCAGAAGGGCGCAGCCAGGCCGGCGAGGATGAGGCACCACCAGGGGAGCGCCAGACCCGCAGCGTCTCCCCGCGCTTCGCGGCCCGCGACCAAAATCAGCAGCCGCGCCATGAGCAGGCCGGTGGCCAGCGCCGCCAGGGGCAGCAGCCAGGCAAGCAAGCCCTCCCATGGTGCCGGCAGCCCCCCAAGGGCGGCCTTGAGTTCCAGCTTGGCCCACATGCCGCTGCTGAAGGGCGCACCCGCCAGAGCCAGGGCCGGCAGCGCCATGCCGGCCAGCAGCAGCCGGTGTCCGCCCCGCGCCCCGGCCACCCCCACGCCCAGGAACAGGGCGCCCTTGGCCAGGGCGTGGTGGACGGCGTAGAGCACGACCGCCGGCAACAGCGCCGGCCACAGTTCCGGCGCCTTGAGCCCGGCCCCCACCCCCAGGGTCATGAAGCCCATCTGGCTGACGCTGGAATAGGCCAGCAACACCTTGGCATCCCGCTGCGCCAGACCCGCCGCCACCCCCAGGAACATGGCCGCCAGGCCCGCCGCCATCAGTGTCGTCCCCACCTCCGGCAGGGCCGCGCCGCCCAGGGGCAGGAAACGCAGCCAGCCCAGCAGGCCCGCCTTCAGCATCACCCCGGAGAGCACGGCGCTGGCCGGCACCGGCGCTACCGGGTGGGCCAGGGGCAGCCACATGTGCAGCAGCGGCACCCCCGCCTTGATGCCGAAGCCGGCGACCAGCAGCCAGACCGCCACTGCGGGTGGCGACGCGGCGGCCAGGTCCGCCAGATGGTGAGAACCCGCCGCCCGCACCGCCAGCAGCATGCCCGCCACCAGGGCCGCTTCCCCCAGAACCGCCATGGCGAGGTACACCCGCCCGGCGCGATGCGCCTCCCGGCTGCCGGTGTGAACCACCAGGCCGTAGGCGGCGAAGGTCATCGCGGCGAAGAAGAAATAGAAACTCGCCGCGTCCGCCGCCAGACAGACCCCCAGGTTGCCCGCCTGGGTGATCAGGAAGAAGGCCTGAAACGCGCGCCGGCGCGGATCGCCGGCCAGGTAGCCGCGGGCATACCACCCCGCCAGCAGCCACACCAGCGCGGTGACGCCCAGGAACATCCGCCCCGTGTCGTCCAGCGCGAAGCGGCTGCCCAGCAGCAGCCACGGGACATCCAGGCGCAACCCGTCCGGCGCGGTCAGGGCGAGAACCAGCGCGGGCAAGGGCGCCAGGCAGGCCAGCCGTTCGGCCACGGGGCGTGCGGCCCGCGGCCCCAATGCCAGGGCCAGCAGCCAGGGCAACAGCAACGCCAGTGCCGTCAGGGCGACCACGACAGATACTCCCGGTCGGCGATGAGCCGGGCCCAGTCCAAGGGGCTGGCGCACGAGGATGCGAGCAGGCCGAAGGCCAGCGCGGCGGCGGCGGTGACCAGCGGCGGCGCCAGCAACAGGGGCGAGGTCTCGAGACCGCCCCGGGCCGGGATGTGTTCCTCCGGCCAGGCTCCGTCCCGGGAGCGGAACCAGAGGCGGTGCAGGATGGGCAGGAAGTAGGCGGCGTTGAGCAGGCTGGAGGCGGCCAGCACCGCCAGCACCCAGGGCATGCCCGCCTCCAGCGCGCCCAGGCCCAGGTACCACTTGCTGACGAAGCCGGCCAGGGGCGGCACGCCGATCATGCCGAAGGCGGCCACGGTGAAGGCGGCGCTGGTCCAGGGCATGCGCCGACCCGCCCCGTCCATTTCGCTCACTTTATGCACCCCCAGGGTCTCGGCGTAGTTGCCGGCGCAGAAAAACAGCGTGATCTTCATGACGCCCTGGTGCACCAGGTGCACCAGGGCGCCGATGGTGCCCAGCGGGCCGAACAGCGCGACGCCGAGCACGATGTAGGACACCTGGCTCACCGTGGAGAAGGCCAGGCGTTTCTTCAGGTCGTCCTGAAAAAGCGCCCGGATGCTGCCCCAGACGATGGTCACCGCCGCCGCCACCGCCAGGGGGGTCAGCAGATCGAGGGACTGGGCGAACTCGACGCCGTAGACTTCGTAGACGATGCGCACTACACCGAAGGCGCCGGCCTTCACCACCGCCACCGCGTGCAGCAACGCTGACACCGGCGCCGGCGCCACCATCGCCCGGGGCAGCCAGCCGTGCAGCGGCACCAGGGCCGCCTTCACCCCCAGCCCGGCGATGAGCAGCAGGAAGACGAGCTGCAACTGGCCGTCGTAGTCCGGCCCGAGAGCCGACAGATAACCGCCGTGGGCGAAGTCCGCCGACCCCGCGAGCCCGTGCAGCCAGACGATGCCGGTGAGCAGCAACGCGCCGCCCCCCAGGGTGTAGGCCAGATACACCGTGCCGCCCCGCATGGCCTGGGGCGTGCCGCGATGCACCACCAGGGGGAAGGTGGCCAGGGTGAGCAGCTCGTAGAACACGAAGAAGGTGAACAGGTTGCCGGCCATGGCGATGCCCATGGTGGCGGTGACGCACAGGCTGAAGAAGCCGAAGAAGCGGCTGCGGTGGGGCGAACCCTCCAGGTAGCCGATGGCGTACAGGGTGGTGAACAGCCACAGCAGCGCGGACAGGGTGACGAACAGCAGGGCCAGGGCATCGGCCTTGAACACCAGCTCCAGGCCCGGCAGCACGGCGTGGCGGAAGCCGTAGTCCTCCCCGGCGGCGACGCCGGCCAGCAGCACCCCCACCAGAACCAGCTTGGCCAGGGCGCCGAACAGGTTCAGGGCCGTGCGCAGGCGGATGCGGGACTCCGGCAGGGCAAAGATGATCAGTCCCGGCGCCAGGGACGAAGCCAGCACCGCCAGGGGCAGGGCTTCGTTCAGGGTCATGCCGCGCCTCTTGCCAGCAGGGCCATCAGTTCAACGCCGCGCAACCCCAGCAGCACGCTGGCGGCGGCCAGGACGAAGGCGGTCCATTCCATGCTGCGGGGCACGGGATGGAAGCGGCTGTCCGCCGGTGCCAGCAGGAAGGCCTGGCGCAACACCCGGAACACATAGGCCGCCGCCAGCAGGCCGCCGCCGATGACCACCGCTACCCAGCCCCACTGGCCGTGGGTGAGCGCCGCCTCGATCAGCAGCCACTTGGCCAGGAAGCCGCCGGAAGGCGGCAGGCCCATGAGGGTCACCCCCGCGAGGCCGAAGGCGAACAGGGTCAGGGGCACCCGGCCCGCCACCCCCGCCAGGCCCACCAGGGTGTCCCGGCCCGTGGCCAGCATCAGCACCCCCGCGGCGGCGAACATGGCCGCCTTGGCCAGGCCGTGGGCGATGGCCTGCATGCCCCCCGCCTGCAGGGCGAGGCCGTCCGGGGCCAACAGGGGGAAGACCAGGAACAGATAGCCCAGTTGAGCCACCGTGGACCAGGCCACCAGCATCTTGATGTGGTCGGTGCGCAGCGCCTGCCAGGAGCCCCAGACGATGGCCGCCGCTCCCAGCAGTCCCAGAACAGTGGCGGCGGCTGCCGCAAGCGGCGCAAAGACATCGAGCGACAGGCGCAGGATCAGGTAGAACGAAGCCTTGACCACCAGCGCCGAGAGCAGCGCCGATACCGGGGCCGGCGCGCCGCCGTGCGCGGGCGGCAGCCAGTAGTGAAAGGGGAAGATCGCGGTTTTCAGCATCAGTCCGGCCAGCATCAGCCCGCCGGCGATCCAGACGGCGGCCGGCGCGCGCGCATCCACCAGCGGCGCCAGCGTTTCCAGCGAAACGGTGCCGTAGGCGCCGTAGATCAGCGCCACGCCGAGCAGATACAGCAGCGACCCGGCGAGCGCGGCGAACAGATAGCGCAGCGCGGCCGCGACCTGCCGGGCCGTGCCGCCCGCCGCGACCAGGCCGACGGCGGCCAGACCGACCAGTTCCAGCGTGACGTAGAGGTTGAAAAGATCGGCTGCCAGGAACAGCGCGTTGATCCCGGCCAGCAGAAAGCCCGCGAGCGGCCAGAAATAGCGTACCGTCGGCGCGTTTTCGGCGAAGTAGGCGCGCGCGTAGACGGCCAGCGGCAGGGCGAGCGCCTGCGCCAGCAGCAGCATGACGGCCGACAGGCCATCCGCCGCGAGATCGATGCCGAGCGGCGCGCCCCAGCCGCCGACCGGGTGGGTGCGGCCGCCGTATGCCAACACCTCGACGGCGAGTTGCAGCGCCAGCGCGCACTGGACGAGCAGCGCCCCGATCGCCAGCCGCGCCCCGCGGCCCGGCCCCAGGACGAAGGCGCCGGTGGCCCAGACGAGCGGCAGCAGGATGAGCCAGGCGACGGGATCGGTCATTCCGGATCACTGTCCGTCGCGGACAGGGTCGTGCGCCCGGTCAAGCGGTGCAGCCGCCGTGCCAGGGCGAGCGCCAGGGCGGTGGAGGCCACCGCGACGACGATGCCGGTGAGCACCATGGCCTGGGGCACGGGGTCGGCACCGCCCGCGCGCTGGGCCAGGCCGACCAGGATCAGAAAGGCGCCGCTGCCCATGACGTTGAAGGCCAGGATGCGGCGCAGCAGATGCCCGATCAGCACGATGCCCGCGAGGCCCATGGCGAACAGGACGGCGCCGGCGGCGGCGAAGACCAGGCCGCTGCTCATGCTTCGTCCCCGCTGTCGCGCGATAGCAGCAGAAACAGGCCGGCCAGGATCAGCCCCAGCGACACCATGAGCCCTGCCTCGATGAGCAGGATCAGCATCCCGGCCTGCGCGGGCGGGTACGCGAGCAGCGCGCCCCGCGCCAGCAGCGCTCCCGCCACGGCGAGAAAAATCAGGAAACCGGCGGCCAGGCTCACGCGCAGGCGCGGCCCCGGCGCGCCCCAGCCGGGCAGGATGCCGGTCAGATGCAGCAGCACGGCGGCGGCGGCCAGTACGGCACCGGCCTGGAAGGCGCCGCCGGGCTGGATCGCGCCGGCCCAGAGCAGATAGACGGCCACCAGCATCATCAGCGGCGCGAGGAGACGGGCGAGCATGCGCTTGGCGGGTTCGGCGGGTGCCACCGCCCGTGGAGCCGCGCGCACGCCGGTGACGGCCAGCACCCCCAGCAGCGCGAGCAGCAGCACACCGACTTCGAGCAGCGTGTCGTAGCCGCGGAAGTTGAGCAGCACGGCGGTAACGGGATGCGCGACGCCGCTGGCCGCCATGTTCGCCTCGACCGCCGCGGGCAGATGCACCGTTGGCGCGGGCAGGTCCAGCATGGCGACTACCAGCGCGCCCGCGAACGACGCGGCGGCAAGGATGACGGCGACGCGCTTCAGCAGGGGGATCATGGCGCGCCGTCCTTGCGCGACCCCAGCGCGCCCACGGCATCGAGCAGCAGTGCGCCGGTGAGGCCCGCGCCGATGGCGGCTTCGGCCAGCGCGATGTCAGGCGCGGCGAGCCGCGCCCAGGCGAGCGTCAGCAGCAGGCCGAAGACGATGAACAGGACGACGGCGCGGAAGATGTCCGGCGTGGCCAGCGCGCGCCAGGCGCTCCACAACAGCGCCGCGGCGAGCAGGAGGTCGAAGGCCAGGGAAGCGCTCATGGTTCCTCCTCCCCGCGCCACGGCGCAATACCCAGGGTCTCGGCGCGATGCGCGATGGCGTAGGCCACGGCAGCGCTGGCGGCGAGCGCGAGCGGCCAGATCAGCAGGAGTTTCAGCGCGGTGGCCAGGGTCTCGGCGCGCAGCGCCAGCCCCGCCAGCACGCAGCCCAGGCCCAGGTTGTCGGCCTTGGCCAGCGCGTGCAGGCGCGTGTAGATATCCGGAAAACGCAGCAGGCCGACGGTGCCGGCAAAATAGAAAAAGGCGCCGATCACGAGCAGGGCGGCGCTGGCGAATTCAATCATCCGATGTCCCCCGCCAGGCCCGGCGCGCGAAGGCGATGCCGGCGATGGCCGCCAGCAGCGCCAGGGTCAGCGCCACATCCACCAGGGACGGCAGCCGCATCGCCACCGCCAGCAACACCAGCACCCCCACCCCCGTGCTGCCGAACAGGAGCGCGGTCAGCATGCGGTCGGCCGCGGTCGGCCCGCGCTCGGCGGCCATCAGAGCCGCCACCAGATTGGCGAGCAGGAACAGCGCCAGGGACAATTCCAGCCCCGGCCATTCCAGACCCGTCATGGCATCCCCCCGCGCGCCACGCCGAACAGCCGCGCGATGTGGGCTTCGAGCGTCCTGACCTCCGCCGCCACCGGCAGGCTCGCATCCAGCGCGTGCACCTGTAGCTTGCCGTCGTCGCTCAGCCGCACGCCCAGGGTGCCGGGCATCAGTGTGAGCGCGTTCAAGAGCAGCAGACGCGGCGCACCCGGCGGCAGGGCAAGGGATATCTCCTGGATGGCGGGTCGCAGGCCTGGCCACCGGCGCAAGGCCATGAGCGCGACCTGCAACCCTCCGCGCAGGGAATTCCACAGGAAAAACAGCAGAAAGCGCAGCAGCGGCAGGGTGCCGATGCGCCACCTGCCTGGCGGCAGCAGCCACAGACTGGCCAGGGTCGCCGCCATGGCCGCCGCCACGCCCAGACCCCAGGCATCGGCGCGGCCTTCGGCCAGCACCCACCAGAGCAGGGCGAAGACCAGGCCGCGAAACAGGATGGCGGCGATCACGGCTTGCCCCGCGCGAACGCGCGCGCCGCGAGCTTGCGCGCCTCGTCCAGCAGCAGCACGCTGGCGGCCACCGCGGTGGCGAGGCCCCAGTCGGCCACGGTCAGGTCGGTGGTGTTGAAGAAGGCCTGCAGCGGTCCCCAATGCACCACCAGAATCTGCAAACCGATCACCCCCGCCAGCGACATCCACAGCCAGCGGTTGCTGAACAGTTGCCGGTTGAACGCCGTGCCGTGCTCGTTGCGGGCGTTGAAGAGGTTGAAGAACTGGAACAGCACGAAAGTGGTGAAGGCCAGTGTCAGCGCGTAGGTCTCGCCTTTCGGCTGCGCGTACCAGAACAGCGCCAGCGTGCCGAGCGACATGCAAAAACCATAGAAAAACAGTTGCGCGATACGGGTGCCGCTCAGGATGCGCGCCTCGCTGGGGCGCGGCGGTTCATCCATCACACCGGTGCGCGGCGGCTCCACACCCAGGCTCAGGGCGGGCGGGCCGTCCATGATGATGTTGACCCACAGAATCTGCACCGCGGTAAAAGGCGTGGGCAGGCCGAGCAGGCTGGCGCCCAGCACGGTCTGCATCGCACCGATGTTGGTCGAGACCTGGAAGCGCACGAACTTGACGATGTTGTCGTAAATGGCGCGGCCTTCGCGCACCGCGTGCACGATGGTGGCGAAGTTGTCGTCGGTGAGCACCATCACGGCGGCTTCCTTGGTGACTTCGGTGCCGGTGATGCCCATCGCCACGCCGATGTCGGCGTGTTTCAGCGCCGGGGCGTCGTTGACGCCGTCGCCGGTCATGGCGGTGACGTGGCCGTCGGCTTTGAGCGCCTGCACGATGCGCACCTTGTGCTCGGGCGCGACGCGGGCAAACACCGCCACGGCGTCGATGCGCGCCGCCAGCGCCTCGACGCTGAGCGCATCGAGTTCGTGCCCCTCCATCACCTCGCCGTGCAGGCCCAGCTCGCGGGCGATCGCGGCGGCGGTGATCCGGTGGTCGCCAGTGATCATCTTGACCTGGATGCCGGCGTGCTGGCACAGCGCGATGGCATCGCGCGCTTCCGGGCGCGGCGGGTCGATCATACCGATCAGGCCGATCAGGGTTAGATCCTGGGCGTGCTGCATCAGCTCGCCGGCGGGGTCGAAGTCGTGCGCCGGGATGGTTTTCGTGGCCACCGCCAGCACCCGCATGGCATGGCTGGCCAGGCGCTCGTTTTCCATCTGCCAGAAGGCGGGGTCGAGCGCGGCTTCGCCGTCTGCATCGAGCTGGCGGCTGGCGCGCGTCAGCAGCACGTCGGGCGCGCCCTTGACGCACATGCGCACCCTGTCGCCGTCGTGGTGGAAGGTGGCCTGGAACTTGTGCGCCGAGTCGAAGGGAATTTCGGCGATGCGCGGGTGCTGCTCGGCCAGCGCCTCGATATCGACCCCGCCCTTGGCCGCCAGTGCCAGCAGCGCGCCCTCGGTCGGGTCGCCGATCAGGCGGCCGTCGCGGATACGGCTGTCGTTGGCCAGCGCCGCCGGGTGCAGCAAGGCGCTGAAGTCGGGCAGGGCGGCGCCGTCGGCGGCACTGACCCGGCCGGCGGCCGTATAGCCCTCGCCCGAGACGGTGAAGCGGCGCTGGCGATAGACCAGGCTGCGCGCGCTCATCTGGTTGACGGTCAGGGTGCCGGTCTTGTCGGAGCAGATCACGGTGGTGCAGCCCAGCGTCTCGACCGCCGTCATGCGCTTGACGATGGCGCGGTGCCGCGCCATCGCAAACATGCCCAGCGCCAGCGTCACTGTCAGCACCGCCGGCAGGCCGTCGGGGGTGGCGGCCACCGCCAGCGCCAGCGAGGTCAGCAGCAGGTCGGCCAGTTCGTCGCCGCGCCACATGCCGAGCACGAAGATCACCGCGACCACGATGCCGGCGATCAGCACCAGGCGGCGCGCCAGGCCGTCGATCTGCCTCTGCAACGGGGTGGCGCTGGTCTCGGCTTGCGCCAGCATGTCGGCCAGGCGGCCCATCTCGGTACCCATGCCGGTCCCGGTGACGAGCAGTTCGGCGCGCCCGCGCGTGACGCCCGTGTTCATGTACGCCATGTTGAGGCGGTCGCCCTGCGGAGCCGCCAGCGCCGCCACAAAGGCCGCGTCCTTGCCCACGGTGTGCGACTCGCCGGTCAGGGCGGACTCGTCGACTTCGACGTTGTGCGCCGCCAGCAGGCGACCGTCGGCCGGCACCCGGTCGCCGGCCTCGAGCAGCACCACGTCGCCAGGGGCGATCGCGCTGGCTTCGATTTCTTCGACCCGCCCGGCGCGGCGCACGCGCGCCATCGGCGCGAGCATTTTTTTCAGCGCCGCCAGCGTTTTTTCGGCGCGGTACTCCTGCCAGAAGCCGAGCACGGCGTTGAAGCACACCACGATCAGGATCACCGCCACGCTCTTGAAGTCGCCGATCAGCGCGGCGATGGCTGCGGCGACCAGCAAGGTAATGACCAGCATACTCTTGAACTGATCGAACAGGCCACGCCAGAGCGGGCGCGGCGGCGGCTCGGCCAGGCGGTTTTCGCCGAAGCGGGCGAGACGGGTTGTCGCTTCGGCGTCAGTCAGACCCCGTGCAGGATCGACCCCTTGCGCCGCAACCGCCGCCGCTATCGTGAGGGTATGCCATGCGCTGCTTTTATTTGCTTCCAATTGTCCCAGTTCCATTTCAGCCTCAGGAGATAATGACGCTTTGCCCGGCCTCCGGAGCCATGGCTGACCAGCCGGGCTTTTCGCTGATGAGCGCGGCAAATCCGCTTGCCGTTTCCGCTTCGCCATGCACCACAAAAGTGTGTTTGGGCGGGGTTTGAAAATGACCGAGCCAGTTCAGTAGCGCATCGCGGTCGGCGTGCGCGGACAAGCCGCCCAGGGTGTACAAATCAGCCTTGACGGCCACGTCTTCACCGAGCAGTCGCACCCGCCTGGCGCCATCCACCAGCTTGCGCCCCAGCGTGCCGGCCGCCTGAAATCCTGTGATGAGGATGGTGGATGCGTGGCGCGGCAGATGCGTTTGCAGGTGGAATTTGATGCGCCCCGCATCGCACATGCCGCTGGCCGAAATAATCACGGCGCCTCCCTTGATCTTGTGGAGCGCCTTGGATTCCTCGACATCTTCGACGAAATTGAGTTTTTGAAAATGCGCCGCGCCGCCGTGCTTGCCCACCAGGCTGTGGGTTTCCGCGTCCAGCTCCCGCATGTGCTTGAAAGTGATTTCGGTGGCGGCAGTCGCCATCGGCGAATCGACGAACACGGTCAATTTGGGGATGCGTCCCTGCCGGGACAGGTCGGCCAGCAGATACAAAATATCCTGGGTGCGCCCCACCGCAAACGCCGGAATGATGAGGTTGCCGCCTTTTTTCAGGGTGTCGTTAACCGCCAGCACCAGCTCGTCCTCCGTCGCCTCGCGACTTTTGTGCAGGCGGTTGCCGTAGGTCGATTCGACCACCAGATAATCCGCCCCGGCAATCGGCGCGGGGTCGCGCACCAAGGGCCGCGACGGCTGCCCAAGGTCGCCGGAAAACACGATCTTGCGGCGGGCTTTTCCTTCGCCCGCCCACACCTCGGCAATCGCCGATCCCAGAATGTGTCCGGCATCGCGGAACGCGCAGCGCACGGCAGGGTGCGGCGCAATCTCCAGATCGTAGTCCACCGGTTTGAGGTGTTTCAGGCAAGCGCGCGCCTGTTCCACGGTGTATAGCGGCGCGGCCTCGTTGCGCCATCCGCCGCGTGGCGGCCTGCTGAATTTGAAGCGCCGGTAATTTGCGTGTTCCGCCTCTTTTTCCTGAATATGCGCCGAGTCGGGCAGCATGACCGCCAGCAGATCGCAAGTGGCATGCGTGGCATGAATTGCGCCGCGAAACCCAAGCGCCACCAAGCGGGGAAGCAGCCCGGAATGGTCGATATGCGCGTGAGTCAGCAACACAAAGTCGATCGACTCCGGATCGAAGCTGAACGCCAGACGGTTTTTATCCCGTGCCTCGCGCCCGCCCTGAAACATGCCGCAGTCCACCAGAAAACGCACGCCATCGGCCTCCACCAGATAACTGGAGCCGGTGACTTCGCGTGCCGCGCCGAGAAAAGTCAGTTTCATTCGCGTTCAGTCTTTCTGTTCAACGTATTTGCAGGGGCGCGCGGCAGGAAGCAGCACGATCAGCATGCCGAAGCCCAGCGCCACGGCCATCTCGCGGTCGGTGCCTGGGGGGGGTAGCGGCGGACACGCCAACGACAGTCAGGCCGGTGAACAGATTGCTGTCCAAGAGCGCACCCAGCCCGACGTCGTCATGGCTGCGCCTGCGCCGCCTTGTCGCGTTCCGCCGTGCGCGATGTTCTTTCACTACCGTCATGGCGTGCCGTGCGGTGGATTTGAATCCGGGACGGCGCGACGGGCGCTGGCGCGCACCACGATCAGGTAGTAGCCGATGACCAGCGCGAACGTGATGGCGGCCGTGCCATATACGTATTCCGGGCTGACTTCCCCGAAGTCGAGAATGATCACCTTGCGGGCAATGGCCATCAACGCCGTGACGAGTACGATTTCCACAGCAAGGCGAAAATTGTGACGCTCATGCACGTAAAGAACGATGTTGTGATAAATCTCGATGGCGATCAGCACCGCCATGAATGCGCCGAAAGTGGCGAGGATGTCGCTGATCTCCAGCAGCATGAACGGCGGCGCCATCAGGCGCTGCCAGAGCACGTAAACCACGTCGGCCACGCCCCAGACGATCACCAGCACCATGATTACCGCCAGCACGCGCGCGGCCAGCCGGATGACGCGATCCAGGAAGCCCATCAGCGGATCGGTGGCGACCGCGGCGGTGGTGTTTACTTTTTCGTTCATGGAGTCATCCCGGCAATCAGACGTTCGATTGTACCTTCGTCAACCGCAGTCTTCAGTTCGCTTCATGCAGGCGATAAAGATACACAAGAGCAGCCCGACGCTGGCCTGCACGCCCGCAGCAACAAAGGCCGGCGCATAACTGCCGCCGGTGGCATAGATCCAGGACCCCGCCACCGGCGCGACCGCGCCGAGCCCGAAAGCGGTGAACACCAAGCCGTAGTTTGCCCCCAGGTGCTTGACCCCGAAAGCGTTCGCGGTCAGCACCGGGAACAGGCCCAGGGTGACCGCGAATCCCCAACCCAACAGCGCCGAGGCAAGATACAACGCCGGCAAGCTCACAGCAAACACGGTGAAAAGCAACAAGGTCGCCGCCTGGAGGACGTAGGTCGGGATCATCACGGGCATGACACCGTAGCGGTCAGCCAGGAAGCCCGCCAGCGGCCGGCCGAAGCCGTTGAAGGCTGCGAATACGGAGATCGCAAGCGCGGCCTCCGCCGACGACAGCCCGATCGAGTGACCGTAAGCAGGAATCAGGCCGATCGTCATAAGACCGCCGGAAACCACCGAGCCCATGGTCAGCCAGATCATCCAGAACAACGTGGTGCGCACGACCTCACCCGGGGCGAGCGCCTGTTTCAGCGGGATAGTCTCAACTGCCGTGTGTGAAAGACCCCAGCCCGCAGGTTTCCATCCGTCGGGCGGCTCTTTCAGCATCCGGGCCGCCCCAAGCGATACCAACAGGGTTAACCCTCCGATGACGAGGAAGGTGCCCTCGATACCGAAGGCCTCGATCAGGTACTCAGACTTGATCGGCGCGACCACCAGGGAGGCCAGGCCAAAGCCCGTTACCGCGGTAGAGACGGCGAACCCCGGGCGGTCGGGAAACCATTTGCGGGCAGGCGGCGCGACGCAGGCGTATGTCAGGCCACATGCCGCTCCCCCGAGTACGCCATAGGTAAACACCAGCCACCACGCATGGGGAAAGGCGCCCACCAAGGCAGCCAGTCCGTAGGCCACCCCAAAAAGCACAGCACCGGCTGTGGCAACGACTCGGGCCCCCCAGCGATCCTGCAGTCTGCCTGCCGGAACCATGACGAGAGCAAAGACCACCATGAACGTCGTGAACGGCAGAGTCGCCTCGGTCTTGCTCCAGCCGAAGCGCTCCATCATCGGCAACACAAGAACGCCCCAGGCGTAGGAAAAACCGCCCATCAAGGCCAGCAGGAAACCGGCCAGGGGGATGCGCCATCGCGCCGGAGTGGCAGGTGCGCTCAACGCATCGGGAGGCCGCGGAACCTGCGAGCCGGACTTCGGGCGTCTTGAAGTCTTCATGCTTCCACTAGACCGCCAGCGAATACGCCGGGCACGGCGATAGCAGCCACAGACTGGCCAGGGTTGCCGCCACGCCCAGGCCCCAGGCGTCGGCGCGGCCTTCGGCCAGCACCCGCCAGAGCAGGGCGAAGGCCAGCCCGCGCGCGAGGAAGGCGCCGAGCGGAGGTTTGCGGAGGTTCATGGCGCGCGCCTCGTCGAGCAGCCGCCGTGCCATGAGCAGACAGGTGGACTGCGTCCCCAGGGGCAGGAGCCAGGCAAGCCGCCCTTCCAATGGACCGAGAGACCCGCCAGGGATAGGGCCATGCCCCGTTCCGTATCCGTATGGGTTGGAAACTATTCCGACTTGAGTGCATGCCAAATCCCCCTGAATACCGCTTGCTCCACTTTCAGACGAAGTTCGCTGGGACACGCAAATCTGACCACGAGCATCAATTGCTTCGGATCGGAAAAATCCCAGATAACCCTGTTCCCCACTGAAGAAAAGGTAATGAAACTCTCATCGGCAATTTCCCGGAAATGGGTTTCAGCCTGATCCCGCCACTCACGGGTGGCCGCATCGGCCACGGACAAGGCGGCGGACTCGACCCAGTCTATATCTTTGGCCGTGCCCTCCGGAATCGGCATACGCAACAGATGAAGTACGTATTTTCCTGTGGGCGAGGTGTTTTTTAACGGCGTTGTCAGCAGCAGGCTATTTGGGAATTCAGCGGTTTTGCCTGAAATCTGTCCCGCGTATCCCAATTCCGCTATCGTGGTTGCAAACATGTCGATGTCGATGACTCGGCCATACAACTGGTTCAGTTCGATCAAGTCGCCGATCTTGAAGGCTCGGACCAGAGTGATATAGAAATAACCCAGAACGCACATCAACAGCTCCTTGCTGACGATCAGCACGGCAGCTGCAACGGCCGCCAGCGACAGGGCAAACCCGGCGATCGTCGAAGCCCAGATCGCGACGATGATGAGAGAAACCAGAAACCAGATGACGTTTCGCACCCAAACCAAGTGCAGCCTTCGCTTTCCAGCGGAGATTTCGCTTCGCGCCAGGTAACGCGCCCAGATCTGCGAAACCGCAATGCCGGCAGCCAGCAGGATGATGGTTGCAATCACTTGGTCCCAGTGACCGGGAATCGCGGCAAACAATTGGTCCAGAGTCGAAATCATGCGCGCTCACTTTGTTGGTTGTCTTGATGATGGAGAAAAATCGCCGCGCGAATAGGCCGAGGCGGACATTCAAAACGCTTCGGGCGCGGCGGGCGGGCCATGGTCGGATAGCGCGATAACTGCTTTGGACCATTGCTGAATCAGTCGTCGCAGGCTGCTCAGATCGTCGAGCAACGCATCGGCGGCGTCGACATCGATACCGCGTTCGACGGTGGCGTTCAGCAGGTAGGTTTTACCCTGCTGATACGCTTCATCAAAGCTGTCCAACAGGTCGGCGATAGTCGAGGCTTCGGCCTGCAACACGGCAACGGCATGCGCCGAAGGCGACCGCGGCAGCGGCAACGCCGCCGTTTCCGTGGCGAGGCGTTGCGCCGCCTGCGAGAGCTGCGCCACCTCGTCCAGGTAGCGCACGATACGCAACGCACGTGTCATCGCGTCGGCCACGTCACGCGGCATGCTCTCGACCCGCAGGCCGGCTACGAACTCGGCGATCGCGTCCGCAAGCTGACTCGCGGCATCCGCCCTGGCCGCCAGGGGGCGCGGCTCCTGCAATGCGGAGATTGCCAGGGTGCGTACGGCATCCCGCAGGCGCGGCAACTCGGCCCGCACCGCGGAGAGAGCGAGTTCGGGCGTGGTCGCCAGGGTGGCGTCGAGGTGTTGCGGGCGCGCCAGATCTTCCTCGGCACTGCGGAACAGGCGTTCGAGCACGGCTGCGAAACGGCCAGCCAGCGGCAGCATGATCACTACGCCCAGCGCGTTGAACAAGGTGTGGAACAGCGCCAGTTTGGCGGCGGGATTGTCAAATATGCCGAAAAGGACGGCTAAATGCTCGACGAGCCATAACTTGCCCGGCAACAGGGAGAACGCCACCAGCGCGGCAACCAGATTGAATCCCACATGGGCGAGCGCCACGCGCCGCGCCGCCGAGGTCGCCTTCAAGGCCACCAGCGCGGTCGTGACCGCGGTACCCAGATTGGTTCCGATCACCGCGGCGGCGGCATCCGCGAGGTCAATCACGCCGCCGGACGCGGCCGTCAGAATGATGGCAATGGCCGCACTGGAGGACTGTGTGAGCAGGGTGATCAGAAACCCGATCCCGAATGCGACCAACCAGTGATCATCCCGTTCGGCGCCCAACGCGTTGGCGCCGTATGCATCGGCCAAGCCACCAAAGGCCTGCTGCAGATAGTCCAGGCCGATGAAGAAAAGGCCAAAGCCGGCAAGCGCCGTGCCCACTCCCTGATACCGCTTGTCGCTGGCGGCCAGACGCCACACCACGCCGACGGCGATCAGCGGCAGCGCGAATGCGTCGATTTTGAAACCGAAGCCCACCAGACTCACCAGCCAGGCGGTCATGGTCGTGCCCACGTTGGTTCCGAAAATCACACCGAGCGCTTGCCGCAGGGTTAACAGGCCGGCATTGACGAAACCAATGGTGCTTACTGTCACCGCCGTGGAGGACTGCACCAAAGCCGTTATCAGCATGCCCGAGGCCACACCGCGCAGCGACGTCGAGGTCCAGCGGCCGAGCAAACGCCTCAGACTCCTGAAGCCATAGGTCTTCAGGCCTTCGGTCATCATCAGCATGGCGAGCAGGAACAGGGCCAGCCCGCCCGCGGCCATGGAAGCAGTCATCCAGTTCAAATATCATTCTCCACGATCAACGGTCCGGCCCGGTTTGCACCGCTTGTTCATGGTCCGGGCGCAGGCTCCGCATGTAGACGAACAGTGCACCGAGATCATCACTCGATAGTTTTTAAACCTAGAGACCGCAGTTGGACGCTGCCGATGGTGCGTCTGGGCGTGTGTCTGCCGCGAAGCAACGAGGCGGCAGGCCGGGGCCTGCAACGAGGCGCGACAAAGGCAGGCGCGCGACCAGACGTGCCAACGGGTGCGTAGCGGTGTCACCCAAAAGGTGAACCCGAACGAAGGCGGAAAACTCAGCATTCTCGCGGCTTTCATTGAGGTGATGAGCGGTCAACTGCGGTTTCTAGGTTAAAGGCCTGCTTGCGTTCATGGGCGCGCGCAAGGAGGGTTTCCCGCAACGCCTCCGCTCCCATGATCCAGTCACGCAGCGCTTCCGCGCTGCGTCTTGCGCCGACGCCATCCAACGGGTCGCGAGTGTAAGTGGTGGATGAGGTCAATGCCGAGAGGCGCGCTGGCGCGTTTGAAACGGGCGGTCAGTAGGAACTGGATTCCCATCATGGCCATGCCGGCGAACCCCAGCGCCATGGAGAAATCCCGCCAGAAACCGGAACCGGACGGCATCTCGCCGGCCAACAGCAACACCAGTGGCGCCAGCACCCGTGCCGGGTAGACACCGATCCAGAAGAAGGAGGGCAGGACGCTCCGCATCGGTCAAACTCCCGGTTTCATTCGCCCGCGACCCTGCCGCTCCCGCAAGGCGTTCTCGATCCTGATCAATTCCATGATGTTGTCGAGATCGACTATCCCCGCCAGCCGGCCGCCTTCAGTCACGGAGAGCAGGCTGCAGTCGCAGCCCTGCAAACGCTCGAGCAGCTTGTCGAGGGGCTCGCCGATGTCGGCGCTCACGACCTCCCGTTGCATCCAGTCGCCGACCGGGGCCTGTTCTCCCCGAGACTGCAAGCCTTTCAACAGAGCGGTCTGGGTGAGCACCCCGATCACGGCCTCGTTCATCAGCACCGGAAACGCCTTCTGGCTGCCGGCCAGGGTCAGTTCAATGGCGCGCGACAGGAGATCGTCGGGCGACAAGACCTGATAATCGGTCAACATGGCCCGGTCCACTGTCGCTCCGGACAAGGTGGATTTGGTTTGTTCCATTCCCGCCTCACCCGCCGCGCCAATCCACACGAACAGCGCGATGAAGATCAGGAAGGGATTGTAAAGCAGCCCGATGAGCCCCAGCCAAAGAGCCAGGCCTTGGCCGATTCTCGCCGCCAGCTGGGTGGCACGATTGCGATCCAGTTGCAGGGCCAGCGCCGCCCGCAACACCCGCCCGCCATCCATTGGAAAGGCCGGCAGGAGATTGAAGACGGCCAGGATGAGGTTGACGACCATCAGCCGTTCCAGGAAAGGCCCGCCCGTGAGACTGATCTGATCCAACGGCACCAGCGCGTTGCTCCCCGCCAGCCACGACCACAGGCCGAGCGCGATGACCAGGTTGACCGCGGGACCGGCCAGCGCCACGGCGATCTCCTGTTTCGGATCGTCGGGCATGCGCTCCAGCATGGCGACACCGCCGATCGGCAGCAGGGTGATGTGACGGGTGGCGATGCCGTAGCGCCGAGCCATCAGCGCGTGCCCCAGTTCGTGCAGCACCACGCAGGCAAACAGGGCGAGGATGAAACTGACGCCGCCGATCACCGCGTCCAAGCTGCCCTCGATCCGCCAATGGCTCAAGGCGATCCAGGCGACGAGAATGAAGAAGGTGGCGTGGACGTGGACATCGATGCCGGCCAGGCGGGTCAGTTTCCAGGACCATTTCATGTTTCGTTGCCCGCCGTTTCCCGGCGCAGCCGCAGCGCCTTCTCAGCGCCAATGACCAGGTAGATCGCCAGGCCGACCGCCGTGATATGGACCCAGTCCATCAGGCCAATCGGCGCGGTGTGGAACAGCCGGTTCATCAGCGGCAGATAGGTGAACAGCAGTTGCGCCGCCAGCATGGCGGCGATGCCTGCCCAGATCCACGGGTTGCTGAACAGGCCCAGGCGGAACATGGAGAAACGCAGCGAACGGCAGTTGAGCAGATAGAAGGACTGGCCCACCGCGAACACGTTGACCGCGATGGTGCGCGCCTCCGCCTCGCTCGCCCCCTGGGATAACGCCCATTCGAACAGACCGAAGCTGCCGGCGAGCAGCAACAAGCCGACCGTCAGGATACGCAGCATCAACTCGACGTTGAGGATCGGCGCGTCGGGTATGCGCGGAGGACGGTCCATGATGCCCCGTTCACGCGGTTCGAAGGCCAGGGTAAGTCCGAGCAACACCGCTGTGGTCATGTTGATCCACAGCGCTTGCACCGGCAGCACCGGCAGGGGCTGCGCCGCCATCACCGCCGCGATGATCACCAGGCCCTGCCCGGCATTGGTCGGCAGGATCCAGGTGATGAACTTGATCAGGTTGTCAAAGACCCCGCGCCCTTCCTCCACCGCCGCTTCGATGGTGGCGAAATTGTCGTCGGTGAGCACCATGTCAGCGGCCTCTTTCGATACCTCGGTGCCGGTGATGCCCATCGCCACGCCAATATCGGCCTGGCGCAGCGCCGGGGCGTCGTTGACACCGTCGCCGGTCATCGCGACCACCTCTCCGCGCGCCTGCAGGGCCTCCACCAGGCGCAGCTTCTGTTCCGGCGTGACGCGGGCGAATACTGCGGTATCGGCGGCGGCCGCAATCAGATCCGCATCGGAAAGTTGCTCCAACGCGCGACCGGCGAGCACCTCCGGCGGCTGGCCGTCCCGCGCCGGACCGCCCAGGCCAATCTGGCTGGCGATGGCGGCCGCGGTCGCGGCGTGATCGCCGGTGATCATCTTGACCTTGATCCCGGCGGCCTGGCAGGCGCGCACCGCGCGGATCGCTTCTTCGCGAGGTGGGTCGATCATGCCCTGCAAACCCAGAAAGCTTAGGCCGCCGGCGACATCCTGATGATCGATATCCGTTGTGCCCGGCGCGACGGCAAGACGGGCGAAGGCGAGCACGCGTTGCCCCTGGCCGGCCATTGCCTGTACCCGCTGATGCACGGCCTCGCTGTCCAGCGAAACATTCTGGCCGTCCGCTCCCAGCATCGTCGTGCAACGCTCCAGCAGCTTTTCCACCGATCCCTTGAGGTAGACCACCGGGGGGTTGCCGCCGTGCAGGGATGCCATGTACTGGTGCTGGGACTCGAACGGGATCGCCTCCAGCCGGGGGTGGGCGGCCTGTTCCCGCGGACCTTCCAGTCCGGCTTTGCGCGCCGCCACCAGCAGTGCCGCCTCGGTGGGATCGCCCTCGATCTTCCAGCCCTCGGTCGTCTGCTTCAGCACCGCGTCATTGCACAACAGGCCCGCGCGCAGCAGTTCGCCCAGCGCCGGATGGTCGCCAAGATCCTGCCTCTCACCGTCGCGCCGAAGCTCCCCCTCGGGCGCATAGCCGATGCCGCTGAGCGCGAACGCCTGACCGCCCGCCCAGAGTTGCTGCACGGTCATCTCGTTACGGGTCAGCGTGCCGGTCTTGTCCGAACAGATGACGGTGGTGCTGCCGAGGGTTTCCACCGCCGGCAGGCGGCGGATGATGGCATTGCGCTTGGCCATGCGCGCCACGCCGATGGCAAGGGTGATGGTCAGCACCGCCGGGAGTCCTTCCGGGATCATCGCCACCGACAATGCCACCGCCGCCATGAACAGGTCCACCGCCGAGCCCCCGTGCCACAGGCCGACGGCGAAGGTCAGGCCGGCCAGGCCCAGGATGGCGTAGAGCAGGATGTGGCTGAAGCGCGCGATCTTGCGCGTCAGCGGCGTGGCTAACACGTCGGCGGCGGCGATCATCTCCGAGATGCGGCCGATCTCGGTCGCATCGCCAGTGCCGGTCACCACGCCGGTGCCTGTGCCATAGGTCACCAGGGTGGACGAATAGGCCATGTTGACGCGATCGGCCAGGGACGTATCGACCGCCAAAGTGCCGATGTGCTTCTCCACCGGCAGCGATTCGCCGGTCAACGCCGATTCATCGATCTGCAAGTTGCGGCCGCGCAGCAAGCGCAGATCCGCCGGCACCTTGTCGCCGGAGGCAAGCAACACAATATCCCCAGGCACGAGCTGGGCCGCGTCGATGCGTTGTTTCTGCCCGGCGCGCAACACGGTGGACTCGGTGGTCAGTGCGCGCGCCAAGGCCTCGAGCGCGCCGAGCGCCTTGCCCTCCTGCACGAAACCGATGATCGAGTTCAGCAGCACCACCCCGAAGATGACCGACGCATCCACCCAGGCCCCCAGAGACAGCTTGATAATGACCGCGACGAGCAGGATATAGACCAGCGCCTGGTGGAACTGCAGCAGAAATCGCAACAGCGGCCCCCGGCCCCGGCGCGGGGTCAGCGTGTTGGCACCGTGTTCGCGCTGTCGCTCCTCCACCGCGAACCGGTCCAGGCCGCGCTCCGGATCGGCATTGAGTAGAACCAGGATCTCGTCGTTGGGCAGATGATGCCAATGCTTGCCTATCAGTGGTTTCACGTGTGCTCTCTCCAATCAGCCAAAATAGGGTCATGCGCTCCGGCCCGGGTCTCCGCGTTCGTTGCTGCGCCCAAAGCCTGTAACAGCTCGCCGCCGACAGCGTCCAAGGCGACGGCGCCAAGCACGGCGAGGAGAAGCCCATGCATCAGACCACCAGCACATTGCAGGGCGCGTAATAGGCGAGGAAGCGCGACGCGGTGCCCATCACCGCCTCGCCGATGCGCGGCCGCCATGACGGCATCGAGCCGCCCGCTTCGCTTAGGCTGGCGTAGCGGTTCTCAAGGTCGAACAGGCTGGTTTGCATGGCCGAAGCGTAGCGGGATCGGGGGATTTATGAAGTGCCCTGATCGTTAATTTATTCATCATGGTTTTTTGTTTGCAAAAGTAGTTAAGGCAGCTTCATCACGATGACCTTTATCAGGTTTAAGGTCGCTGCTGACCCAGCATTTCCGGGGTAATCAGGGTAACGCCCTTTTCGGTCACGTGAAACCGTTTGTCGTCCTCGGCCGGGTTTAGCCCCACGGTCAGTCCGTCCGGTATCCGGCAGTACTTGTCCACCACGACGCGCTTCAGCGTGACACGGCTGCCCACGACGACTTCGGGCAGGATGACCGAGTCTTCGATGTGGCTGTAACTCCCGACCCGCACCCTGGTGAACAGCAGCGAACGAAGCACCGTGGCGCCGCTGACGATGCAGCCGCCCGAAACCAGTGAATCCCACGCTTGCCCGCGATGACCGTCATCGTTGAAGACGAACTTGGCCGGCGGAAAATGGTAACTGGCGCTCCAGATCGGCCAGTCGTCGTCGTACAGATTGAGATCGGGAACGACGTGGGTGAGATTCAGGTTGGCCTCCCAGTAAGCGTCCACCGTGCCGACATCCCGCCAGTAGGGCTCATCGCCCACCATGTTCACGCAACTATCGGCGAAACGGTGGGCGAAAACGCGTGCGCGTGACACCAGCCAGGGAATCAGATCCTTGCCGAAATCGTGGCTGGATGCGCTGTCCTGGGCGTCCCGTCTCAACTCATCGTACAAGAACCGGGCGTTGAACACATAGATACCCATGCTCGCCAGCGCCCTGTCCGGCTGGCCGGGTATCGGCGTCGGCTGCCCGGATTTTTCCTGGAAATCGACGATCCGCCCCTCATCGTTCACACCCATCACGCCGAATGCCCTGGCTTCGGCCAGCGGTACCTCGATGCAGGCAATGGTCAGGTCTGCAGCCTTCGCCACGTGATCCGCCAGCAGCCTGCCGTAGTCCATTTTGTAGACATGATCGCCGCCCAGGATCAGCACGTAATCGGGATGATTGGGACGCAGGATGTCCAGATTCTGAAAGACGGCGTCGGCAGTCCCCAGGTACCAGTTTTCGTCGAGCCGTTGCTGCGCAGGGATCACGTCGATGAACTCATTCAGATTGGCGGGCAGAAAACTCCAGCCTTGTTGGACATGACGAATCAGGCTATGCGCCTTGTATTGAGTCACGACGCCGATGCGCCGGATTCCCGAATTGACGCAGTTGGAAAGCGGAAAGTCGATGATGCGCAGTTTTCCGCCGAACGGCACCGCGGGTTTGGCACGCCAGTCCGTAAGCTGCTCAAGGCGGCTGCCGCGCCCGCCCGCGAGCACTACGGCGTAAGTGTTTCGGGTGATGGCGCTGACGAAGCGCGGGTTCGCTTCGCGCTTGAACGGACAGTAATCGGAGTGCAGGCATTCGGATGCGGTCGTCATGGGCTTCTCTCTGAAGGGCGCACTTCTATAAATGGCGTTTAAGCGTCAAACTTTCCCGGTCGGGTTTCATGTTATTGATTCGGCCTGATGAAGTTTGAAGTAACGCCGGAGCTTGGTTTGGTTGTGTTGTGTACGACAGCACGTGAGGCCGAAGCAATAACCATTAAAAACAGCGTGTTATTGAGACGGCTCAACGAACTGTCAACTCTGGACAATGCAAAATACCTTGCGGGTTCAAACATCACCGAGCCGTCTCAATAAGAGGAAAAAATCATGCATCAGACCACCAGCACATCGCAGGGCGCGTAATAGGCGAGGAAACGGGGAACGCTGCCCATCACGGCCTCACCGAGGCGCGAGCCGCCATGCCGGGCGACGACGATCAGGTCGGCATCGAGCTCGCGGACGGCATCCGGCAGCGCCGGATTGGGGTCGCCATGGACGATGCGCTGTTCGATGTCGAGCCCGGCCAGCTCGGGATCGGCGAGCAGCGCGGCCATGTTGCGTTCCGCCGCCCGCGCTTCCGTCTGTGCATAACGCGCGATGTCCGCTTCGGGGAAGCCCTTGTAACGCAGCTTGGCCTCGAAGGGGGCGAGGTAGGCATGCAGCAGCGTGACCCGGGCGTGCGCCGCCACGATGAGCGCCGCGCGCAGCACGGCATCCGAGCGCGGCCCGAGGTCCACCGCCGCCAGCGCGCAGGCGTACTCGTCCGTGGCCGCTTGCCGCGCGACCAGCACCGGGCAGGCGGCCTGGGCGAGGATGCGCGCCGCCGTGCCGCCGAGAAAGAACTGCTGCAACGCGCCCCTGCCGTGGGCACCGATCACCACGAGGTCGGGCCGGAAGGTTTCGGTCGCGTCGGCCACCGCGCGATGCGCCGAGCCCACGGCGATTTCGGCGCGTATCCGCACGACGCCGAGGGATCGCGCCGCTTCAATCTGGGCGTCGAGGTTGGCCTCGGCGGCAGCGCGCAGGCGAACCGGCAGGTCGCCTTCGCCGAAGGCGGCATCGAGCGCCGGCTGGCGCGGAAAAGCATGCACGACGAGCAGTTCGGCGTTTTCGCGCGCGGCGAGCAGCGCGGCGCGGCGCACGGCGGTATTGCCGAGTTCGGAAAAGTCGGTGGCGACGAGGATGCGCTTGAGGGGGATCATGAAATTTTCTCCTGTTGATTGAATGAGGCGATCATAACCCGCCATCCGGTTCACCCAGTTGCGCGAGGATGGCCGCGCGCGCTGCATCGCGCAGGGCCAGCGCCGCCGGCCAGTCGTCGCCCGCGGGGGTCAGGGGCGGATGGATCGTCACCGCCAGCGGGCTGTGGCGCGGCCAGCGTTGTCGGCCGGGCAGCAGGCGGCGCGTGCCGGCGAGGGTGACGGGAACGATCCGCGCGCCGGCCCGCGCGGCCGAGACAAAGGCGCCCATGCGGAAAGGCAGCAGCCCGGACGCGTCGCGGAAGGTGCCCTCGGGGAAGAACACCAGCTCGTCGCCGGCGGCGAGGCGCGTTTCGATGGCCCGGCTGGCCTCGGCGCCGCGCGCGGCATCGAAGCGTTCCACGAAAGCCGCGCCGAGGCGCCTGAGCGGCGTGGCCGCCAGCGGATGCCCCAGCAGCTCCTGCTTGGCGACGAAGGCGAATCGGGCCGGCAAGGCCGCGGTGAGTACCATGCCGTCGAGATAGCTGGCGTGGTTGGCGACTATCACCACCGGGCCGGAGCCCGCGAGATGCTCCAGCCCCGTCACGCGCGGCGCAATGCCGCCGGCCGCCAGGGCGAGCCACGCCCCGGCGCGGGCCATCGTGCGCCGCAGGAGCAAGGTCGGTGCCGCCGCGATCAGCAGCCAGAAGATCGGCGCCAGCAGGGCGAATACCGCCCAGGCCCAGAGCGACCACAGTCCGCCGGCGGTGATGCGCAGCACGCCGCGCAGGCGGGCGAACGCCGCCTTGCGCGCCAGACCGAGCGCCTGCCGCCAGGGCGCGCGAGGGCGGCGCAGCAGAGTGCCATTCTCATAGGCGGCGCGGCAGGCCGCGCGACGGATCTTGCCGCTGGAGGTCTTCAGCACCGTGCCCGGCGGTGCGAGCACCACGTCGTCCGCCGGAAGGCCGGTCAGTTCGCCGGCGAGCCGCTCGATCTCGGCGCGGATGCGCGCCCGCGCGGACTCATCCGCTCCCCTCAGTTCGGCCAGCACCACCAGGCGCTCGGTGCCCGCGCTGGCGTCCGTCGCCGGAAATACCGCCACGCCGCCCGCGCGCACGCCGGGAATACGCCCCGCGGCCTCCTCCAGTTCCTGCGGATGGATGTTGTGGCCGCCGCGGATGATGATGTCCTTTTCGCGGCCGGTGATGAACAGCTCGCCTTCGGCGAGATAGCCCAGGTCGCCGGTGTTGAGCCAGGCGCCGTCGTAGAGCTTCGCGGTGGCGGCGGGGTTTTCGAAGTAGCCGGCGGTAGCCGACGGCCCCTGGAACTGGATGCGTCCCACCCGGCGCTCCGGCAGCTCGCGCCCCGCCGTATCGACGATGCGGATCACATGGCCCGGCAGCGCGTGGCCGCAGCCCGGTACGGCCTGGGCGCCGGGCGCCTCATCGGGCATGGGCTGCGCGATGCCATCGTCGGCCAGCGCGCGGCGCGCCACCCGGTCAATGCGCGGGCCGCGCCCCGGTGGCGGGAAGGCCAGCCCCACCGAGCATTCCGCCAGGCCATAAACGGGCGCTAGGGCTTCGCGGCGCAGCCCGCAGGGCGCCAGCCGCGCGGCGAAGCGCTCCAGGGTGACCGGGCTGACGGCCTCCGCCCCGTTGCAGGCCATGCGCCAGCAGGACAGATCCAGCCCGGCCAGATCGCTGTCCGTGAGCTTGTTGGCGCAGATCTCGTAGGCGAAATTGGGTGCCGCCGACAGCGTGCCGCGATGGCGGTGGATGGCCTCCAGCCAGTTTGCGGGCCGGGCGAGGAAGGCCAGCGGCGACATCAGGACGAGGGGGAAACCGATCGCCATGCTGCCCAGCCCGGCGCCGATCAGCCCCATGTCGTGATACAGCGGCAGCCAGGAGACGAACACGTCGTCGGGTGTGGCCCGCGCCGCCTGGCGCATGGCGCGGATGTTGGCGAGCAGGTTGGCGTGGGTGAGCGCCACGCCCTTGGGATCGCCGGTGCTGCCCGAGGTGTACTGGATGAAGGCGAGGTCGCCGGTCGCCGCCCGGTGGCTGGGCGAGCCGGCGCCGGGCAGGGTCAGCTCCGCCGCCGTGGCCACGCCGGCCAGCGTGGGACAGCGCGCCGACAGCGCCTCGGCGAACGTCCGTGCGCGCGGGTCGGCGATGAACCAGCGGGCGCCGGCATTGGCGAGAATGCCGGCGATGCGGCGCAGGTGCTCTTCCAGTTGCGCCGGTCGTGCCGGCGGATAGAGCGGCACCGGCACGCAACCGGCGTAAAGCGCGCCGTAAAACGCGGCGAAGAAATCCAGCCCGGTCGGCAGCATCAGCGCGATGCGGCTGCCCTGCGGCGCGCCGCGCGCGAGCAGCCCGGCCGCGAGCGCCCGCGCGGCCTCGGCGAGGCGCGCGTAGCTGATCGCGTCTTCCCGTCCGGCCTCGTCCAGCAGGCGGATGTGGATACGCTCGCCCTGATGCCGGACATGCCAGTCGAGCACCTCGGTCAGGGTGGCCAGCGCGTCCGGCGGCGGCACGAAGTTCGCCGCCGGCGCGACGGCGCCCGGCGCGCCCCCCGGTTGATGCCCGGGCCGCGCCGCGGCGCCGATCAGGCGCAGCAGGTCGCCGGGCGTCTCGGCGGCGAAGGCCGCCTCGCCCAGCCGCGCGCCCCATTCGCGCTCGATGCGCGCCAGCAATTCGACGCGCGCCAGGCTGTCGAGGCCAAAATCGCTTTCCAGCCGGTGATCCAACCCCAGCCGGTCGAAGTCGTGCGCCCCGGGCTTCAGCTCTTCGGCCAGTGCGCGCACGATGGTCAGCAGGCGATCGGCATCCTGGATGGTGGCGTTCATGTCAGTACCTCTGAAAAATCGCGCTCGGCGCGCAGCGCGGCGCGTCGTCCGCGACCGGCGCGCACGCCGGCCAGCAGCGCCAGTCCGGCGAGAAAGAAAGCGCCGGTGAGCAGCAGCGCCCGGCGGTGATCGCCGCCGGTGGCCCAGGTGACGAGGCCGTAGCTCAAGGGGCCGGCGATGGCGGAGAGCTTCATCGCCAGGCCCCAGAAGCCGAAGAACTCGGCGCGGCGCGACGGCGGCGACAGCAGCCCGACCAGCGCGCGGCCGCCGGCCTGCGAAGCGCCCAGGCACAGGCCGGCCAGATGCGCCGCCGCCCAGAACGGGCCGGGCGTTTGCGCCAGCGCCGCCAGGACGACGGTAAGCAGCCAGGCGACCAGAACAATGGCGAGCGTGCGCACCGGCCCGATGCGGTCCTGCACGTGACCGAACAGGAGCGCGCCCGCCGCCGCCGCGACATTGACCGCCAGCACCAGCAGCAGCGTCTGCTGTGTCGTGAAGCCCATGGCCTGGGTGGCATAGATGGCCGCCAGGGTGATCACGACATTCACGCCGGCCTGATAGAAGAACGATGCCAGCAGGAAACGGCGCAGGTCGGGAAAGCGCGCCGCTTCGCGCAATGTGCGCGCCACTTCGCGCCAGGCGTCGTGTGCTTGGCCGAGGTGTGGCGTTGAGCGCGGCGCGGCGCGCTCGGGTAGCAACAGCAGGGTCGGCAGGCTCGCCAGCGCGAACACGGCGGCGGTGATCAGCATGGCGACCGGCACGTAAGCCGTTGCCGCCTGCCCTTGGTTTTCCGCCCAGGCGATCCAGGCCAGGCACAGGCCCAGCGTGAACAAGCCGCCGACATAGCCCAGGCCCCAGCCCCAACCGGACACCCGGCCCATGCCGCGGCCGCACGCCAGTTCCGGCAGGAAGGCGGCGACCAGGTTCTCGCCCGTGCCGAAGAAGAAATTGGACAGCACGAGGCAAGCTACGGCCAGCCACAGCGCGCCGGGCTGCGCGAAATACAGCAGCGCCGTGAACAGCACGCAGCCCGCCGTCGACAGCGCCAGCAGCCGTTTCTTGGCGGCCCTGAGGTCGGCGAAGGCGCCGATGAGCGGCGCGCTGGCGAGGATGGCCAGATAGGACACGGCCAGCGCCGCCGTCCAGGCCAGCGTTGCCCAGGCTTGGCCGTCCGCCACCACGGCGACGAAATAGGCGCTGAACAGCGCGGTGATGACCACCGTGGTGTAGCCGGAGTTGGCGAAGTCGTACATCGCCCAGGCCCATACGTCGCGCGGGCGCACGCCGGGCAGGAGGGCGGCGCGCAGGGCGGGCCTCATGCCGGCCGCCGCCGGCGCAGGTGGCGCGCGACCCGCCACGCCGCCAGCGCGGCGGCGGCGTGCTTCAGCGCATGGCCGCCGACCGCGCCGTTGGTGAGCGCGAACACGGCGCGGTCACCCAGGTCGAGTAGCAGGGCGACGAGGTAGAGGCCGACGACCGCCAGCATGTCGTGCTCATGGCTATAGCGCGGCGGATAAAGCCACAGCAGCAAGGGCACCAGCACCATGGGCAAGAGCTGGATCAGCAGCCAGGGACGCAGGTCGCCCGCGCCTTGTGCCTCGCTCCAGACCCAGTAGAAGACGGCGCCCAGGCCGGCGGCGCAAAGCGGCGCGAGCAGCATGAGGCCCGCCTTCACGCCGGCGCGCTCGGCGAACAGGGCGGCGAACCAGGCCATGAAAGCCAGCGCCATCGCCGCCCGGTCCCAGGCCAGCCGCGCGTTGTCCGGCGCGAGGTGGTACCAGGCGGAAGCGAAGCCGATCAGGATGACGGCCAGGAAGAACACGGCGTAAGGCCGGACCTCGCGGGCGTCGACGAAGGCGCGCCGTCCCGCCGCGCCGGCCAGGAAGACGAGGCCGCTGGCGCCCGCCAGCACGAAGCCGACGTTGCTGACGACATCGAGACAGTTGGGCAGGCCGAAACAGGCGCGCTTATCGGCGAAATCGTGATAGCTCAAGGGCTGGGCGATGGACTGACCGAGGGGCGGCGCCAGGAAAACCAGCGCGGCCAGCGCCGCCGCCGAACCGGCGAGCACGGCAGGGCGATTCATGACGCACGCTCCGCCAGCAGGAGGTCGATGACCCGCCACAGGCGCCACAGATCGGGCAGGTCTTCGGTCCAGAAACGCCAGGTCAGGATGTCGGACACGGCGAGATCGACATGGCCGACGACGCGATGGATGAGGAACACGCGCGAGCTGCCCTCGGGCGCGGCGGCGGCCAGGGCCGGGCTTTCCGTCCAGGGGATCAGGTTGTCGTTCCGGCCGTGCACCAGCCACAGCCGCGCCTTGAGATTATCCAGGTCATGGCGTGCGAGATCGAGCCGGGCGATGTCTTCGCGCATGGCCTCGGGCAGACGGTCGAACAGTTCCGTGAAGCGTTCGCGATCGGTGTTGACCGCCAGCGCGTAGACCGTCTGTCCGGGCGCGCTCAGCTTTGCGGCCAGCGGCGCGAGATCTGCGGCGGGGTCCTTCCGGCGCGCCTCGACCATGCGCTCGAAGAGCGTTTCATCGCCCGGCGCATCGAGGTAGTCCAGGCTGGAATAGGCCAGCACCATGCGGCCGGTGTCGTCCGGGGCGAGGTGATGCCATGCGCCCGCGTGCTCATACCAGCCGGTGGTAAAGAAGCGCATGGAATTCGGCAGGCTGTGATAGCCGCCCAGCGCGGCGACGAAGCGCACGTCGTCGCGGATGTCCGCCTCCAGCGCGGCGAGTACAGCCGGGCCAACGGCATAGCTGAAGGCGAACAGCCCGGCGCGGCCCTCGGGCGCGAGTTCCGGCCGGCTCAGGGCATAACGGTAGGCATCGGCGATTTCCCGCGCGTCTTGCGGACGCACGCGCAGTTCGCGGAATCCGGGCATCTCCGGCGCCAGCACGGCGAAGCCCGCGCGCGCCAGGGTGGTGGCGAAGGCGGTGAAACGCGGGTCATCGTTGCCGCGCGGCACGGCGCCGGGCACGGCGACGAGCGCCGCGCGCGGACAGTTCGGGGAAAATTGCGCGCCGGGCGTCTTGCAGGCGGCGAGCGGGCCGGGCAGATACAGATCGGCGCGGCGTTCGCGGCCATCGACGGTGTAGTTCACGGTTTCGCGCAATGGCGCGGGCGTGGCGTGCTTGAGCCGTGAGGCTTGTTCACCCGCGGCCAGATCGTGCAACACCAGGGCGGATTCGTAATGCCGCGCCGGCGCGCAGCCCGCGAGCAGCAACAAGACCGCCGCGAGCGCGGCGGGGAGCAGGGCGAAATGCTGTCGTATCGCGCGCATTCAGGTGGCTTCTTCCTTGAGCTTGCGGCGCAGGATCTTGCCGATGGGCGACTTGGGCAGCTTGTCGCGGAAGAGGATCTTGTGCGGCGTTTTGTAGTGGGCAAGCTGGGCGTGGCAGGCGTCGATGATCTGTTGCTCGGTGAGCGCGGGGTCGCTCTTCACCACCCAGGCCCACACCGCCTCGCCGCTTTTTTCATCGGGCATCCCGACCACGCCCGCTTCCTTGATGCCTGGCAGGTGCAGCAGCACTTCCTCCACTTCGCCGGGCCAGACCTTGAAACCTGAGATGTTGATCACATCCTTCTTGCGGTCGACGAAATAAAAATATCCGCGCTCGTCCATGCGGACTACATCGCCGGTTGCGAGCCAGCCCTCCGCGTCCAGCGCGCGCGCGGTTTCTTCCGGCAGGTTCCAGTAGCCGCGCATCACCTGCGGCCCGCGCACGCACAGTTCGCCCGGCGCGCCCGGCGCGGCTTCCGTGCCATCCTCGCCGCGCAGCAGGATTTCGGTGGAAGGCAGCGGCAGGCCGATGGCGCCGGTAAAGCCGGTGATGTCCAGGGGGTTGGCGCAGACGATGGGGGAGGCTTCGGTGAGCCCGTAACCTTCGATCAGCGGCACGCCCATCAGCTTTTGCCAGCGTTCCGCAACCGCCGGATGCAGCGCCATGCCGCCCGCCACCGCCACCTTGAGGGCGCCGCCGTTGGCCGCCTTCACCTGTTCGAACCCCGGCGCATCGAGCAGCAGGCGATAGAGCGTGGTGACGCCGGTGATGGCGCTGAAGCGGGTCTTCTTCAGCTCCCCGATGAAAGCGGGCAGGTCGCGCGGATTGGCGATCAGCACGTTGTTGGCGCCCCAGCGCACGAAGGTAAGCAGGTTCGCGGTGAGCGCGAAGATGTGATAGAGCGGCAGCGGCGTGACGATGACTTCTTCGCCTTCGGTGAATTTGATGCCGATCCACGCCGAGGTCTGCTCGACGTTGGCGACCAGGTTGCCGTGGGTGAGCACCGCGCCCTTGGCCACGCCGGTGGTGCCGCCAGTGTATTGCAGGAAGGCGATGTCGTCGGGGCCGACGGGAACATCTTGCATCGCGTGGCCGGGACCGGCTTTCAGCGCCGCATTGAAGCGCGCCGCGCCCGGCAACCGCCAGGGCGGCACCATGTGTTTGACACGCTTGACGACGAAGTTGACCAGGCAGCGCTTGAGCGGCGGGAACAGGTCGCCGATCTGGGTGGTCACGACATGCCTGACCGCGGTTTCCCCGATGATTTCTTCCAGTGTGTGCGCGAAGTTCTCCAGCACCACCACCGCCACCGCACCGGAATCGGCCAACTGGTGCCGCAACTCGCGCGCGGTGTAAAGTGGGTTGACGTTGACCACCACCAGCCCGGCGCGCAGCGCGCCGAACAGCGCCACCGGATATTGCAGCAGGTTGGGCAGCATGATGGCGACGCGCTCGCCGGGTTTGAGGCCGAGCCCTTGCAGATACGCGGCAAAGTCGCGCGACAGCCTGTCCGTTTCCGCATAGGTCAGCGTCGCGCCCATGCTGGTAAAGGCGGGCCGGTCGTGGAACTTGCGGCAGCTTTGCTCGAACAGTTCCTTGAGCGAAGCGAAGCGGCGGAGGTCGACCGCCGCCGGGACGCCTTGCGGGTAGTGTTTCAGCCAGATGGGTTGCATGCTTGTCTCCCTTGTATCGACAGGTCAGAAAGTTTTCCGGACGCCGATCGCCAGCGTATCCAGGCCGCCTTTGTCGCCCGTAAGGCCAAAGTTCATCGCTGCCGCCACGGGCGTGTCGCCAAGACCGGATTTACGCGCCCGTTTGAGGTGTCCTGGCGCGCATGAGCAGATCCATGAAGTTGCCCGGCACCGGGAAGACGATGGTGTTGGTCTTGTCGCCGGCGATGCCGGCGAGCGTCTGCAAGTAACGCAACTGCATGGCCTGCGGGTTTCTCGACAGGATTTCGGCGGCGGCAAGGAGTTTTTCCGAGGCCTGCAATTCGCCCTCGGCGTGGATCACCTTGGCGCGCCGCTCGCGTTCCGCCTCGGCCTGCTTGGCGATGGCGCGCACCATGGATTCGTCGATGTCGACATGCTTGATCTCGACGTTGGAGACCTTGATGCCCCAGGCGTCGGTCTGCGCGTCCAGCGCCTGCTGGATGTCCAGGTTGAGGGTTTCCCGCTCGGCCAGCATCTCGTCCAGTTCGTGCTTGCCGAGCACCGCGCGCAGCGTGGTTTGCGCCAACTGGCTGGTGGCGTTCATGAAATCTTCCACCTGCAATATGGACTTGGCCGGATCGACGACGCGGAAATACACCACCGCGTTGACCTTCACCGAGACGTTGTCGCGCGAGATCACATCCTGGCTGGGCACGTCGAACACCACGGTGCGCAGGTCCACCCGCACCATTTGCTGGATGCCCGGCAGCACGAGCACCAGACCCGGCCCCTTCACCTTCCAGAAACGCCCGAGCATGAACACGACGCCGCGTTCATACTCGCGCAGGATGCGAAAGCTGTACGCCAGCAGCGCCAGGGCCAACAGGGGGGCGGTAAGCCAGCCGAATTCAAACATGGTCGTTCTCCTTGAGGGTTGTGTTGCCTGGTTCCACTTCCAGGGTCAGGCCATGCCGCGCCATGACCCGTACTTGAGCGCCGCGAGGCAACGGCACGCGGCTCTTCACCCGCCAGAGCTCGCCATGCACGCGCGCCCAGCCTTCGGTTTCGATGTCTTCCAGGGTCTCACCTTCCATGCCCGGCAATTCCTCGCCGCCGGTGAGCACCGGGCGATGCCGGGCGCGCAGCGCCATGCCGCCGACGGCGAAGCTGAACAGGGCGGAGGTGGCCGCCAGCGGCACGATCAGGGCCCAGGAGATGCCGTAGCCGGGCAGGTCGGTGTCGATCAGCATCACCGAGCCGAGCACGAAGGCGATGATGCCGCCCAAGCCCAGCACGCCGAAACTGGGCATGAAGACCTCCGCCAGCATGAAGGCGATGCCGAGCAGGATCAGCGCCAGCCCGGCGTAGCTGACCGGCATCAGTTGCAGCGCGAACAGGGCGAGCAACAGGCAGATGCCGCCGACCACGCCGGGGAACACCATGCCGGGATTGGAAAACTCGTAAAGAAGACCGTAGATGCCCAGCAGCAGCAGGATGTAGGCGATGCCGGGGTCGCCGATCACGGACAGCAGCCGGCTGCGCCAGTCCGGCTCGACGCGGGTGATGGTCGACCCGGCGGTGTCCAGGGTGATTTCACCGGTCGCCAGTTTCACCTTGCGGCCATGCAGTTGCTTCAGCAGGTCGGCCAGATCGGTCGCCACGACATCCACCACTTTCTCCTTCAACGCGGCCTCGGCGGACAGGCTGACCGCCTCGCGCACCGCCCGCTCCGCCCAGTCCGCGTTGCGCCCGCGCAGTTCGGCCAGTCCGCGGATATAGGCGGCGGCATCGTTGACCGCCTTCCTGGCCTTGGCATCCGGCGGCGGGGCGTCGGCGGGCGTTTCTCCCGGCTTCTTCCGCTGGTCGGCGGGTTTGTCGCCCGTTCCGCCCGGCGCCAACGCCACCGGCGTGGCCGCGCCCAGATTGGTGGCCGGCGCCATCGCGGCGATGTGGCTGGCATAGAGGAGGTAAGTGCCGGCGCTGGCGGCGCGCGCGCCCTGCGGCGAAACATAGGTCGCCACCGGCACGGGAGATGCCAGGATCGCCTTGATGATGTCGCGCATCGAAGTGTCCAGCCCGCCCGGCGTGTCCAGCTCGATCACCAGCAGACGGGCTTTCGCCTCCGCGGCCTTGTCGATGCCGCGCACCAGATAATCCGCGGAAGCCGGGCCGATGGCGCCCTGCACGCTCAAGAGATAGGTTTCCCCGGCCCGGACCGGCAGGGCATGGAGCAGGGCCAGAAAGGGGACGAGCAGCCACAGACGCCATGGGCCGTCCCGATAGGCCGTCTTCATGATGCTGTCTCGGCAGTGGTGCCGGCCGTTACGGCGTCAAGCCCTTTTTCGGCTTGCAGCCAGTCCTCCACCTCCTGGCCCGGCGAGAAGCCGCGCTGTTCGGCCAGGTAATAGGCCGCGACGGCGATCATCCGCTCGCGCGCCACCGGCATGGCCGACGGGTTGGCGGCGGGCATTGCCTGTGCTTGCGTCCCGGTGCCGCCTGATTTCTGCTTTGCCATGACAACCTCCTGTCAAAAGACAACCACCACACAATGCGCCGAAAACCGGTGGCCCCCGGCGCTCCTTTTCACTTGCCATCCAATGACAACATAGTGGTATTCCCATGATGTTGAATGGGGATCACAGGCGCCAGCCGGCATGGTCAGAACTTCTCCGGCCGCAGGACCTCGATCTCGGCGAGAAACGCCACCATCGCGTAATCGGCGTAGTAACGCGCCTGGAGATGGCGCAGCACGTCCTCCGCCTGCGCGCGCTCGCAGATCACCTCGACGCGGACGTTCGCCGCCTCCTCCCAGGCGGCGTCGCGCACGCCGCGGCTGCCCTTGCCGCGCGCGTCGGACACCGTGTAGCCGCGCACGCCGAGACGGTCGAGATCGCGCAGCAGGGTTTGCTCGACGACAGCCTCGGTGACGATCGTCAGCAGGGTGCGTTTTTCGGTGGGCAGGGTCATGGCGTCGCTCCCGTGAATTGCGTGGCCAGCGCGTGGTAGAGCGGAATGCCGGCCAGGATGTTGAAGGGAAAGGTCACCCCGAGCACGGCGGCCAGGGACAGGGCCGGGTTGGCCTCGGGCACGGCCAGGCGCATGGCCGCGGGCACGGCGATGTAGGAGGCGGAAGCCGCCAGGGTGGCGAGCAGGGTGAGCCCGCCCGGCGAGAGGCCGAGGGCCAGTCCGGTGGCCAGCCCGAGCAGCGCCGAGAGCAAGGGCATGCCCAGGCCGAAGGCGACGATGAACAGACCGCGCCGTTTGAGTTCGCCGACCTGGCGGCTGACGATCAGCCCCATCTCCAGCAGGAACAGGGCCAGCGCGCCCTTGAACAGATCGAAGAACACGCCCTTGATCGGCGCCAACCCATCCGGCCCGGCGATCCAGCCGATGGCCATGCCGCCCAGCAACAGGGTCACGCCCTTGCCCAGGAAGGCCTCATGGCCCAGGGCGCGCCAGTCGGTGTCCCGGCTCACGCCGCGCGCCAGCACGATGCCGATGAGGATGGCCGGCACCTCCATGATCGCCAGGAAAACGGCCATCTGCGGCTCGAATTCGATGTCGCGGACAAGCAGCCAGTTGACCCCCACCGCGAAGGTGGCCACGCTCACCGAGCCGTAATGCGCGGCCATGGATGCCGCGTCGGCCCGGCCCAGCCGCCCCAGGCCGCGCAGGATGGCGAAGGCGATGAAGGTCTGCGCCACGCCCAGCAGGATCACGGCGCCCAGCTGCGGCAACAACGGGGCCAGCGCCTGCTTCGCCAGACCCTCGCCGCCCTTGAGGCCGATGGCCAGCAGCAGGATCAGCGACAGGGAGTCGTAGAGCGCCGAGGGCAGCTTCAAGTCGGAGCGGGCAAGCCCCGCCGCCAGGCCGAACAGGAAGAACAGGACGACGACGTCGATCATGACCGTGCCATGGCCAGCACCCGTCCCATGTCAAGTGTGCTGGCCTGTTGCCGGATTTGCGGCAGGTACTGGGTTTGCAGCTGTTTGGCGGGGCCGAGCAGATTCTGGAAGGTGTCTTTCAACATGGCCGTGTTCATCTGTCGCCCGCCCGCGTAATAGCGTTTGGCGAGCTGCCCCAGCGCGTAGGTGGTGGCGAAGGAAAAGGCCATGAAGGCCATGCCGGTCGTCGCGCCGCCGACCTTGCCCACCGTCTTGCCCGCCATTTTCCCAAGCAGGTCACCTAACAGCTTGCGGCCGAACTGTTCGAGATATTGCGAGGTGAGCCCCACGCCAGCGGCGGCGATGAGTTCCTTGATGTGGCCCTGATCCAGCGTCACGCCGTAGGCGCGGCCGATGCCGTACACCATCTTGATCTGCAAGGGGATGATGGCCATTGGGCGGATCAGGTTGTCAATCCAGCTCACCACCAGCGCGCCCCACAAAAACAACCCCAGCGCCGCCTGCGTCTCACCATGCGCCAGCTCGCGCACACCGGGCGGCAGAGGTGGCAAACCCTCTGCGGCAATCTTGCGCAGCAGAGCAGACGCGGCCGCCACGTCGGCCAGCAGGATGAACATCACCCATAGCAGCGGCAACAACAGGGTCCCCGCCACGCCCAGCGTCATCAGGAAAGCCACCAGGTTCTCGCGCTCAGGCAGCCACTGGTGCAGCCGCTGGTGCAGCGGCCAGGTCACATAAGCCAGGATACCGGCCCAGGCCAGCGCGGCAAAAAATGGCGACAACACCCAGAAAGTCGCGCCAAAGATGAAGACAAGAAAGGCAAATGCCGCGATGCGGCGAGCCAGTGGCGAGTCGATGTCAATAGCCATATGCCGATTCAAGCCGAGCCTTGGGGTAAGCGCAAGGCCTGCCGGGTCGCTGCGAACAGATCGGGCTGCTCAACGAATATATTTTTTTCGCCGCACATCATGACGGTACCCGTGTTGATCAACTGTTCATGCAGAGTGGGGCTCACTTCGGCGAGCACGAGCTGGGCACCTTTGCGCTGGAGTTTGAGCGCGTACTGCTCAAGCACGGAGACCAGCGTGCTGCCTATTCGGGGAATACCCCGCAAGCGCAAAATCACGCGTGCGCCCTCCTGCGCATCCGGCAATCGACTTTCCAGCGTCGCTGCGGCCGCGAAATACAGATTGCCGTACATCATGATAACAACGGGACTACCCGATTCGACCCTGGCAGGGACGGGCGCTTCCACAACCGAGCCATCGGTTCCGAACTGGAGGCTGACGATTCTCACGTCGAGCGAGGAGACATACAGAAAATGCAGCATCGACAAGGCCACACCGAGAAAAACCGCCTCGTGGATCGGCAGGATCAGTGTGGCAAAAAAGGTTGTCAGCAAGATGATGCGCGGCTCCCAGCCGGAATGCCAGACATCGCCGATCCGGTCTGGCTTGATCGCTTCGATGCCCGCCACGATGAGCAGCGCCGCAATGGCCGGCATGGCCAGATAGCCCAGCAGATCGGCCAGGAGCAACACACCCATGACAATGAACAGCCCCGAGAATATGCCTGCCCAGCGCGAGCGTGCACCCGCCTTGAGGCTCACCGCCGTCTCCGACATCGTGCCCCCCACCGGCATACCTGCAAACATGCCAGACGCTACGTTGGCCACGCCCTTGGCCGCAAAATCTCTGGAAATATTGGGATAAGTGCCATCAGGATTGGGCACCGTTTTGCTCACACCGACCCCCTGCACCAGAGCGATGATCGCCAGACCGGCTGCCGAAGGCAGCAAGGTCGCAACCATCTCCCACTGCGGTACGACCAGCGGCGGCAGACCATCCGGGATGAGCGTGGTGTCGGCGAGCGTCGCCACGCTGTTCAAGCCGGCCAGCGCTGCCAGCACGGTAGCCGCCACCAGGGCAATCGCCATGCCCAGTTGCGCAAGGCGGGTACGGTTCAGCACAAAAACCAGCGCCAGCGTACCCAGGCCAAGTGCGGTCGAGGCTAGATCGGAGTGGCGCAGATGCAGCAGCCAGTCGAGGGTGCGCATCATCGCATTGCTGCCTTCCGCGTGATAGCCGTTCAGCTCGCCGAGCTGGCTCAGGATGATACGCACGGCCACGCCGGTCATGAAGCCGATCAGTACGGCATTCGCCACGAAACGAACCAGCCCGCCCAACTTCAGCAGACCAAGCCCCAGCTGGATCAACCCTGCCAGCAGCACCAGCACAACCAGTGCTGCGACCTTGTCTTCCCCGCTGTAGCCCTCCAGCGCGCCGCCTGTGCCGATAGCCAGCGCGCCGGTATTGGCGACGTACATGAACTGGGAACTCGCCAGCATGGCCGCGATCGGCGTGCCGATCATCAGCGCGTAGAGGCCGTGAATCGGGTTCAGCCCAGCCAGAATGGCCGAGGCGATGCCGTCGGGAATCGCGACCAGCGCGGTGGTCAACCCGGCCGACAGGTCAGCCTTGAGCGTTTTGGGAGACAGGCGTCGCAGGCGGTTCAGCATCGTAGTTTTCCACTGGGGTGATGGTTGCAATGATCAGGGGTTGCAAAAGTCGCAGCGACCCGGATCGGTGTGTTCCAAGCCAACGCGCTCGCGCGTTTCGCGATGATCGCACTTGAGGCAGCCGTGAATGTCGGCGCGAATCTCCCGCGTGGGCGCGCCGCAAGCGGCGCATGGCAGGCCGCGCAGCCGCTCCACGACCTGGAAGCCGGGCGCACCGCAGGCTGGACAGGGCGAGTTCAGTTTGGCCGCGAGGTCTACGGTGGCCAGGCGGATGACTTCCATGCGCATGGGGTGGGCATGGGCGCGGAGATCGTTTTCCAGAAATACCTGGCCGTTTTCCGCCCAGTCGCACGCCCGCCTGAAAGCGGCTTCGAGCGCCGTCCAGGTGGCGAGGGATTTTTCAATGCGAGGGTCGTCCTGGCCTTGCGGGCGCACCACCAGGTGATGCTCGGGAAATCCGGCCTGGCGGGCGAATTGCGCGGCCTGCTCCCAATCATCCGTGAGCAGGTGGGCAAAGCGCGTCGCTTGCTGCGCCATGCCCGTCACCTCGATGCCGCGTTCGTCGTCGATGAACACCAGCAACTCGACGTTCCACGGAAACAGGCCCGCCATCGGGTCCGGCCCGAACGCGCCCTCGCTCGCCAGCCCCAGCGGCAGGCCGGACAATTCCATGCCGATGCGCGCTTTCCGGCGCGCGGCTTCGATCTGAGTACCGGCGCGCGGGATATCGCGGGTGAACTGCCCAAGGTGTCGGTATCGAAGCCGCTCACCCGCTCGACCCGGCAGCCGAGCGCGGCATCCAGCACCGGCGCGATCACCCGTTCCTTGCCGTGCTGCGTGAGCAGGGCGACGCGCTGGCCGGAATACGGCCCGGCAATGGGCTCCGCCGGCACCGGGCCGGTCATGACATGCCCGCCCAGTGGTAGACGATCGCGCCGACCACGACCAGCGCGACGGTCGCCCAGCCCAGGCGGTCGATGGTGCGATGCAGCGCCGCTTCCATGCGTGCGCCGCCCCATTTCATCAACCCGGCCACGAAGAAGAAACGCGCGCCGCGCCCGATCAGCGAGGCCAGGGTGAAGGGCAGCAGCGCCATCGACAGGGCGCCGGCGGCGATGGTGAACACCTTGTAGGGGATGGGCGAGAAGCCGGCGACGAACACCGCCCAGAAGCCCCACTTTTCAAACCAGACGACCGAGGTTTGATACGCCGTCCAATAGTGCGATTCACGCAGCCAGGGTTCAATCGCATCAAAAGTAAAATAGCCGATCGCATAGCCGAACAGGCCACCGGCCACCGACGTCAGCGTGGTGATCAGGGCGAAGCGCCAGGCCCTGGACGGATTGGCGAGGCTCATCGGCGCGAGCATCACGTCCGGCGGAATCGGAAAGAACGACGATTCGGCGAAACTCACCCCGCCCAGATACCAGGGCGCGTGGCGATGCCGCGACCATTGCATGGCGCGGGCGTAGAGGGAAGAAAATATCCGCACGGCTTTTAAGCCCCGCGCACCATGGCCATGACGCGGCCCATGTCGAGGTTGCCCGCCTGCTGCTGGATCTGCGGCAGGTATTGCGTTTGCATCTGCTTGGCGGGGCCGA
>NCIH01000081.1:12816-20905 GCA_002281975.1 Hydrogenophilales bacterium 17-64-11 | reverse complement strand
CAGGTTTTCCTTGCGCGAGCGGTCGCCCTTGTACATGCCGCCGACCTGGGTCACGGTGACGTGCGACTCGTCGATGAACATCAGCGCGTCCTTCGCCAGGTAGTCGATCAGCGTCGGCGGCGGCTCGCCCGGCTTGCGCCCCGACAGGTGGCGCGAGTAGTTCTCGATGCCCTTGCAGAAGCCCAGCTCGACCATCATTTCGAGGTCGAAGCGGGTGCGCTGCTCCAGCCGTTGCGCCTCGACCAGCTTGCCATTGGCGTAGTACCACTCCAGCCGCTCGCGCAACTCGACCTTGATCTGCTCGATGGCGCGCAGCGTCGTTTCGCGCGGGGTGACGTAGTGGCTCGACGGAAACACGGTGAAGCGTGCGACTTTCGACAGAACCTGCCCGGTGAGCGGGTCGAACAGGTGCAGGGTTTCCACCACGTCGTCGAATAGTTCGACGCGGATCGCGGTTTCCGCATGTTCCGCCGGGAAGATGTCGATGACGTCGCCGCGCACGCGGAACACGCCGCGCTTGAACTCGATGTCGTTGCGGTCGTACTGCATCTGCGTCAGCCGCGCGATCACCTCGCGCTGGCTCATCTTCTCGTTCTCGCGCAGGAGCAGGATCATGCTGTGGTAGTCGGACGGGTCGCCGATACCGTAGATCGCCGACACGGTGCAGACGATCACGGTGTCGCGCCGCTCCAGCAGCGACTTGGTCGCGCTCAAGCGCATCTGCTCGATGTGCTCGTTGATGCTGGAGTCCTTCTCGATGAACAGGTCGCGCGCCGGCACGTAGGCCTCGGGCTGGTAGTAGTCGTAGTAGGAGACGAAATACTCGACCGCGTTTTCCGGGAAAAACTCGCGCATCTCGGCATACAGTTGCGCCGCCAGCGTCTTGTTGGGCGCCATGATCAGCGCCGGCCGCCCGGTTTGCGCGATGACGTTGGCCATGGTGAACGTCTTGCCCGAGCCGGTCACCCCGAGCAGGGTCTGGTAGGCCAGGCCGTCCTCGATGCCCTCGACCAGTTGGGCGATCGCATTCGGCTGGTCGCCGGCCGGTGGGAACGGCTGGAACAGACGGAAGGGGCTATTGGGGAAGGTGACGAACACAGGTAAAATCGCGCGGCTCAAACTTGTCGATAGTAGCACTTCCGCTCCGGCGGATGCTCTGAAGGAACCATAGTGGAACTCTCCCGCCGCGTACAGGCCATCAAACCCTCGCCCACCCTGGCTGTCACCGCCCGCGCCGCCGCGCTCAAGGCATCCGGCCGCGACATCGTCGGCCTCGGCGCCGGCGAGCCCGACTTCGACACCCCGCAACACATCAAGGACGCGGCGATCGCGGCGATCAACGGCGGCTTCACCAAGTACACCGCGGTCGACGGCACTCCCGGCCTGAAGGCGGCGATCATCGCCAAGTTCAAGCGCGACAATGGCCTCGACTACGCGCCGAAGCAGATCCTGGTGTCGTGCGGCGGCAAGCAGAGCTTCTTCAACCTGGTGCAGGCGGTGGTCAACCCCGGCGACGAGGTCATCATCCCCGCGCCGTTCTGGGTCTCGTATCCCGACATCGTCATCCTGGCCGACGGCAATCCGGTGATCGTCGAGGCCGGCATCGAGCAGGGCTTCAAGATCACCCCGGCACAGCTGCAAGCGGCGATCACGCCGAAGACGCGGCTGTTCGTCATCAACAGCCCATCCAACCCGACTGGCGCGGTCTACACAGGTGATGAACTGGCCGCACTGGGCGCCGTGCTGCGCAAGCATCCGCACGTGCTGATCGCCACCGACGACATGTACGAGCACATCCGGCTGGATGGCGCGCCCTTCGTCAACATCCTCAATGTCTGCCCCGACCTCTACGACCGCACCCTGGTGCTGAACGGCGTATCCAAGGCCTACTCGATGACCGGCTGGCGCATCGGCTACGCCGCCGGCCCGGAAGCCATCCTGCGCGCGATGACCAACGTGCAGTCGCAGTCCACCTCCAACCCCACCTCGATCTCGCAGGTCGCCGCCGAGGCCGCCTTGAACGGCGACCAGGGCTGCATCACCCCCATGCTCGACGCCTTCAAGGCGCGCCACCGCTACGTCGTCGACGCGCTCAACGCCATTCCCGGCTTCAACTGCGTCGACAGCGGCGGCGCCTTCTACGCCTTCCCCGACGTGCGCCCGGCGATCCTGAACCTGCTGGCGCGCGACGTCATCGAGGCGCCGACCGACATCGCGTTTTCCGAATACCTGCTGGAGTCGGCCGACGTCGCCGTCGTCCCCGGCTCGGCCTTCGGCGCCGAAGGCTACATCCGCCTGTCGTTCGCCACCTCGCAGGCCAACCTCGAAAAGGCGCTCAAGCGCATCGCCCAGGCGATGGCCTGAGCCGTTCCCCCCGCGAGGCTTCCCGCAGCGCCACCGGACCTGTAGGAGGCCCGCCTCCGCCCCAACGTGCTACTGGCCTCCCACTGCCTGTGCAGGTAGGCTAGCGCGATGTTCCACATCCCCGACCTGCCCCCCGTTCGCGGCACCCTCTCCTGGCTGCTGCAGCTCGGCTACACCACCGCGCGCCTGTTCGGCCAGAACGGGCTGCAGAATCACGCCGCGGCGACGGCGTTCTACTTCCTGCTGTCGGCCACCCCGCTGCTGCTGCTGCTGAGCTACGCCCTGCAACTGCTGGGCCATATTGCCGAGAATTCGCTGCCGGCCACCATCCTGATGGCCGCGCTCTACGACCAGATGCAACTGGACAGCCTCACCGCGCTCGGCTTCATTCCGCGGCAAACCCAGCTCGCAGCCGGCGGCGTCGGCCTTGTCACCCTGGTGCTGTCGTCGCGCGGGCTGGTCAACACGATGCAGGGAGCTTTCCGCATCATTTTTCCCGACCGGACCAAGCGCAATCTGGTGGTGTCGTGGGTGCTGCCGCTGATCATCCTGCCGGTGCTGTTCCTGCTGATGGGGGTGGCCGCGCTGGTCCAGGTCACGCTGTCGTTCCTGGCGCAGAATGACATCATCGGCGCGGGCAACGCGCAGGCACTGCGGACGCTCAACTCGCTGTTCGCCTTCGCCATGGTGTGGGCGCTGCTGTTTGCAGCCTACTGGCGGCTGCCGCGGCGGCATCCGCGCGCGCGCGACGCGGCGGTGTTCGCGCTCGCCGCCACCGTGAGCCTGGGCCTGCTGCTGATGCTGTTCGGCGCCTTCTTCAAGCTGGAGAGCTACCGCAGCCTGTACGGCGCGCTCGGCGGCGTGGTGTTCGTGCTGATCGGCGGCTATTTCGCCTTCCTGCTGCTGTACCTGTGGGCGCAGGCGCTGTACGCCTACGGCAAGGCCGACATTACCGCGCTGGAAAAGCTGTTCCTCGGCGGCAGCGGCGAGGGCGCCGGCAAGCTCGAAGGCTACGTCTTCAGCGACAGCCGCCGCCTGCTGGAAAAATACGGCCAGGTGCACCCCGCCGGCCATGCGCTGATCGAGGAAGGCGACGACTCGAAAACCGCCTATTTTCTCTACGCCGGCCGCGCCGCGGTGTACAAGAATACCGACGGCGGGCGCCGCCGCCTGGGCGAACTCGGCGAGGGCCAGCTGTTCGGCGAAATGGCCTATCTGCTGAACGAAAAGCGCACCGCCTCGGTCGTCGCCGATGGCGAGATCACCGTGCTGGCGCTGCCGCCGCAGACGCTGGAAGAACTGATGCGCCATTCCGCCCCGCTGTCGCGCCGCATCATCGACATCCTGTGCCAGCGACTGGAGCGGATGAACCTGGCGAACCCGGGCTGAATTGATTGAAAGTGGTGTATGGATATACACTACGTTCAACATCAGCTCTCATCCCGACGCCTGCCCCCGAAGGAAGAAAAGCCCGGGGCCAGTTGTTTGCCTGACTGGATTCAGGCATCGGAATGACATACCGGGTCCCACCCTCGCCATGGCCCTGCATTCGCTTTACGTCGATCTCAATTCCTTCTTCGCCTCGGCCGAGCAGCAGTTGCGGCCCGAACTGCGCGGCCGTCCGGTCGGCGTGCTGCCGGTGATGGCCGACACCACCTGCTGCATCGCCGCCAGCATCGATGCCAAGCGCTTCGGCATCCGCACCGGCACCCCGGTGTGGCAAGCCCGCAAGCTGTGCCGCGACATCGTTTTCGTGCAAGCGCGGCCGTCGACCTACGTGGAAATCCACCACCGCATCGTCGCCGCCGTGGAGTCGTGCACCCCGGTCAGCGCCGTGCTGTCGATCGACGAAATGGCCTGCGACCTGCTGGGCAGCGACCGCGAGGAAGCCAAGGCCGTCCGGCTCGGAAAACAGATCAAGCAGGCGATCTACGATCAGGTCGGCGAGGTGCTGCACAGCTCGGTCGGCATCGCGCCCAACCGCTTTCTCGCCAAGACCGCGTCCAACATGCAGAAACCGGACGGGCTGGTGGTGATCCGTCAGCACGAGTTGCCGCAGCGCCTGTACGGCCTCAAGCTCGGCGCCCTGACCGGCATCGGCCGCGCCATGGAACAGCGCTTCAACCGGCTCGGCATCCACAGCGTCGAGCAACTCTGCGCCGCCAGCCGCGACACCCTGCGCCATGCCTGGGGCGGCGTCGAGGGCGAGCGCTACTACGCCAAACTGCGCGGCGAAAACGTCGCCGCTGCCCCCACCCAGCGCTCCAGCGTCGGCCATTCGCACGTGCTGGCGCCCGAACTGCGCGATCCCGATTCCGCGCTGGCGGTGCTCTACCGCCTGCTGCACAAGGCCGCGATGCGGCTGCGCCACTACGGCTACTGCGCCGGCGGCCTCGGCCTGCACCTGCACTATATGAAGGCTGCTGCCGGCCACCCCCGCTGGGTCGACCAGGCGCACTTCGCGCCGCACGCCGACTCCCTCCGGTTCAACCCCGTGCTGGCCGAACTGTGGCAGCGCCGCCCGCCCGACCCCGGCCCCATCCTCAAGGTCGGCGTCACCCTCACCGACCTCGTCGAGCACAGCCAGGCCACGCGCGACCTGTTCGATCCCGACGAGCGGCACGAAACCCTCAACAGCGTGCTCGACCGGATCAACCAGCGCTACGGCCCCAACACCCTGTACTTCGGCGGTGCCCACCATGGCCGCGGCGCCGCGCCGATGCGCATCGCCTTCAGCCACGTTCCCGAATTGCAGGTGGAAAAAGACGGCTAAGGGTTGACCGAATCGCCCGCCATCACTAGAATGCGCGCTTCCCATTCCCCGATAGCTCAGTCGGTAGAGCGACGGACTGTTAATCCGCAGGTCCCTGGTTCGAGCCCAGGTCGGGGAGCCAGACATAGCAGGCATTCAGGCCATCCTTCGGGGTGGCCTTTTGCTTTTTCCTGTTTCTGTATTGGCTCGGGGCCCGCCATGGGTCGCGCGCCAATCAACACGTCAAAGGAATCGAGATGCAGACAGACCAAATCCTAAGCCACCTGAAAAAGCATGGGCAGCTACTCGATCTGGAGATCGCGTCGGCAACCGGGATTGCACTGGTTCAAGTACGCAAGTCGCTGGCCGACTTGACGGCACGCGGCGAAATATCCCAGTGCAGCGTCACCCACTTCAATGGCGACAAACGTGTCGATGGTTTTCAGTGCAGGATTTCGGGCTACGTGCCGCCCGCCGCGCCAGGCCGAAAGGCCGGGCCTAGCAAAAGCGTCTCGTCAGACTAGATACGCGCAGCCATTGAGGCTGTCCAGGAATCCAGCGGGTGATCCCTTCAGCGAGGGGCGATCCCAGTGGGTTTCAACCAATTCGAGGAGCAACACCCGTGACCAACGCACAACGCCGGGCTGCATGGCTCGCCAAGCAGGCTAAAGATAATTCTTTGGGCAACGCGAGCAAGCCTGAGCCAACGCCCATACCAACGCCCAGTAGCGCGTTCAGCCCCCATGAGGCTGGCACGTATTACCTGGCTGCCGTGAGTACGGTCGGCACGTTCAAGATGTTCGCCAGGGGCCTCAAGCCGCCCGTTTACACCTACGGCATCACCACCGTTCGTTTTGAATTGGATCCTGATACCGGCAAATGGATCTGGTTTGATGGCGCGAAAAATCAATCCCCGCGCAAGAATCAGGATGGTTGGCGTCTTGGCAGCAGAAGGTTGCACGACACACGCGAAGGCGCAGAGGCCGAGGTTCAGCGCGAGATGGCCAAGAACGGCGACCGGGTGACCAGGGTGCATGACCTGCCCGACGATATGGCTGCGCTGAAAAGGATCCGCAGCGCCAACCACCCGGACCGCAACGCCGATGCCGACCAGGACCTCTATCAGGCGGTAGTCGAGAAGCTGGACAGGATGCGCGCGCTGGCCCAGTGAGCCATACCGAAGCCTGACAGGGTCTAAAACCATGCAAGAGACTCAGCCCAACAATCCGCTCCACGGTGTCACGCTTGAACAGTTATTGAACGGGCTGGTTTTTGGCCTTCATGATCATCAGCAAATTGCAGGAATTACCCCTGAGGATTTCTGCTGCCAAGACAATCCAAGGCATTCGGCTACAATGGCCGGGCGAATAAGACTTCAAGCCGAAGCGTTGCCAGGTGGAGGCGCCACCGGAGGAAACCTATAAGAACAGCAGAAGAAGAACGATATGAAGACCTTACTTATCCCCCTGCTCGCTCTCGCCGCCTTGCCGGCGGTTGCAGACGTCTACCGATGCACATCTGGCCACAAGACCGTCTACCAGGATGTACCGTGCGCGAACGCCAAGCGGGTTGAAAACCCAAACGGCCTGCCGCCATCTCCTGCCGAGCAGAAGAAGGCTTTTGACAGAGCCGCGAACGACCAGGCGGCTCTGGCTCGCCTTCGCCAGCAACGCCAAATTGAAGAACAGACGGCTTCACGCCGTCAGGCGGTTTCAACCGTCCCCGTCGCCCCCGCCGCGCCGTCTTATCAGCCCAGCAACACCTCTGGACGGCCGGACAGATACTACGATCGGCCGGACAGGTACCGAGATCGCCACACCGAGAGCTACACGACGAACCATCGCTAAACGGCAGAAGGTCGACTTGAACTCAAGGCAGTATGTATCCGTAACCTCCCGTGTTGCTTGGATGGGGGGCCTATCAAATAATAAGGGGGGCAAGAAAAAATGAGTTCTATTGAATACTTGGAGAGTGAGCGCTTAAAACTCTGGCAGAACATTACAGACCTAAGGAATCTAATCGAAAAGAAAACTGCCGATTACGAGCAAGAAGCAAAGCAAGCATCGAGAAAAGCCTCTGAATACAAGAACAAGTGCGAGGGAACCAAAAATGAAGCGCTTACCCTTCTTGAGGAAATAAAGGGACTGCGCCAATCAAGCGATGAGTCAGCGGGCTCAGTAATAAATATTGCTGAAAAGGCAGCCGCCACTGAAAAGCTGATAGAAGAGGTCCGGTTGATCCATAGCGACCTTTCTTCCAGAAAGAAATCTATTGAAGAGAATATCGGAGAATTAGAAGAACTTTTTGCGAATTATTCATCCTTTGAACAAAAAATTCAATCGCTAGAAGAAATTCACGATCACTCTGATGAACTCTCCAGCAAAATAAAAGCGAATTACGATCAACTTATATCTCGAAAGAAAGAAATTGACCAGCTGTATTACGGAATTATCGGTTTCAAAGATACCGATCCGGAAACGAAGGAAGAGGTAGAGATAAAAGGTTTAAAGCATGAGCTTGAGAACGCATATGTCGAGCTAAGAGCCGGCTTTGCAAAATTCTCTGAGGAGAAGAAAGCTGGATTTAGTCAAACTTTGATCGCGTGGGAAAACGAATATCAGAGCGTACTTCAAAAAATCAACTCTCTTCTTCCGAACGCCCTAACAACCGGATTGAGCTATGCATACTCACAAAAGAAAGCAGATGAAATTGAGGAAAGTAATTCTCTGGACAAAGTATTCAAAAGATATGTAGGGGGCTTGGTCATCGTATCTCTCATACCTTTTGCCGTTAGCTTATACCAACTATTTAACGGGATCCCGTTAAATAGCGTCATACTTCAGGTGCCAAGGTTAGTACTATCTATTCTTCCTCTTTATGTTCCGATTCTGTGGGTTGCGTATTCATCCAACAGAAAAATAAATCTGTCAAAACGATTGATTGAGGAATATACGCATAAAGAAGTGCTCAGCA
>NCIH01000081.1:0-12810 GCA_002281975.1 Hydrogenophilales bacterium 17-64-11 | reverse complement strand
TAAAGAAGTGCTCAGCAAGACTTTTGAAGGCCTCTCACAGCAAATACGAGACATAAAAGACCCAATAATTTCTGCTGATCTCAAGACCCGACTCCTTTACAACATATTAGAAGTAAGTTCTGAGAACCCTGGAAAACTAATATCAGACTATGACAAATCAGATCATCCGCTGATGGATGCACTTGATAAAAGCGTCAAATTAACAAACGCTGTTGATAAGATATCTAAAATCCCTGGACTGGCAAAATTGGCTGATATATTGAGTAGTAAGTCAAAAGGGATGCTTGAGAGCGAGGACAAAAAAGCAACTGCAGGCCTGGCCGCAGTCGAAAAGAGTACCGCTTAAGCATTGGGTTCCTCGCGAAACCGTGGCACCCCTTGACCACTAGTTTTTGATGCCCCGGCTGGCGTGGATCTTCATGAGCCTGGCCGCATGCAAGAGCCCTTCGTCCAGGGTGTAGAGGGTCTTTGCGCCGTTGTTTTTGGCGATAGCCAGGTGCAGCGCATCGCCAGCCCGCAGCTTGGTGGAAAAGTGCTGGATGTACGCCTTGGCGAGTTCGTAGTCCGCGACGCCGGGCGCCACGACCTGGAATGAGTCGACCACCAGTTCATCGAACTGGCCGATGGCCAGCAGTGCGTCGGATTCCGCAAGGCCGCCCATCCTGACTTCGCGCGCGATGAGGCTGGCGAACTCGACGCAGGTCCAGTGGCTCACGTACAGCTCCCCCACCGGGAGCTTGGCGAAAAAGGCCTCGATTCTGGCGCTGGCGGCTTCTTCGAGGATGAGCGGCGCCAGAAAGCTGGTGTCGAAATAGAGCATCAAAGTCCCTCGTCGCGCATTTCGTGCAGCAGTTCGATGCTGGATTTGCGCCAGCGGGGCATGCGGCTGCGAAACTCGGCAAGGGGTTTGATGGCCTGCTTGGGTTTTGCGACCGGCGTGATGCGGGCAATCGGCAGCCCGCGACGGGTGATGACGACTTCCTCGCCAGCCTCGACCCGGTCAAGCAGATGGCTGAGATGCGTTTTGGCTTCTGCCAGGGTAACGGTGCTCATACACCCCTCCAGTTGGTCATTTTGTTGGTCATATAGTAGCGCACTGGGAGCGGGCAGCAAATCGATCAGTTGCTCATCCCTGCTGCTTGAGTCGGGGGGCAACCCCTGACATGTTCATGCCAGGGGTTGCTTCGAGGCCAGGCGTGCGTTGCTGGCGACACCGAATCGCCGATTCGGAGACCTTGGATGGGGCGAATGCCGGGCAGCAAGGCGTTGCCTCGATAGCCGGCCGAAAAAGCAGGGCTTGTTCAGGGATTCCCCGGCGTCCCGGCGTAGCGCGTCAGGATCAGCGAACTGGCAGCCTCCGCCGCGAGCGGCGGCGCGAAACGATAGCCCTGCACCTTGCGGCAGCCCAGCGCGATCACGCGTTCGAGTTGCCCGTCGTTCTCCACGCCTTCGGCGATCACGCCCATGTTGAAGTTGCCGGCGATGGCGATGATCGTCGATACCATCTCCACGTCCTCGATCCCCGGGGTCAGGCGATTGACGAAGGCGCGATCGATTTTCAGCGCATCGAAGGGGAAGTTCTGCAAATAACTCAGCGATGAGTAGCCGGTGCCGAAATCGTCGACATAAAGATGCAGTCCGCGCGCCTTGAGATCAAGCAGGATTTTGTGCGCGGTTTCGCGATTGTGCACCAGCACGCTTTCGGTGATTTCCAGAGCCAGGTAATGCGGCTCGACCCCGGTTGCGGCGATCGCCGCGTCGATCCGTTCCACCAGGTTCGGCTGCAGGAACTGTTTGGCGGACAGGTTGACGCTCATATACAGGTCCGGCCGTTGGGGGAAATCCCGGCGCCACGCCTGGAGTTGGCGGCAGGCCTCCGTCAGCACCCAATGGCCGATGTCGTTGACGAGCCCGGTCTCCTCCGCCAGCGGGATGAATTCGGCCGGCAAGACCAGGCCGCGCTCCGGGTGCTGCCAGCGCACCAGGGCTTCGAAGCCGAGCACCTCGCCGCGGATTGCGTCGACGATAGGCTGGTAATGGACGCGTAATTCTTCGCGTTCCACTGCCCGCCGCAGCTCCGATTCCAGCGTCAGTTGCGCCACGGCGCGCAGATGCATGCGTTCGTCGAACAAGACCGTGTGCCCCGTGCCCATGGATTTGGCGCGGTACATCGCGGTGTCGGCGTCGCGCAGCAGGTCGGCGGCGTGGTGGTCGTCCTGTGCGCCGACGGCGATGCCGATGCTCGCGGAAACAAATATCTCGCGGCCTTCGAGCATGATCGGCGGCTGCAGCACAGCATGCAGCCGGTCGGCTACGCGCAGCGCGTCGGCGGGTTCCGCCACCTCTTCGAGCAGAATCGTGAACTCGTCGCCGCCCATGCGGGCGACCGTGTCCTCGGGCCGCATGCAGGCGCGGATACGCTCGCCCGCTTCGAGCAGCAGCTGATCCCCCAGCGTATGGCCGAGGCTGTCGTTGACCGTTTTAAAGCGGTCGAGATCCAGGTAGAGCACGGCGCAGCGCAGCGCCGGGTGCCGCTCGCCGTGGCGCAGGCGCTGTTCCAGGCGGTCCATGAACAGGGTCCGGTTCGGCATCCGGGTCAGGCCGTCGTGATAGGCGTGGTAACGCAGCTGCTGTTCGGTCTGGTGCCGCTGGATCATGCCGCCGACAGCATGCGCGGCGGCAGTGATGAACTGCAGTTCCGCCGGCGTCTGCCGATGGTGTGCGTCCACATAGAGGTTCAACACGCCCAGCAGCTTCTCGTCGAACAGGATGGGGGCGCAATAGTGCCCGTGCTCCGACATGCCGGGGTAATGGACCTCGTGCCGGTCGTCGACGCAATCGACGAACAGCAATTCCTGGGTCGCTGCCGCCCGCCCGCACAGACAATGGCCCATCTCGACGGTATCGCAGGCCTGCACGATGCTCGCGGACAATTTGTGTCGAGCGGCCATGCGCAGCTTTCCGGATGCCGCGTCGGCCAGGAAGATGCTGCCGGTCCCGTGCAGGGACAGCCAGGGCGTCGAGAGAATCAGCTCCAGCGCAAACTGCAGGCGCTGATCGAAAGGCGCCGGACGCATCGAGGTTTCCAGTAATTCCGCCAGAATCCGCTGCGTGTGATAGTCCCGATTGATCTTCTCCTCCGCCGCCTTGCGCTCGCCGATGTCGCGCACGTAGGCGCTGAAGCAGGACGTCCCGGCGGCATCGATGCGGGCGATGAAGATTTCGATGGGAAACTCGTGGCCGTCGCGGTGCAGACCGGTCAGTTCGATGCGGCGGCCGATCAGCATTGCCGCATCGTTTTCCAGACTGTGCCGCAGGCCCGCTTCGTGCTGGCCGCGAAAACGCTCCGGGATGATGGTTTCCGAAAGAGCGCGGCCCAGCACCTGGGCGCGCGGCCAGCCGAACGTCCGCTCGGCCTGGAGGTTCCAGTCGACGATCTCGTTTCTCGCGTTGATCGCGACGATGCCGTCGAGCGAGGCGTCGAGGATTGCGCGCGTGCGGTCCTGGTGCGCTTTCATCGCATCGTGGACAGCGCCGTTCTCGTCGATCCGGCGCCGCAGCTGGCGGGCAGCGGCGCCGATGCCGATCAGGCCAAACAGCCAGAGCCCGCCATGACCGGACGCCAGCGCGCTGACGCGCCGGTCGGCGGCGGCATTGAGCGGAGCGAGCGGCACCGACACACTGACGCCACCGGCCAGGTCGCCCTCCCGATATCCCTGCTGGATATGGCAGGCCAGACACTTCCCCCCCATCCTCATCGGCCGGATCAGGCGCAGATAGGGGGCTGCATCGATTTCGGCGATTCCCGTGACTTCCTCGACCCCCTGCTGGAACTGCGCCAGCGCCTTCATCTCCCAGGGGTCGGGCCGGTTCTGTGGATTGATCGGTCTGAGACCGCTCAGATGGCTGCGCACACGATGGGACTCGGCAGCGAGTTCATTGAACTGGCGCACCATCAGTGCCGGATTGATGAGCGTCAGCAAGCGCCCGGAGGGCGTGCGCACATCGCGCTCCGGAAAATTGGCCCCATAGGGGTCGACCGGGTTCTCCGGGGTAACGGGCACATACACGCCGCCATGCCGGGAGGCCCAGTTGCGGAAGGCCCGGTCCTTAAAAAAATTCGCCCGCAGCTCGACCCGCGCCTGTTCGAGCACCAGTTCGCGCACCTGCACGATGTTCCACGCCAGGGACAGCACGGCTACCAGCGTCCAGAACACCGCCAGCACGATCGCCCACGGCACCACCGGCACCCCGCCGGTGCGGGCCGCCGCGGCACGACTGCCGTTGTCCGTTAGCGCTACGTCCATCGTCCAGTGTCCAGTCGCTAGATTGATTCCCCTATTGCGACAAAAACACCGATGACTTTAAGGTTTTACAAACCGCCCCGCGGCGGCATGCGCCCGCAAACCGGTCTTGTTCAGGCCCAGTACTTCGCCTTGTCCGGCAGCACCCAGCGCACTCCGCCGCGCGGGTCTTCCTTGTCGCCGCGGTAGCGCGGGATCAGGTGGATATGCAGATGCGGCACGGTCTGCCCGCCGGCCTGGCCATGGTTGATGCCGATGTTGTAGCCGTCCGGCTGGTGGTGCTTGTCCAGCAGGTCTTTTGCCTGCGCCATCGCCTTCAGCAAGGCGGCCTGCTCGGCTTCGCTGGCCTCGAACAGGGTGGCGAAATGGCGGCGCGGGATGATGACGGTGTGGCCGAGCGAAACCGGGAAGCCGTCCCGGTAAGCGACGACAAGCTCGTCCTCGACAAGGATGCGGCGGGGGTCAAGCTTGCAAAAGGGACAGGGTTTGGGATTGGATGGGGACATGCTTGGGTGTGCTCGTCTTACGGTCGGAAAATGGGGGCAACAGGCCGGGCGCGCTGCTTGCGCGGCCGGGCGCCTCTTTTGAACCGAGTGTAACCGATGCGGCTGGCCGCTTCAGCCGCTCAGACCGCCATCCGCCACCAAGCCTCCCGCCGCGCCTAATATGAAAGCGTGGAAATGGACAAGGGGGTGCCATGCTGTTCGCCAATCGTCATCAGGCCGCCGACCGGCTGGCCGCCGCGCTGGCAGCCTACAAGGGCAAGCATCCGCTGATCCTCGCCATCCCGCGCGGAGCGGTGCCGATGGGACTGCGGCTGGCCCAAGCGCTGGGCGGCGAGCTCGATGTGGTGCTGGTGCGCAAGCTGCGCGCGCCGTTCAACCCGGAATTCGCACTCGGCTCGATCGACGAATCGGGCTGGAGCTACATTGCGGACTACGCCGAATCCGTCGGCGGCACGCCGGCCTACCTGGCCCGGGAAAAGCAGACCCAGCTCGACACCATCAGAAAGCGCCGCGCGCAGTACACCCCGCTCAGGCCGCCGATCGACCCGGCCGGGCGCATCGTCATCGTGGTCGACGACGGGCTCGCCACCGGAGCGACGATGATTTCGGCGCTGCATGCGCTGCGCGCGCAGAAGCCGGCGCGCCTCGTCTGCGCAGTGCCGGTGGCGCCGCCGGACACGCTGGAAAAGATCCGGGGGTATGCCGACGAGGTGGTGTGCCTGCAGACACCCGCGTTCTTTCAGGCGGTCGGGCAGTTCTACGCTGACTTTCCGCAGGTCGACGACGAAGAGGTGATCGGGATTCTCCAGCAGGCGGGACAGGCTGGCAGCAACGCCCGCAAGGGATAGCCCCCCTGTAGGGGCGGCGCCTTGATGCCCTGCTGGTATTCGCCGGTGCGGCGCCGCCCTCAGCGCGGCTTCACCCGCACGCCGTCCTCGATCGTCTCGTCGGGGTGCGCCACCACCCGGTCGCCGGCCTTGAGTCCTGCCGCCACCTGGGTGGCGAGCCCGCCGCGCTGACCGAGCTCGACCGGCGCCAGGCGCGCGCGGCGGCCGTCCAGCACGAACACGGCCCAGCCCTCGCCGTGTCTGAACAACGCGCTGGTCGGCAGCTGCAGCACGTCCCTGCCTTCCCACAGCACGAAGCGCGCCTCCACCCGGTAGCCGTCGCCGAGCCGCGCCCACGCCTCGCGCGGCGAACTGAAATCGACGATGACGCGCACCCGCTGCTCCTCGACGCCGAGCGCGGAAATCTTGGTGAAGCCGCTCGGCTCCACCACCCGCACGCGGCCTTCGACCGGCCGCTCGCCGCCCCAGCGGTCGAGGATGACTTTCGAGCCGGGCGCGATCTTCACCGCGTGGGTGGACAGCACCTCGACCTCGACTTCCAGGCTGGCGGGGTCGCCGATCTCGAACAGCGGCTGGCCGGCCGCCACCGCGCCCTCGCTTTCGTGCAGCAGCTTCAATATGTGGGCGGCGACCGGCGCACGCACCTGCACCTGCTCGGCCGTGCCGCCGGCCTGCAGGCGGGCAGTGCTGGCGACGGCCGCGCGCGCGGTCGCCAGGTCGAAGCGCGCCACCCGCACCGCGTGCTGCGCAGCGGCCTCGGCGGCGCGGGCGCGGGTTTCCGCGGTGCGCGCGCCGTCGAGCGCCTGGGCGGAGACGAAATTCGATTGCCGCAGCGATTCGACGCGGGCGCGCTCCTGCTGCGCCAGCTGCGCTGCAGCGCTGGCGGCGCGGGCGTTTTCCTGCGCCGCGGCGAGCGCGGCCTGGGCGGCGCTCGCCTGCGCCTGCGCCTGGGCGCGGGCGCGCGGATCGAGCGCCGCCGAACGCGCCGGCTCGATCACCGCGACCACCTGCCCGGCGGCGACGGCATCCCCGGCCTCGAAGCCGATGCGGCGGACGTAGCCCGCCACCGGCGCCGACACGGTGTAACGCTCGCGCACCCGCGTCTTGCCCTCCTCCTCCACCGTCGCCGCCAGCGGCGCGCGCTTCACTTCGGCGACGTCGACCGGCACCGCGCGCGGCATGAAGCCGTAGGCCAGCCCCGCCGCCACCAGCAGCCCGACCGCCAGCATTCCGATTTTTGCGCGCAGCCGCATGTTGGTTGGTTGCCCTTGTCTATTCGCGAGTTTTCAATACCGCCACCAGATCGAGCCGGCCGAGGCGATGCCACAGCAGCAGGCCGGACAGCAGCGCGGAGACGACGACGACGGAAGCGCCCATGGCATAGTTTTCCGGCGTGAGGATCAGCGGCAGCCGGTACAGCTCGCTCTGGAACGCCACCACCAGGATACCGACCAGGCCGATGCCGACCACGAAGCCGGCCGGAATCGCCGCCAGCGTCAGCAGCGCCAGTTCCCCCAGCAGGATATAGGCGATCTCGCCGCGGGTGAAGCCCAGCACGCGCAGGCTGGCGAGCTCGCGGCCGCGCTCGGAGAGGCCGATGCGCGCGCTGTTGTAGACCACGCCGAAGCCGATGGCGCCGGCCAGCACGGTGGCCACCAGGTTGTAGAACAGGATGAACTCGCCGATGGTGGCGTAGAAGCTCTGGATCGCCGCCTGGTTGGCGACCATGCCGAGCACGCGCGGGCGATCGTGCAGCTTTGCGTAGAGTTCGGCCTCGCTGCCGGGCCGCACCGCCAGATAGGCGCCCGACACCGTGCCGCCCTCGCGCATCAAGGCATTCAACGAATCCTGCTGCATGTAGGCCGACACCCCGAGATACTGTTTGGTGATGCCGAGCACCGGCACCTGCCGCACCGGGCGGCTGCCTTCGAGGATTTCCACCGTCAGCAGGTCGCCCGGCTTGACGTGCAGGATCGCGTTCGCCAGATGGTCGGTGAGCACCACCCCGCCCGGCGGCACCGCCACCGGCTGCAGGCTGCGGTCGAGCGAACGGTGCAGCCGGCCCTCCGGCTGGATGCCGAAGACCGCGCCGCGGTGGCGATACTGCCCGAAGCGCAGGATTGCCGGCACGTCGCGAAAGCCCTCGACGAAATCGACGCCCGGCAGCGCGGCCAGTTCGTGCAGCGCGCGGCTGGAAGTCGGCTCGATGAACGTAAGTCCCAGGTCCTCGCGCGAGGCCTGGCGGAACTGCACGTCGACCATGAAATCGATCGCGCCCCTCTGGTAGTTGCCCACCATCATCAGGCCGCAGGCGCAGGCGATGCCGAGCACGGTCAACAGCGACTTCAGCGGATACCGGCCGATGTGGCGCAGCACCATGCGCGTCGGCGCGGCGAGCCAGCGCGCAAGGCCGATGCGCTCGACCAGGCTGGTGCGGTAGGCCACCGGCATTTCCGGGCGCATGCCCTCGGCCGGCGGCAGCCGCACCGCGCGCACCACCGAGAGCAGCGTGCCGCTGACCGCCGCCAGGCAGCTGATCCCCAGGGCGATCAGGATCACCCCGGCATCGAGCCGGTAGTCGAGATAGGGAAAGCGGAACGTCGTTTCGGTGTAGACGTGCGACAGCCCCTGGCCGAACCAGGCGCCGAGCGCCACGCCCGCCGCCACGCCGAGCACCGCCATCATGAGCACCAGCTTGACGAAGTGGCCGCCGATAGCCGCATAGCCGTAGCCGAAGGCCTTGAGGATGGCGACCTGATCGCGCTGCAGCGCGATCAGCCGGCTCAGCACCACGTTGAGCAGGAAGGCGGCGACGCCGAGGAAAATGGCCGGGAACACGACGGCCATGGTGCGCAGCTGCTTCAGTTCCTCGCGCAGAAAACGGTTGGAAAACTGATCCTCGCGGCCGTAGGCGCCGGTGCCGCCGTAGTCCGCCAGGATGGCATCGACGCGGTCGATCACGTCCTGTTCGCGGGCATCGCGCGCCAGCGTCAGGCTGACCTGATTGAACGCGCCTTCCATGTCGTAGGCGGCGGCGAGCGCGCTGCGCCCCATCCACAGCACGCCGTAGCGCTTGAAGTCGGGGAACATGGCGCCGGGCGCGATCTGGTAGACGTATTCCGGCGACACCGCGACGCCGACCACGGTGAGCCGCTTGCGCTTGCCGTTGATGATGGCGGCGAGGGTGTCGCCCGGCTGCAGGCCGTGGGCGTCGGCGAAGGTGTCGGACAGTACCGCCTCGTCGCTGCTCCACGGCTGCACCGACCGCCCGCGCTTCAGGTGCAGCCGGTTGAGCTGCGCCGCGCCGACGTCCGGCAGCGACAGCAGCTGGCCGGTGACGGGATCGGAAAACCCCGCCACCTCCAGCTTCACTCCGGCCTTCACCCGCGTCTCCAGCCGCTCCACCCCGGGAATCGCGGCGATCCGCTCGGCCACCGGCTCGGGCGCGCGCTTGAGGCTTTCGAACACGTCGGCGAAACGGTATTCGGCGTAGAAGCGGTCGCGCGTGGCGGCGAGCGAATCGTAGGTGGAGAGCGACATCACCATGGTGGCGACGCCGCCCATGATCACCGCGGCGATCGCCAGCACCTGGCCGCGCAGATGCCAGAGGTCGCGGAACAGCTTGCGGTCGAGGGCCTTCACGGCGTCAACGGGCCGCGCGCGCGTCCCACCTCCGGTAAAACACGCGCTTCATCGCGTACACGGCGAACAGGTAGGCGGCCGCGATGCCTGCGAGCACGGCGTAGAACGCGGCAGGCGGCGCGACAAATCCCAGGTGCGCGCCGAGAGGCGTCAACGGCAGCGCGATCGCCACCGCAACCACCAGCAGGGACAGCGCGGCCAGCGCCGGATGCGGCCGGTTGGCGAACGGGCTGCCGCGGGTGCGGATGACGAAGATCACCAGCACCTGGGTCACCACCGACTCGACGAACCAGCCGGTGTGAAACAGCGCCTCGCCGGCATGGAATACGCCGAGCATGACGTAGAAAGTCAGGAAATCGAACACGGAACTGACCGGCCCCAGGGTGAGCATGAAGTTGCGGATGAAATGCATGTCCCACGTCCGTGGCCTGGCCAGGGCAGCTTCATCGACGCTGTCGAGCGGAATGGCGATTTCGGACAGGTCGTAGAGGAAGTTGTTGAGCAGAATCTGGATCGGCAGCATGGGCAGGAACGGCAGCAGCAGCGTGGCGCCGGCCATGCTGAACATGTTGCCGAAGTTGGAACTGGTCCCCATCATGATGTACTTGGTGACGTTGCCGAAGGTGCGCCGCCCTTCCCGCACCCCCGCATGCAGCACCTGCAGGTCGTGCTCCAGCATGATCAGGTCGGCGGCCTCCTTCGCCACGTCCACCGCGCCGTCCACCGAGATGCCGACGTCCGCCGTGTGCAGGGCGGGCGCATCGTTGATGCCGTCGCCGAGGAACCCGACCACGTGGCCGCGTGCGCGCAGCGCGGCCAGGACGCGGGTCTTCTGCGCCGGCGTGATGCGGCAGAACAGATTGGCGCCCTGCGCCCGCGCCTGCAGCGCCGCATCGTCGAGCTGCGCAATCTCGCCGCCGGTCAGCACGCCGCCGACCGCCACGCCGAGCTGCGCGCAGATGTAGCGGGTGACGAATTCGTTGTCGCCGCTGACGATCTTCAGCGCGATGCCGTCCTGCGTCAGCGCGGCCAGGGCCGGCGCGGCGCTGGCCTTGGGCGGGTCGAGAAAGGCGGCAAAGCCGCTGAACACCAGTTCCGCCTCGTCGCCGAGGACGGCATGATCATGCTGCGGCGGCTCGCTGCGCCAGGCGATGCCGAGCACGCGGAAGCCATCGCGGCTCAGCGATTCGAACAGGGCCTGGATGCGGGCACGGGCGGCGGCGTCCAGCGGATATTGCCGGCCGTCCGCTTCGTAGCCGGTGCACAGGCGCAGGATGTCTTCCGGCGAGCCCTTGACCGCCAGGGTGCGTTCCCCGCCCTGCTCCAGCAGCACCGATACCCGGCGCCGCTCGAAATCGAATGGCACCTCGTCGATCTTGCGCCAGCAGCCGACGTCGACGTGGCGGTGGGCCAGGATGGCGTCGTCGAGCGGGCTCTTGATGCCGGTTTCGAAATAGCTGTTGAGATAGGCAAGCTCCAGCACCCGGCCGCTGTCCTTGCCGGCCGCATCCACATGCCGCTCCAGCCGGATGCGGCCCTCGGTGAGGGTGCCGGTCTTGTCGGTGCACAGCACGTCGATTCCGCCCAGATCCTGCACCGCCGACAGCCGCTTGACGATGACGCGGCTGCGCGCCAGCCGCATGGCGCCCTGCGACAGGGTGACCGACACCACCATCGGCAGCAGTTCCGGCGTCAGCCCCACCGCCAGGGCGACGGCGAACAGGAAGGACTCCAGCAGCGGACGCTGGAACAGCGCATTCACCAGCAGCACGAACAGCACCAGCAGCAGGGTCAGGCGCAGGATCAGGTTGCCGAAGTCCCGGGTGCCCCGCTCGAAGGCGGTGCGCGGCGGCCGCCGCGCCAGGGTGTCGGCGATCTGCCCGAGTGCCGTATCCGATCCGGTGCGCGCCAGCACGACCCGGGCGGAGCCGCTGACAATCGACGTGCCCATGAAAACGGCGTTGGTCGCCGCCGCGATGCCGCCGTCCGGGTTGCGATCCGGTTCGAGGTCCGCCGCGCGCTTTTCCACCGGATAGGATTCGCCGGTCAGCAGCGCCTGGTTGACGAACAGGTCGCGCGCCTCCAGCACCCGGGCGTCGGCGGGAACCAGGTCGCCGGCCGCCAGCAGCACCACGTCGCCCGGGACCAGATCGGCCACCGCCGTCTCCTGCGCCTGCCCGTCCCGCACCACGCTGGCGCGCAGGGCGACCTGGCGCTTGAGGCGATCGACGGCGCGGCCGGCGCGGTATTCCTGGGCGAAGTCGAGCGTCACGCTCATCAGCACGATGACGACGATGACAACGAAGCTGCGCATGTCGCCGAGGAAGCCGGCGATAGTGCTCGCCGCCAGCAGCACCAGCACCAGCGGATTGCGGAAGTGGGCGAAAAACGCCAGCAGCCAGGCTCGCTCGGCCCGCGGGCGCAGCAGATTCGGGCCGCTGCGGGCCAGGCGGACGGCGGCTTCGGCGGCGTCCAGGCCTTCCGGCCGCGTATTCAGCGCAGCAAGGAGATCGGCCAGAGGCTGCTGCCAGAGACGCTCGGGAGGCTGTCCGTCCGGCGCTGGCATGGCGCTACCAGCTCAATTCGCGCGCCGCCTTCTTCGCGGCGTTGGCGCGGATTTCGGCAATGCGGCCGTCCGACAGGCGGATCACGCGGTCGGCCATGTCGGCGATGCCGGCATTGTGGGTGATCAGCACGGTCAGCGTGCCGAGTTCGCAGTTCACCTTTTCCAGCACCTCCAGCACCACCACCCCGGTGGCCGAATCGAGCGCGCCGGTCGGCTCGTCGCACAAGAGCACCGCCGGGTTCTTGGCGATAGCGCGGGCGATCGCCACCCGCTGCTGCTCGCCGCCGGAAAGCTGCGCGGGGAAGTGATCGAGCCGCTTGCCCAGCCCCACCAGGGCAAGCGCGTCTTCGGGGCGCATTGGCGAGGTGGCGATCTCGGTCACCGCGGCGACGTTCTCGCGCGCGGTGAGGCTGGGGATCAGGTTGTAGAACTGGAACACGAAGCCGACGTGCTCGCGGCGGAAGCGGGTGAGCTCGGCCTCGGATGCGCCGGTCAGCTTGTGGTCGAGGTAGTAGACCTCGCCGCCGGAGGGCGCGTCGAGCCCGCCGAGGATGTTGAGCAGCGTCGACTTGCCGCTGCCCGAGGCGCCGAGCAGCACCACCAGTTCGCCGCGATAGAGCGTGAGGTCGATGCCGCGCAGGGCCTGCACCTCGACCTCGCCCATGCGGTAGACTTTGGCGAGGCCGCGGGCGACGAAGACGGCGCTGGCTTGAGCGTGATCCAGGGGCATGCGATTCATTCTTACATGGCCAGCAACGCGCGGCCAGCGCGCGCGCACGAAATTGCAGGAGGGCCGCCGCGGCCCGGTGCGGTGGTTATGCGGCGGCGCGAAAATCGCGGCGAGGCGCCGCTCCTACGGGGGAACTCCGTCGGCTCCCCCGAACATCGCTGCTGTCGTAGGAGGGCCGCCCCCGGCCCGATGCGGTGGCATGCGACGGCGCGAA
>NCIH01000080.1:0-14421 GCA_002281975.1 Hydrogenophilales bacterium 17-64-11 | reverse complement strand
GATTCTGTTGAAAAACTCGATGTCGCAGCCGAGTCCATTCCCTACCAAGGTGATTTTTTGAAACGTTGCCCCTTTCGGGCCTTATAACCGGGTCTAAATGCCCGGTTTTTTCGTTAATCCTGGTGTTTTTGCGTCAAGCAGACGCACCTATCCCGTCAATTGGTGGGGCTTGTGCTGTCAGTTTGGCCAAGCGACGTAAATTCTGGACCGCTGCAGCCAGGGTGAATTCGTCGCTCGCACCACTGAGTCCGCGCAGTCGCAGCCGATCAAGTTTCAATATTCGCTTGAGGTGCGCAAAGAGCATCTCGACCTTCTTGCGCTCGTGGCGCGAGCGCACGTATTCGGGTGTTTCGCCGATGCGCCTGGCTACATCGCGCGCGGCCTCATGGATACTGCGGGCGATCTTGCGAAACGGGGTGTTCGGGCAGCAGCGATCTTTCATCGGACAGGCTACGCAGCCGGCCTGGCTTGATCGATAGATGATGGTGTCGGCTTTCGTGACATGTGAGCGCTGATTCTTGAATGGACGCCAGTTACTGCGTAATGCGTGTCCTTCCGGGCAGCGGTATTCATCGGCCTCTTCGTTCCACTGGAAATCGTTGCTTGAGAAAGAGTCGTCCTTGCGTGCTGTCTTGTCCCAGACAGGCATATGCGGCTCGATGCCTTTCTCGTTGACCATCCAGCCAAGCATCGGTGCAGTCCCGTAAGCGGTATCGCCAATGAGACGCTCGGGCGTGAGATCGAATCGCGCCTCCACGCGATCAACCATGAGCTTGGTGGATTCGACTTCCGCTGTGCGATGGGCCGGTGTCGCTTCCACATCGAGGATGACGCCATGGGCAGTGTCGATCAGGTAGTTGGTCGAGTAGGCGAAGAAGGCGATGCCGCCGGTAGCAGCAGTCCAGCGCGACTGCGGGTCACTTAAGGATGTCTTCCGCGGCACTATCTCGGCAAGGGCCTCGTCATCCAATGCCTCCAGATACTCGCGCACGGCGCGGTTACTGAGTGCCGGGTTCGTCCAGTCGATCGCCTCGCCCGTCTGCAGGCTGTGCTGGTGACTCGCATCCGCCGCGATCAGGCTGGCGTCCACCGCGAAGCCTTCGCCCTTGACCAGGCCTGCGGCCATGCAGCGGCGGACGACTTCATCAAACATCCAGCGGAAAGTTCCACTCGCACGAAATCGCCCATGGCGATTCTTGGAGAAGGTGGAGTGATCGGGCACTGCATCTTCCAGACTCAAACGACAGAACCAGCGATAGGCCAGATTCAGATGCACTTCCTCGCACAAGCGCCGCTCGGAACGAATGCCGTAGCAATACCCGACGATCAACATCCGGATCATCAATTCGGGGTCGATCGACGGGCGCCCGGTGTGGCTGTAGTAGTCCGCCAGGTGCTGGCGCAATTCACTCAGGTCAAGGCAGCGTTCGATGCCACGCAGGAGGTGATTCTGGGGAATGTGTTCGTCGAGGTTGAACGAGTAGTGACACCCCATCATCGCCAGGTCCCCCGCTTATCAGATGATGAGAATCATAGCTGCGGAGGCGGCGTTATTGAAGGAAGTTTTTCAACAGAATCGCCGAACAACAGTCATTCGCGATCCATCTCCGACCGGCCGTTCAGGCCGATGGCAGCCGCAGCCCCGCTTACTAGCCGAGCATCGCCTTCAATGCCGCCAGCCGGTCGCTGCCGCTGGCCTTGGCTTCCGCGGTGGTGGGTTTCTCCGGCTGGCGCACGTCGTCGCCCAGTTCGTCGATGAAGCGCGAGGGATCGCAGGCGACCGATTCGCGGGCGCGCTTGCGGCGCGAACAATACGACAGGGTGAGCGATTTCTTCGCGCGGGTGACGCCGACGTACATCAGGCGGCGTTCCTCTTCCAGGCGGCCTTCGTCGACCGCGTCGCGATGCGGCAGGATGTTTTCTTCCACACCGACCAGGAACACGTGGCCGAATTCCAGGCCCTTGGCGGCGTGCAAAGTGGATAGCCGCACGGCGTCGGGTTCCGTCTCCTCGCGGCCTTCGAGCAGGGTGATCAGCGCGATGGTCTGGGTGATCTGCAGCAGGTTCTTGTCGTCTTCCTCGCCCTTCTTGGCGATCCAGGCGGCGAACTCCAGCACGTTGTTCCACTTGCTCTGCGCGGCGCGCTGGTCGTCCTGGTCGAACAGGTAGACTTCGTAGTCGATGATCTTCAGCAGGTCGTTCAGCAGTTCGCCGGCCGGTTCGCGGGCGACGCGTTCCTCGAAGCGGTTGATGAAGTTGCAGAACTCGACCAGCGGCGCCAGCTGGCGCTCGCCGATCTGCGACGCGGCGGCGGCGGAGAACACCGCCTCGAACAGGCTCACGTGCAGGGTGGCGGCGACCTGGCCGAGCTTTTCCAGCGTGGCCGCGCCGATGCCGCGCTTCGGCGTGGTGACGGCGCGGATGAAGGCCGGGTCGTCGTCGCTGTTGGCGATCAGGCGCAGATAGGAAATCACGTCCTTGATCTCGGCGCGGTCGAAGAACGACTGGCCGCCGGACAGCTGGTACGGCACCTTCTCGTTCCTCAGCGCCTGCTCGAACACGCGCGCCTGGTAGTTGCCGCGATACAGGATCGCGTAGTCGCGCCACTCGGTGCGGTGCTGGAATTTGTGCGACAACAGGCGCATCACCACCGATTCGGCCTCGTGCTCGTCGTCCTTGGTGGGCATCACCTGGATCGCGTCGCCGTGGCCGAGGTCGCTCCACAGGCGCTTCTCGAACAGCTTGGGGTTGTTGGCGATGAGGCTGTTGGCGGCCTTGAGGATGCGGATGGTCGAGCGGTAGTTCTGCTCCAGCTTGACCACGTGCAGATGCGGGTAGTCCTCGTTCAACTGCCTCAGGTTGTCGGCCGAGGCGCCGCGCCAGCCGTAGATCGCCTGGTCGTCGTCGCCGACCGCGGTGAACGCCGCGCGCACGCCGGTGAGCTTCTGCAGCAGGCGGTACTGCGCGACGTTGGTGTCCTGGTATTCGTCGACCAGGATGTGGCGCAGGCGGTTCTGCCACTTTTCGCGCAGCTCGGCATGCGTGTCCAATAATTCAGCGGGAAGGCGGATGAGATCGTCGAAATCGACCGCCTGGTAGGCGCGCAGGGTGGCGTCGTAGCGGTCGTAGATCTTGGCGTAGGCGCGGGCGTTGTCGTCCTCGGCGCTGGCGAGCGCGACGGCGGGCGACTTCAGCTCGTTCTTCCACAGCGAGATGCGCGAGACCGCGCGACGGATTTCCTGCTTGTCGGTGGTCTTGATGATCTCCGACACGATGCCGGCGGCGTCGGCCGAATCGAGGATCGAGAACGCCGGCTTCAGCTCGGCGAACTTCGCGTCCTCGCGCAGCATCCTGAGGCCCATCGAGTGGAAGGTGGTGACGATGAGCCCCTTGGTGCTGATTTTATTAAAGGCATCGCCCTGCGTCAGCTTGGCGGCGCGCTCGGCCATCTCGCGCGCGGCCTTGTTGGTGAAGGTGATGGCGGCGATCGAGCCCGGCTTGTAGCCGCATTCGCCGATCAGGTAGGCGATCTTGTGGGTGATGACGCGCGTCTTGCCGGAGCCGGCACCCGCCAGCACCAGCAAGGGGCCGTCGAGATACTTCGCCGCTTCGCGCTGCGGCGGGTTGAGCGCGGCAAGCAGGCTCATGCCGTGCCGAATTCGTGGTCGAGATACGCGTTGATGGCGTCGGATTCGTACAGCCAGGTCACGCTGCCGTTGGCATCGGTGATGGCGAGGCAGGGCACCTGCGGCTTGCCGCCGCCTGCAATGAGCGCGTCGCGGTGCGGGCCTGCGTGCTGCGCGTTGTGCAGCTCGATGTCGAGCGACAGCCGCCGTATCGTGCGCCGGGTCTTGAGGCAGAACGGACAGGCGGGAAAATGGTAGAGGGCGAGGCTGCGGGTGCGGGCGTCGACCACTGCCTGTTCGGCGGCCGGCCGCACGATGCCGCGGGGCTGGGTGAGCCGGTTGCCCAGCAGCAGGAAGGGCGTGAGGACGAGGCGGAGGGTGCGGAAAAACAGGCGGATCAGGGGTTTCATGGCGCAGGCGTCACAAGAGGTTCAGGCGGGAGCGCTATGATGCGGGTCAACACAGCGTACAAATTTTCAAAGCGTATTTTATATGTCCACCTATGCCATTGGCGATCCTCAGGGATGTCAAACCTCCCTTTTGCGTTTACTCGATGAAGTGAAGTTCGACCCGGCAGCCGACCGGCTGTGGCTGGTCGGCGACCTGGTCAACCGCGGGCCGGATTCGCTGGCGGTGTTGCGCTTCGTCAAAAGCCTGGGAAGCGCGGCCATCAGCGTGCTCGGCAATCACGATTTGCACCTGCTGGCGCTGGCCGAAGGCTACGGCCGCGCGCACAAGGGCGACACGCTCGACGCGGTTCTGGCGGCGCCCGACCGCGACGAGCTGCTGCACTGGCTGCGCCAGCGCAAACTGGCCTGGCGCGAGGGCGATTTTCTGATGGTGCATGCGGGCGTGCTGCCGGCCTGGACGCTGGACGACACGATGCAGCGGGCGGCCGAGGCCGAGGCCGCGTTGCAGGGCGCGCATTACCGCGATTTCTTCGCGCAGATGTACGGCAATGCGCCGGTGGCCTGGGATGAGGATTTGCAGGGCATCGAGCGGCTGCGGGTGATCGTCAACGCCTTCACCCGGCTGCGCTACTGCACGGCGGCGGGCGAGATGGAATTCCACCACAAGGGAGCGCCCGGCACGCAGCCGGCCGGCTGGCTGCCGTGGTTCGAGGTGCCGGGGCGGCGGAGCGCGGCGGCGACGCTGGTCTTCGGCCACTGGTCGACGCTCGGGCTGGTCAACCGCCCCGGCCTGATCGCGCTGGATACCGGCTGCCTGTGGGGCGGGAAGCTGGCCGCAGTCAGGCTGGAGGACCGCCGGGCGTTTGCCGTGCCGTGTCCGCAGATGCAGCGTCCCGGCCGCCCGTAAGCGGTGTGCCCGCCGCCGCTGCGCTTGCGGGGGCCGTGCCCAGAAGCCCGGCGGTGGCCGCTTCCGCCTGTGCGGCCAGTTCGCGCCGGTGGCCGTTCGGCGGGATCGGCTCGCCGAAGCGGAGTTCGGCGATGAGGCCGGGTTCGCCGACGATCCGTTTCAGGCTTTGCCACATGCTGATGTCGTCGATGTACGCGGGCGCGGCGCTGTAGTCGTTGTCCAGCGTGCGGTAACGCAGGGCGGCCGGCACGATCGGGCAGTTCAGCTCGACCGCCGGCTGCAACAGCGATGGCATGAAGCGCCGCAGTCCGCGCCCGTCGCTGGTGGTGCCTTCGGGGAACACCGCCACCCAGGCGCCGCCCTCCATCAGGGCACGCATTTCGGCATTGATGCGTGCGGTGTCGGCGCGGCGGCCGCGTTCGATGAACAGGGTGCCGGTCTTGTGCGCCAGCCAGCCTGCCACCGGCCATGAGCGCACCTCGGCCTTGGAGACGAAGTGCACCCGCTGGGCAGCGTAGATCAGGTAAATGTCCAGCCACGAAACGTGGTTGCATACCAGCAGCGCGCCGCCCGGCAGGCCGGGGGCTGCGGTCGTGCGCGCCTGCACGCCCAGCACGCCGAGCAGACGCCGTGACCAGGCCATGATGCGGCGGTCGCGTTGCGCCGGGCCGAGCAGCGGAAACACCAGCCCGGCCAGCGCCACGCCCCAGACGAGATGCAGCCCCAGCAGGCCGATGCGGATGGCGCGGCGAAAAGAGGGAGGGAAGCAGGCAAGACTCACCCGTGCATTGTAAGACTCAAACGATGAGGCGGCGGGCATAACTGCGGTTGAGCTGCGCCATCGGCAGCAGCATCAGCAGGTCGGCGGTGTTGAAGTCGGGATCCCAGGCCGGCTCCCCGCAGACCATCGCGCCGAGCCGGGTGTAGCCCTTGATCAGCGGCGGCAGCGCGGCATCCCGGCCATCGTCGAGCGATTCGACCGGTAGGCGGGTGCGCGGGGTGACGCGCCACTCGATCGGCGCGAGATGGCGTGCGGCCAGCTGGCGGTGCACGCTCGCCGCGATGTGGCCGCCGTCGGCCATGCCGATGCTGGCGCAGCCGACGATGGTTTCATAGCCGTAGCGCGTCATGTAATCGGCCAGCCCCATCCACAGACGGGCGATCACGCTGCCGCTGCGATGTGCCGGATGCACGCACGAACGCCCCAACTCGGCCATGCGCGGCCGCAGGAAGCCCAGCCGGGTGAGGTCGAATTCCTGTTCGGAATAATAGCTGCCGACGCGCTTGGCGGCTTCGGGAGGCAGGATGCGATAGGTGCCGACGACTTCGCCGCTGGCGAGTTCGCGCACCAGCAGGTGGTCGCAGAACGGATCGTACAGATCGATATCGTGCCCCGGCAGGACGGACGGCAGGCGCGCGCCCATTTCCTCGGCAAACACCTTGTAGCGCAGGCGCTGCGCTTCGCGGATCTCGTTGTCGTCGACTGCCAGCGACACGTGGTAGCGGCCGGCGGAGGTGGCTTGAAGATTGGTGCGGACATCGAGCATGAGGCGCTCCCGTTGACGGAATGCGCCCAGCTTAGAGAGCCGCCGTTAATCCGGCGTGACGTTCAGGTTGCGAAACGATGACCGGCCAGCCCGCCGCGCGTCAATGCGTCACGCGCGTCGTTCCTCCGCCCGACAGCACGCGCACGCGGTCGCCGACCCGAAACGTCTCGTCCGCCGCCTGGGTAATGGCGATCAGCCGTCCGGAGTCGAGCTTGACGGTGATTTCCACGCCTTTCTGGCGGGTCACCGCCTCTTCCGTGGCCGCGCCGCCCAGGCCGCCCAGCACCGCGCCGACCGTCGCGCCGACGATGCTGCCCTTGCCGCCACCGACCGTGCTTCCCGCCACGCCGCCGACCACCGCGCCGGCGCCCGCGCCTATCGGCGTCTTGGTGCCTTCGACACTCACTTCGCGCACCGACTCCACCACGCCCATCTGCACTTCCTGCACGGTGCGGGCCTGCTCGCGGCTGTAATCCTTGCCGCCGGTGCCGCTGGCACAGCCGCCGAGCACGGCAATGGCGGCAGAAAGCATGACAGAGGCTGCGATTCGGGATGGTTTTTGCATGGCGATTTCTCCGCTGTTGAATGCACTTTCATTGTAGGCGAAGCGGGCGCCGCGGGATTCCGGTGCCGCCGTTAGAGCGTCTTGCCGAACGTGGCCTGGAGCCGCTCGGCGATTTCCGCACGCGCGGGTTTGTGGTTCTGTCCGCCACGTTGCTCGATCTTGATCGAACCCATGACGCTTGCCAGCTGGCCGGTGGTTTCCCAGTCCCAGCCATGGGCGATGCCGTAGAGCAGGCCGGCGCGGAAGGCGTCGCCGCAGCCGGTGGGATCGACCACCGCGCGGGCCGGGACGACGGGGATGTCGATGCGCCGGCCGTCGGCATAAAAATGCGAGCCGGCTTCGCCGCGCGTCACGACCAGGCATTTCACCTTGGCGGCCAGGGCGTCGAGCGACAATTCAGTGCGCGCCTGCAGCAGCTCGGCTTCGTAATCGTTGAGCGTCACGTAATCGGCGCGCTCGACCATCTCCAGCAGTTCGCCGCCGGAAAACAGCGGCATGCCCTGGCCGGGGTCGAACACGAACGGAATCCCCGCTGCGTGAAACTGGCGGCAGTGGTTCAGCATGCCGTCGCGGCCATCGGGCGAGACGATGCCGAGCCCGATGTCGCGCGTTTTCGACGCATCGTTTTCATGCGCGAAATTCATCGCGCCGGGATGGAACGCGGTGATCTGGTTGTCGGCCAGATCGGTGGTGATGAAGGCCTGCGCGGTATAGCTGCCCGCCATGCGGCGGATGGCTTCGCGCGAAATGCCCAGCGCGTCCAGGCGATCCGCATACACGCCGAAATCGTCGCCGACGGTCGCCATGATCACCGGATCGCCGCCCAGCAGCTTCAGGTTGTAGGCGATGTTTCCGGCACAGCCGCCGAACTCGCGCCGCATCTCGGGCACCAGAAACGACACGTTCAGCATGTGGATCTTGTCGGGCAGGATGTGGTGCTTGAAGTGATCCTGGAACACCATGATGGAATCGAAGGCGAGGGAACCGCAGATGAGGGTACGCATGATGGTTGGGGGTTCGCGTGGCGCTGTGGGTTGAAAACGACAGCCGGGATTATACGCAGGCCGGCCCCGCCGGGTTTCACGGAAGATTCACGCAGCCGACCGCGCAGGGTCATGCGGCGCGGCCATGCTGCGCGCATGAACACGAGACGCAGCGCATTCCTGTGGTCGGTTCCCGCTGCCCTGTTTGCGGGGGATGCGCTGGCATGGGGCCTGTACACGCATGTGTATTTTGCGCAGTTGCTGGTGTGGGCGGTGCCGCTGCTCGATCCTGCGATACGCCGCGCAGTGCGGCAATTCCCGCAGCGCCTGATGGCGGGCGCCTGCCTGCCCGATCTGGCGCTGGTGGGGCCCACCGCACGCACCCGGGCATTCGACATGAGCCATCGCTGGGAAACCGCCCATGCCCTGCTGGATACGGCGCGCGACGACGAATCGCGCGCCTGCGCGGTCGGCGCGATGAGCCATCTGTGGGTCGACATCGTCGCGCACAACCACTTCGTGCCGGCGCACGAACGCCTGTGGTGGAATGTGCCGATGCTGACGCATGCCGCCTCGGAATGGGCGATGGACCGCCATGTCGCGCGGCAGCTGTTCCGTCCGCCCGCCGCCCTGCTGCAGGCGGACGACTGGCTGGTCGACTATGTGGCGCGCAATTTCGCCTGCGGCGCCGCCGCCAGCCGCCGCGCGATCAAACAACTGGCCGGCGCCGAAACCCTGCTGCGGCACAGCCGCCTGCCCGGCATGCTGCACCGGATGGGGCGCGTGTTCGACCGCAAGCTGTCGGCACGTTTCGATTACTACATTCGGGAGGTCACCGCCCGGCTGCCGCAGATGAACCGCGTGCTGGCCGGCGAAGCGCCCGCCTGGCTGGCGGATTGCCCGCCGGCGGCGGTGGCGCGCCAGCGCATCGCCGCCCATGCGCCGGAACTGGTGGCGTGCCATCTGCCGTTGCCGGGCGATTTGTTCGAGACCGAAACGCAGCCGATATTGCGCCGCGCTGTCTGAAGGCAGCGGGTCCGGCGGCAAATCGAAGACGGCAATCGCGCCGATTCAGAAAAGTCATCGGCACGTGCGGCGCCATACGGCATCGCAGGGGTTAGCCTGAGCTATTGTTCGGGAAAGCACGCTGCCTTGAAGCGCCGGGCGAGGCGGCTTTTCTCATGCACGATGCAAGCACCCGCACCCTTACCCAACCACGATCGGAGATGACGATGGCAGACACGAATGTGAAATCTTCTAGCAAATGCCCCGTGATGCATGGCGGGGCCACCACGAGCGCGATATCGAACACGGAATGGTGGCCCCAGGCTCTGAATCTGGACATCCTGCACCAGCACGACAGCAAGACCAACCCGCTGGGCAAGGACTTCAACTATCGCGAAGAGCTGAAGAAGCTCGACGTCGCGGCGCTGAAGCAGGATCTCAAGGCGCTGATGACCGACAGCCAGGACTGGTGGCCCGCGGACTGGGGCCATTACGGCGGCCTGATGATCCGCCTGTCGTGGCACGCGGCCGGCAGCTATCGCATCGCCGACGGCCGCGGCGGCGCGGGCACCGGCAACCAGCGCTTCGCGCCGCTCAACTCCTGGCCCGACAACGCCAACCTCGACAAGGCGCGGCGCCTGCTGTGGCCGATCAAGAAGAAGTACGGCAACAAGCTCTCCTGGGCCGACCTCATCGCCTACGCCGGCACCATGGCCTACGAGTCGATGGGCCTCAAGACCTTCGGCTTCGGCTTCGGCCGCGAGGACATCTGGCATCCTGAGAAGGACGTCTACTGGGGCTCCGAGAAGGAATGGCTCGCGCCCAGCGGCAGCCAGGGCAGCCGCTATTCCGGCGAGCGCGATCTGGAAAACCCGCTCGCCGCCGTGATGATGGGCCTGATCTACGTCAACCCGGAAGGCGTCGACGGCAAGCCCGATCCGATCAAGACGGCGCACGACGTGCGCGTGACCTTCGCCCGCATGGCGATGAACGACGAAGAAACCGTCGCCCTGACCGCCGGCGGCCACACCGTCGGCAAGACGCACGGCAACGGCAGCGCCGCGAATCTCGGTCCCGCCCCCGAAGGCGCGGACCTCGAGGAGCAGGGCCTCGGCTGGATGAACCACAGCACGCGCGGCATCGGTCGCGACACCGTGACCAGCGGCATCGAGGGCGCCTGGACCACCCACCCCACGCAGTGGGACGACGGCTACTTCAAGCTCCTTCTGGGTTACGACTGGTGGCTGCAGAAATCGCCGGCCGGCGCCTGGCAGTGGGAGCCGGTCAACATCAAGGAAGAAGACATGCCGGTCGACGTCGAGGACCCGTCGATCCGCCGCAAGCCGATCATGACCGACGCCGACATGGCGATGAGGTTCGATCCCGAGTACCGCAAGATCGCGGAGCGTTTCCACAAGGATCCGGCCTACTTCTCGGAAGTCTTCGCGCGCGCCTGGTTCAAGCTGACCCACCGCGACATGGGGCCGAAGGCCCGCTACTTCGGCCCGGACGTGCCGCAGGAAGACCTGGTCTGGCAGGACCCGGTGCCCGCCGGCCGCGCCGACTACGACGTCGCTGCGGTGAAGGCGAAGATCGCCGCCAGCGGCCTCTCGGTCGGCGAGATGGTGGCGACGGCGTGGGACAGCGCGCGCACCTTCCGCGGCTCCGATATGCGCGGCGGCGCCAACGGCGCGCGCATCCGCCTCGCCCCGCAGAAGGACTGGGAAGGCAACGAGCCCGCGCGCCTGGCCAAGACCCTGGCGGCGTATGAAAAGATCGCCGCCGCGACCGGCGCGAGCGTCGCGGACGTCATCGTGCTCGCCGGCAATGTCGGCGTCGAGCAGGCGGCCAAGGCCGCGGGGGTGGACGTCGGCGTGCCCTTCGCGCCGGGCCGCGGCGACGCCAGCCTGGAGATGACCGACGTCGAATCCTTCGCGGTGCTGGAACCGCTGGCCGACGGCTATCGCAACTGGCTGAAGAAGGACTACGCTGTCAGCGCCGAGGAATTGCTGCTCGATCGCACCCAGCTGATGGGCCTGACCGCGCCCGAGATGACGGTGCTGGTGGGCGGCATGCGCGTGCTGGACACCAACCACGGCGGCACCCGGCACGGCGTGTTCACCGATCGCGCAGGCGCCTTGACGAACGACTTCTTCGTCAGCCTGACCGATATGTCCATGCTGTGGAAGCCGGCGGGCAACAACCTGTACGAGCTTCTCGACCGCAAGACCGGCCAGGTCAAATGGACCGCGACCCGCGTCGATCTGGTGTTCGGCTCCAACTCGATCCTGCGCGCCTACGCCGAAGTCTATGCGCAGGACGACAGCCGCGAGAAGTTCGTGCACGATTTCGTCGCGGCATGGGCGAAGGTGATGAACGCTGATCGCTTCGACCTGAAGGACTGAGCCAGTCCATGGCGTCATTGCGGCCGCCCGCCACGCGGTGCGGCCGGCCACGCCCACGATCGCCCTGAAGCGGCCGCTTCGCGTCACGCGCTCAAAGCGCCAGCGCCAGCATGGCGACCGAGGCGCCCAGCAGCGCGCCGACCAGTACATCGCTGACATAATGCAGCCCCAGCACCAGGCGCGACAGCGCGACCAGCGCGGTGAACGGCCATACCAGCCATCCCAGCGCCGGGTAATACGCGGTGGCGACGAGGCTGAACACCACCGCGTGCAGGGTGTGGCCGGAAGGGAAGCTGAAACGGTCGAGCGGCGCGCTCAGGCAGCAGATCGACGGGCAGGCCTGATACGGCCGCGGGCGTTCGGTGGCGCCTTTCAGCCACTTGTAGAGCAGCGTGCCGGCGAGGCCGGCAACGATCATGTGCAGCACGGCCGGCAGCGCGTCCCCGCCGTGCCGGACGAGCAGCGCCAGCATCAGCGCATACCAGAACACGCCGTCGCCGAGGCGGCTGGCGAGCCGCAGCAGGCCGACCTCCCATTCCGGCAGGCGCACGCCGTTGAGGCGTTCCAGCCACGCGTGTTCGCGGGCAGCCAGCCGATTCAGGCCATGATGGGCAACCAGACTCAGACGGCGCTGCATGGCGGGCTCCCGGCTAACGGGTGGGGGCGGCGGATGGCCAGCCCGGCGGCGGGGCGGCTGCGGGCTGGGGCTGGGGCTGGGCGAGGCGCAGCAGCACCCGCTCGAAGCCGTCGACGATGGCGTCCCACGACAATTGCGCCGCCTGCGCGGCGGCTGCCGTGCCCAGGCGGCGCTGCAGCGCACGGGCCGGGGCCAGCGACACGGCCTCGGCGACGAATGCGTCCTCGTCTTCGGGCGGCGCCTTGAGGCCGTTCTCGCCGTGGCGAATGACTTCCTCGGCGGCGGCGCAGTCGTAGGCCACCACCGCAAGGCCGGATGCCATCGCCTCGATCGTCACGTTGCCCCAGGTCTCGGTCAGGCTGGGAAACAGGAACACGTCGGCCGATGCGTAATGCGCGGCCAGCGCCTCGCCGATCCGGGTGCCGCAAAAAATGGCGTCGGGGCGTTTTGCTTGCCAGAACGCGCGCTCCGGACCGTCGCCCACCAGTACCAGGCGCGCTGCGGGATGCGCCTGGCGCATGCCGTCGAAGGCGCGGAACAGCAGCGGCAGATTCTTTTCGGCAGCCAGGCGCCCCACGTAAAGCACCGCGGTTTCGTCGTCCGCCAGGCCCCAGCGCGCGCGCAAGGCCGGGTCGCGGCGGCCGGGGTGAAACAGCCTGATGTCCACCCCGCGCCCGATGACCTCGATGTTTTCATAGCCCGACGCCATCAGTTCGCGGCGGATGCCCTCGGTCGGCACCAGGGTGACGGCGGCCTTGTTATGGAATTTGCGCAGGTAGGCGACGATGGCGCGGCGCAGCAGCCCGAAGCCGTAGTGGCGGCTGTAGCTGTGGAAATTGGTGTGGAAGTCGCTCGAGACCGGCAGCCGCAATTTGTTGGCGGCGGCCAGCGCCGACCAGCCGAGCGGGCCTTCGGTGGCGATCTGCACCACATCCGGCCGCTGTTTCGTCCATAACCGGGTCAGCGCGGCCTTGGCCGGCAGGCCCATTTTCAGGCCTTCATAACGCGGCAGCGTGATGCCGCGCTGCAGGTGTTCGGTGAGCGTGGCGGTGGGGTGCGGCTGGTCGCCGGCGTGCTGGCGGGGGCGGATCAGCTGGATCTGGTGGTTGCGCACCTGTAGGCCGTCGACCAGCCGGCCCAGCGTCATGGCCACGCCGTTGACTTCGGGCGGGTAGGTTTCGGTCACCACCGCAATGCGCAGTTGCGGGCGCAGCGACGGAAGCGTCTGGCAGGTGAGTTCGGCTGCATCCATGGCGCGCAGCATGCGCCCGGCGTGCGACAGGCAGATGAAGCGGAGGTGACGCTTTGGTGAAGCGCGCGGCTCAGGCGGCGAGGGCCAGCCGCTGCTGGGAAACCTCGCGCAGCAACAGGATGTCGCGGTAGGCGCCGGGTTCGAAGCCGACCCGCGTGCCGCCACGATTGTCGTAGATCAGGTCGTGGAAGAATGCGCCTATATCCGGCGTGCTCCATACCTTCACCATCTGCTCCAGCAGATGCGGGTAGGCTTCCAGACCCTGGCTCGGTTCGGTGTCCTGGGAAACCGGGTGCCCCGTCAGGTTGATGTTGAAATAACGGCGGCATTCTGCGCTGGCGGCGGTATAGCCTGCCGTGTCGCCTTCGCGGTGCAGCAGGTCGAGCAGCAGCAGCCACGGCACCGGGGATTCGCCCGGTGCCGCGCGCAGGTGTTCCTGCAACAGATGAACTGCGAGCTCGCCGTGGCCGTGCGCCATGAATACCTCGGCCTGGTCGAGGATGTCTTCCTTGACCTCGGTTCCCGCGGCAAGCGGGGGCGGCGCAATCTCCGGCATCCGCTGGGGCACGGGCTCCGGCTTCGCCGGTGGCGTCAGCGTCATCTCGGACAGCGTTTTCAGCGCGCCTGTGTCCGGCCGCGTCCAGGCGGCGTCATCGGCCAGCGCGGCCTGACGGCGGCGGAGCCAGGCGGCCAGCGCGCCGCCGCCGAGCAGCCCGATCGCGAGCAGATACAGCGGCCATTGCGCGGGGCGTTCGGGAGGCGGCGGCGCGGCCGTGGCTGCGGCCGCAGCCGCGGCGCGGCGGGCCTCGAGTTCGGCATGGCGCCGCTGCAGCGCGGCCAATTGCGCTTCCAGGTGCGCAAGCTTGCGGGTCAGCGCCGTGTTTTCGTCCGACAGTTCGGTGGCGTCCAGTTCTGCGGAATGGGCGTGCGCCTGATCCGGCGGCCCGGCGTCGGCCTGCCCGGGCGTGGCGGTGCCGGTTGCGGGGGGAACCTCGCGCTTTCCCGACAGCACCAGGCGCGGCGCGGCGGCGGCCGCTGCCGCCTGTGGGCGCGGCGCCGCGGACTGGCGCGCGGCGGCGGCAGG